>NZ_JACSQE010000007.1:83594-95703 GCF_014836745.1 Oerskovia gallyi
GCCGCGGGGCGCGGGGCCCACCGCGCACCGGGACCCGGTGGGTCCCGGTGCACACGCACCACCCGGGGACGACGAGCACGACCGTCCCCGGTACGTCCTGGGGCAGACCCCGGGAGATCGGAACGACGAAGGACAGGTGGCTCGGCACATGGGCGACAAGATCGAGACCAAGACCCCCGCACGTCGGGTGCTGCTCAAGCTCTCCGGGGAGACCTTCGGGGGCGGACAGATCGGCCTCGCGCCGGACGTCGTGCAGCGGGTGGCCGGCGAGATCGCCGATGCCGTCCGTCAGGGCGTCGAGGTCGCCATCGTCGTCGGTGGCGGCAACTTCTTCCGCGGCGCCGAGCTCTCCCAGCGCGGCCTCGACCGCGCCCGCGCCGACTACATGGGCATGCTGGGCACGGTCATGAACTGCCTCGCGCTCCAGGACTTCCTCGAGCAGGCCGGGGTCGACACCCGCGTGCAGACCGCGATCACCATGGGGCAGGTCGCCGAGCCGTACATCCCGCTGCGCGCGATCCGCCACCTGGAGAAGGGCCGTGTCGTGATCTTCGGCGCGGGAGCGGGCATGCCGTACTTCTCGACCGACACCGTCTCCGCCCAGCGCGCCCTCGAGACGCACTGCCAGGAGGTCCTCATGGGCAAGAACGGTGTCGACGGTGTCTACACCGCGGACCCGCGCACCAACCCGGACGCCGTGAAGCTCGACCACCTGACGTACACCGACGCGCTCGTCAAGGACCTGGCGGTCATGGATGCCACCGCCCTGAGCCTGTGCCGCGACAACGACGTGACGATGCGGGTCTTCGGGATGAGCGAGCCGGGCAACGTGACCCGCGCGCTGCTGGGGGACAATATCGGGACACTGGTCACGACGAACTGACCGGACGACCGACGAACGACCCGGACCGCGCCGCGAACCCGGGTGCGCCGCCCCGTGCGGCGCAGGACGGCTAGCCCAGCAACGCACGACGAAGGAGCACTGGTGATCGACGAGACCCTCCTCGAGGCCGAAGAGAAGATGGACAAGGCGATCGAGGTCGCCAAGGAGGACTTCGCGAACATTCGCACGGGACGTGCGAGCGGCGCGATGTTCAACAAGATCACGGTCGAGTACTACGGCGCTCCGACGCCGCTCCAGCAGCTCGCCTCGTTCAACACGCCCGAGGCCCGCACGATCGTGATCTCGCCCTTCGACAAGACCGCGCTCAGCGCGATCGAGAAGGCCATCCGGGACTCGGACCTCGGGGTGAACCCCAGCAACGACGGCAACATCATCCGGGTGGTGCTCCCCGTGCTCACGGAGGAGCGTCGCCGCGACTACGTGAAGCTCGCCAAGGGCAAGGCCGAGGACGCGCGCGTCTCGGTGCGCAACGTGCGCCGCCGTGCCAAGGAGCAGCTCGACCGCATCGTCAAGGACGGCGAGGCGGGCGAGGACGAGGGCACGCGCGCCGAGAAGGAGCTCGAGGCACTCACGAAGAGCCACGTCGACACGATCGACGCGCTCCTCGCCGGCAAGGAGAGCGAGCTCCTCGAGGTCTGATGCAGAAGTCCGAACGCACCGATGACAAGTGATGCGGTCGCGTCCCGGCCCCGGCGCACGCCGAAGGCCGGACGCGACCTGCCCAAGGCGATCTCCGTCGGGGTCGGGCTCCTCGTCCTGGTGGGGGCCTCGCTGGCCTTCCGCCCGGAGCCTTTCGTGCTGCTGGCGACCGCCGCGGTCGGGGCTGCGCTGTGGGAGCTGAAGCAGGCGTTCCTGCGCCGCGACATCCACCTGCCGCTCCTGCCGCTCCTGGTGGGGGCTGCGGGAATCCTGATCTCGTCGTACTACTCGGGCCCCGAGGCCCTCATGGTCTCGTTCGTGCTGACCGTGGCGGGCGTCGTGGTCTGGCGGGTCATCGACGGCTCGGGCACGGCCGCGGTGCGCGACGCGGCCGCGGGGACCTTCGCGACGGCCTACCTGCCGTTCATGGCGGGGTTCGTCATGATGATGCTCGCGAACCCGGACAACGGCCGGATCCAGGTCCTGCTGTTCATCCTGCTGGCGGTGTCGAACGACGTCGGCGGGTACGTCGCCGGGGTCCTGTTCGGCCGTCATCCGCTGGCTCCCTCGATCAGTCCCAAGAAGAGCTGGGAGGGCCTGGCGGGCTCGTTCGTCCTGGCGACGGCGATCGGTGTCGTGGGCGCGGTCTACGGGCTCGGCGCGAGCCCCGTGATCGGTGTCGCGCTCGGCATCATGGTGCCGCTCACGGCGACCGTGGGGGACCTGGCCGAGTCGATGATCAAGCGCGACCTAGAATTGAAGGACATGGGGTCCCTCCTGCCGGGGCACGGCGGCGTCCTCGACCGCCTGGACTCCATGCTCCTGACCGCTCCGTTCGTGTACCTGCTGCTCTCCGTCTCGCTCTGAGGCGCGGCCCGCGAGGGCCAGGGCAGGGCGCGGGCGCACGCGCGCGTGCCGGACCGCGTGAGAACGCACCGGCACGCTCGCACGAGCGCACCTGACGCGTCGACCCGGCGCGGTGCGCTGACCTGCTCCACCCGCTCCAACCTCTGGATCCTTCTCATGTCTGTTCGCCCGTCCGTCGAATCGAAGCCGCTGCCGCTCGTCATGTCGGCACCTCGTCGCGGGAAGCCCCCGCGCCACTTCGCCGACCTCTCCCCGGAGGAGCGCACGGCCGCGGTCGTCGAGCTGGGGGAGAAGCCCTTCCGCGCCAAGCAGCTCGCGACGCACTACTACGCGCACTACACGAACGACGCCGAGGACATGACCGACCTCCCCCAGGCGACGCGGAAGCTGCTCGTGGAGAACCTCATGCCGCCGCTCCTCACCCCGGCGCGCGTCATGCAGGCCGACGGCGGGACGACCGTCAAGACGCTCTGGAAGCTCTTCGACGCGGCCAAGGTCGAGTCGGTCCTGATGCGCTACCCGAACCGGTCGACGCTGTGCGTCTCGAGCCAGGCCGGGTGCGGCATGGCGTGCCCCTTCTGCGCGACGGGCCAGCTCGGCCTGACGCGCAACCTGTCGACCGCGGAGATCGTCGAGCAGGTGCGCTCGGCCGCGAAGTCGCTCGCCGACGGCGACATCCCCGGCGGCCCGGCCCGGCTCAACAACCTGGTCTTCATGGGCATGGGCGAGCCGATGGCCAACTACAAGGCCGTCATGGGCACGATCCGGCAGCTCGTCGCGCCCGCCCCCGAGGGCCTGGGCATGTCGGCGCGCAACATCACGGTCTCGACCGTGGGGCTGGTCCCGGCGATGAACAAGCTGTCGGCCGAGGGCATCCCGGTCACGCTCGCGCTCTCGCTGCACGCCCCCGACGACGACCTGCGCAGCGAGCTGGTCCCGATCAACACCCGGTGGTCGGTCGACGAGACCCTGGACGCCGCTCGCAACTACTTCGAGGTCACGGGCCGGCGCGTCAGCATCGAGTACGCGCTCATCAAGGACATGAACGACCACGCGTGGCGTGCGGACCTGCTGGGCGAGAAGCTCACGGCTCGTGGCTCGGGCTGGGTGCACGTGAACCCCATCCCGCTGAACCCGACGCCGGGCTCGATCTGGACGGCGAGCGAGCGCGAGGTGGAGGACGAGTTCGTGGCTCGCTTGCGCGGGCACGGGATTCCGACCACTATTCGTGACACACGCGGCAGTGACATCGATGGTGCGTGCGGGCAGCTGGCAGCTGAGGAGGAAGAGTGAGTGCGTTGTTCAGCACCGTCTCGAAGGTGCGCAACGGGTACGACCCGGAAGAGGTTGACGAGTTCTTCGACCACGCACGTCAGGTCTACGAGGGCAAGAAGCCGGAGCGCCTGACGAGCACGGACATCCAGGTCTCGATGTTCGACCTGGTCCGCGGCGGGTACGACACCCACGAGGTCGACGCGGCCCTCGATCGCCTGGAGGGGGCTTTCATCGCCCGTCAGCGTGCCGAGTACGTCGCGGTCAACGGCCAGCAGGCCTGGATGAACGCTCTGGCCGAGCGGGCGCGCAGCCTGTACGGCCGTCTGGGGCGTCCTGACGGCGAGCGCTTCGCGCCTGCGGCTCGCGGCGAGTGGGGCTACGACATGGACGACGTCGACGACCTGTGCGACCGTCTCGTGGCGTACTTCGACCGCCAGGAGCCCATCACGGCTGCCGAGATCCGCAACTCGACGTTCGCTCGCCGTCGCGGCAAGGACGGCTACGCCGAGGGGCCCGTGGACGCGTTCTTCGCCCGGGCCATCGAGGTGCTGCTCGGCGTCGAGTGAGGCCCTCGGTGCGGCCTGCCCGACGACGCAGCGCGCCTCGGGCGCTCCGCGCACCTGGGAGGATGTCCCCATGAGTCTGCGCAGCGTGACCCTCCTCGGGTCGACCGGATCCATCGGCACCCAGGCGATCGACGTGATCGCACGTCACCCCGACCGGTTCCGGGTGGACGCGATCTCGGCCGGTGGCGCGAACGCCGAGCTCCTCGCCCAGCAGGCGGTCGCGCTCGGTGTGCGACGTGTCGGGGTCGCGGACCCTGCTCGGGCCGTGGAGGTCGAGGCCGCGCTGGCCGCGAGGGCCTCGCGCGCCGGCGCTCCGGCGGTCGAGGTGCTGGTCGGCCCGGACGCGGCGACCGAGCTCGCGGGGGCTGGTTCCGACGTCGTGCTCAACGGCATCACGGGGTCGGTGGGCCTCGGCCCCACGCTCGCCGCGCTCGGCGCGGGCTCGACGCTCGCGCTGGCCAACAAGGAGTCGCTCGTCGTGGGGGGCGTGCTCGTCCAGGACGCGAGGCAGCGTCCGGACCAGATCGTCCCGGTCGACTCGGAGCACTCGGCGATCGCGCAGGCCCTGCGCTCAGGGCGCCGCGAGGAGGTGCGCCGGCTCGTGCTGACGGCGTCGGGCGGCCCGTTCCGCGGCTGGGCACGTGACGACGTCAAGGCCGTCTCCCCGCAGCAGGCGCTCGCGCACCCGACGTGGGCCATGGGGCCGGTCGTCACGATCAACTCGGCGACGCTCATGAACAAGGGCCTGGAGCTCATCGAGGCGCACCTGCTGTTCGACGTGCCGACCGACGAGATCGCCGTCGTGGTGCATCCGCAGTCCGTCGTGCACTCGATGGTCGAGTTCGTGGACGGCTCGACCATCGCGCAGGCGTCCCCGCCGGACATGCGCCTGCCGATCGCGCTCGGCCTGAGCTGGCCGGACCGCCTGGGGGAGGTCGCCGCGGGCTGCGACTGGTCGAGCGCCACGGCGTGGACGTTCGAGCCGCTCGACGAGGCGCTCTTCCCGGCCGTCGGGCTTGCCCGGGAGGCGGCGTCGGCCTCCGCGACGCACCCTGCGGTGTACAACGCGGCCAACGAGGAGTGCGTCGCGGCGTTCCTGGAGGGCCGGATCGGTTTCCTGGACATCGTCGCGACGGTCGAGCGCGTCCTCGGAGAGCACCGGGGAACCTCGCGGGCGGCGGTCACGTTGGACGACGTGACGGCGGCGGAGACGTGGGCCCGGGCGCGGGCCCACGAGATCCTCGCCCGCCGCTGAGCCCGGGGCCCTGGTGGCGTCCCACGGGGCCTCCCGCCCCTGAGGGTCCTCAGGCCGCCCGCAGGAAGCGGCGGTAGGTTCGGGCACTCAGCACTGGTCTTCTTCTCGCAGCACCCCTGAACGGAGCTCCTCATGGCCGCGGTGATCGGCATCCTCGTCGTGCTGGTCGGCATCCTCGTGTCGATCGCCCTGCACGAGGTCGGGCACATGGTCCCGGCGAAGAAGTTCGGGGTCCGGGTGAGCCACTACTTCGTCGGCTTCGGGCCCACCCTCTGGTCGCGGACCCGGGGCGAGACCGAGTACGGGCTCAAGGCGATCCCGCTCGGTGGTTACGTGCGCCTCGTGGGCATGTACCCGCCCGCGCCTCCCGGCGCGAAGCAGTCGGACGGCTTCTTCGGCCGCATGGTGCAGGACGCCCGCGAGATGAGCGCCGAGGAGATCCTTCCCGGGCAGGAGCCGCGCGCGTTCTACAACCTCTCGGTGCCCAAGAAGGTCGTCGTGATGTTCGGTGGACCGTTCATGAACCTCGTGATCGCGTTCGTGCTCATGACCGTCGTCCTGGTCGGGATCGGTTCGCCGCAGGCGACCACGACGGTCGCGACGGTGCCTGCGTGCGTGACGCCCGCCGCGGCACCGGCGGACTACGAGTGCACGACGACCGACCCTGCGACCCCCGCCGCGGAGGCGGGGATCGAGCCGGGAGACACGGTCGTGTCGTTCGACGGCGAACCGGTCACGTCCTGGGACTCGCTGGTCGGCAAGATCACGGGCGCGGCGGGACAGACGGTCCCGGTCGTGGTCGAGCGCGCGGGGGAGCGTGTCACGCTCGAGATCACGCCGACCGAGGTCGACCGTCCGGTCGTCGGGGACGACGGGCAGTACGTGACGGACGACGACGGCGAGCCCGTGCTCAAGCCCGCGGGCTACGTCGGGATCGCCCCGACCCAGGAACGGGTCTCGGAGCCGCTCAGCGCGGTGCCGGAGGCCATCTGGGCGCAGGTCTCGGGGACGGCAGCGGTCATCGTCGAGCTGCCGGCCAAGCTGGTCGACGTGGTGCAGTCCACGTTCGGCGGCGAGGAGCGTGACCCTGCCTCCGTCATGGGGCCGGTGGGCGTGGGGCGGATCGCGGTCGACGTGGTGGGCGCGGACCAGGTCGACGTGGTCGACCGGGTGGCGACCATGCTGAGCCTCCTGGCGGCGCTCAACATCGCCCTCTTCGCGTTCAACCTCATCCCGCTGCCGCCTCTCGACGGCGGGCACATCGCGGGCGCGCTGTACGAGGGGGCCAAGCGGCAGGTCGCCACGGTCCGCGGCCGTCCGCGCCCCGCGCACGCGGACGTCGCGAAGCTGGTCCCCCTGGGGCTGGCGATGTGGGTCGTCCTGCTCGGCATGGGGGTGCTGCTGATCTACGCGGACATCGTCAACCCGATCCGCATCACCTGACCTGCGCCTGCGGTCCCGTGAAGATCTCGCGAAGAGTCGTGTGCGGAGCGGGGCGGGGAACGGCGTCGGGCGCGGCCGGGGGGTCGGACGGGGGATACTAGGTGCGTGAGCGTACCCATCAGCCTCGGCATGCCAGCAGCACCTCCGCCGGTCCTCGCGCCGCGCCGCAAGACGCGCAAGATCAAGGTCGGCAAGGTCGACGTCGGCGGCGACGCCCCCGTGAGCGTCCAGTCGATGACCACGACCCCGACCACGGACATCAACGCGACCCTCCAGCAGATCGCCGAGCTGACCGCGTCCGGCTGCGACATCGTGCGGGTCGCGGTGCCGAGCCAGGACGACGCGCTCGCGCTGCCGGCGATCGCGAGGAAGTCCCAGATCCCCGTCATCGCCGACATCCACTTCCAGCCGAAGTACGTGTTCGCGGCGATCGACGCGGGCTGCGCCGCGGTGCGCGTGAACCCGGGCAACATCCGCAAGTTCGACGACCAGGTCAAGGAGATCGCCCGCGCCGCCGCGGACGCGGGCACCTCGATCCGCATCGGCGTGAACGCGGGCTCGCTCGACCCCCGCCTGCTCGCGAAGTACGGCAAGGCCACGCCGGAGGCGCTCGTCGAGTCGGCGGTCTGGGAGGCGTCGCTGTTCGAGGAGCACGGCTTCCACGACTTCAAGATCTCGGTCAAGCACAACGATCCCGTGGTCATGGTGCGGGCCTACGAGCTGCTCTCCGAGCGCGGCGACTGGCCCCTGCACCTCGGCGTGACCGAGGCGGGCCCCGCGTTCCAGGGCACCATCAAGTCGGCCACGGCCTTCGGCGCGCTGCTGAGCAAGGGCATCGGCGACACGATCCGTGTCTCGCTCTCGGCCCCGCCGGTCGAGGAGGTCAAGGTCGGCATCCAGATCCTGCAGTCGCTCAACCTGCGACCACGCAAGCTGGAGATCGTCTCGTGCCCGTCGTGCGGCCGTGCCCAGGTGGACGTCTACACGCTCGCCGAGAAGGTCACCGCGGGACTCGAGGGCATGGAGGTCCCGCTGCGCGTCGCGGTCATGGGCTGTGTCGTGAACGGCCCGGGTGAGGCTCGTGAGGCGGACCTCGGCGTCGCGTCGGGCAACGGCAAGGGGCAGATCTTCGTCAAGGGCGAGGTCGTCAAGACCGTGCCCGAGTCGATGATCGTCGAGACGCTCATCGAAGAGGCGATGCGGATCGCCGAGACCATGACGCCGGAGAACGACGCACAGGCCGGTCCGCCCGTCGTCACCGTCGGCTGAGTCGACGGCCATGGCGCGCTGGCACCCTCCGGGGCCGTGGTCCCGGCCGCAGGCTGCCCGGGTCCTGGGCGATGCGGACGTCGCGGAGGCGCTGCGGGTGTGCGCCCTGGACCCTGTGGGGTCGGTGCTCGCGGCCTCTCGCATCGTCGAGGCAGCCCGGCTCTCGCAGAGCGGGGGTCAGGTCTGGGGCTTTCCTGTCCAGGGGCCTCTCGTGGCGATCTGCTGGGCGGGGGCCAACCTGGTACCGGTCGTCCCGTCGGAGGGGGACCGGGCGGAGGCGCTCGACGCCTTCGCCGCGCTCGCGCGCCGGTTCGGGCGTCGTGCGTCGTCGATCGTGGGCGAGCGTCCTGCTGCCCTGGGCCTGTGGGACCGCCTGGCGGAGCACTGGCCGGCGGCCCGGGACGTCCGGGACGACCAGCCGTCCCTCATGATCGACCGGGCGCCCGACGTCGAGCCGGACCCGTCGGTCCGCCGGTCGGTGCCGGCCGAGCTGCCGCTGGTCCTGCCGGCGTGCGTGCGCATGTTCGTCGAGGAGGTCGGGTACTCGCCGGTCGCCGCGGGCGGCAACGCGTACGCGGACCGTGTGCGGGGCCTGATCACGTCGGGGCGCTCGTTCGTGCGGGTCGACGGTGGTGCGGCGGCCTCCCCGCCGCCCCCCGGGTCGGGGGCTCCGCTCGCGCACGACCCGCTGGCCGGTCTCGCGCCCGAGCGCGTCGTGGTGTTCAAGGCCGAGCTCGGGGCGGTCACGCCCGAGGTCGCGCAGGTGCAGGGCGTCTGGGTCGACCCCCGGTTCCGGGGTCGGCGCCTGTCCGAGTCGGGCATGGCCGCGGTCGTGGAGATCACGCGCCGCGAGATCGCGCCGATCGTCTCGCTCTACGTCAACGCGTACAACGAGCGTGCGCTCGCGACGTATCGGCGCGTCGGGTTCGAGCAGGTCGGGACGTTCGCGACCGTCCTGTTCTGAGGCCTACTTCAGGAGCTTCGACATGCGCCGGTCCGCGAGGACCTGGCCACCGGTCTGGCAGGTGGCGCAGTACTGCAGGCTCCGGTCGGCGAACGAGACCTCGCGCACGACGTCCCCGCACACCGGGCAGGCCTCGCCCGTGCGCCCGTGCACGCGCATGCCGCGCCGCTTGGCGTCCTTGAGCTCGGCCGCCGGCCTGCCCGACGACGTCGCGACGGCCTCGGTGAGCACGCCCCGGACCGCGTCGTGCAGGTGGGCCACGTCGTCGGCGTCGAGGCTGCGGGTCAGGCGGAACGGGCTGGTCCGGGCGGCGTGCAGTATCTCGTCGGAGTAGGCGTTCCCGATCCCGGCGATCAGGCGCTGGTCGCGCAGCAGTCCCTTGATCTGCTGGTTGCGGGCGCCCAGCAGCTCGGCCAGCCGCTCGCGCGTGAAGTCGGGTCCCAGGGGCTCGACGCCCAGGGTCGCGATCGCGGGCACCTCGGTCGGGTCGTGGACCAGGTGGACCGCGAGCCGCTTGCGGGTGCCGGCCTCGGTGAGGTCGAACCCCGACCCGTCGTCGAGACGGATCCGCAGCGCGAGCACGGCTCGCACGCCGCCGCGGCTCGACGTGGGGCGCACGGGCGTCGTCGGCGCGTCCTCGGACCAGCGCAACCACCCCGCCCGGGCGAGGTGGAAGACCAGGTGGAGCTCGTCGTCGGGCACCGTGACCGCGAGGTCGAGCCACTTGCCGTGGCGCGCGGCCCCCGTGACCGTGCCGCCCACCAGGGCGGACAGCGGGGGAGAGAACGTCTTGAGGGCCACGATCGAGGCCAGGTCCGCCGCCACGACGACGCGACCCGTCGCGCGCTCGTCGAGGAATCGGACGAGCGCCTCGACCTCGGGCAGCTCGGGCACGGTTCCATGGTGCCCGTTCGGGCGCCGGTACGCACCGGCGGCGTCCCGTGGGCGACGGGGTCCCGCGAGCGGGCAGGGCGCAGACCCTGCGGGGGAGCGGTGCCCGCGACGGTAGGATCGGGCCCATGTCTTCAGCCTCCAGCCGGGTGGTCGGTCCCCCCGTCAAGCCCCTCAAGATGACCTCCCTGTTCCTGCGGACGCTGCGCGAGGACCCGGTCGACGCCGAGGTCGCGAGCCACAAGCTCCTCGTGCGCGCCGGCTACATCCGTCGTGCCGCCCCCGGCATCTACACCTGGCTCCCGCTGGGTCTGCGCGTGCTCGCCAAGGTCGAGGCGATCGTCCGCGAGGAGATGGAGGACGCGGGCGGCCAGGAGGTCCACTTCCCGGCGCTGCTGCCGCGCGAGCCCTACGAGGCCACGGGCCGCTGGGACGAGTACGGGGCGAACCTGTTCCGCCTCACGGACCGCAAGGACGGCGACTACCTGCTCGCGCCCACGCACGAGGAGATGTTCACGCTCCTCGTCAAGGACATGTACTCGTCCTACAAGGAGCTGCCGCTCACGCTGTTCCAGATCCAGACGAAGTACCGCGACGAGGCACGCCCGCGCGCGGGCCTCATCCGTGGCCGCGAGTTCATCATGAAGGACGCGTACTCGTTCGACGTGACCGAGGAGGGGCTCGAGGCCTCGTACCAGAACCAGCGTGCCGCCTACCAGCGGATCTTCACGCGCCTGGGCCTCGAGTACGTGATCGTGGCCGCGACGTCCGGGGCCATGGGCGGCTCGCGCAGCGAGGAGTTCCTCAACCCGACCGCGATCGGCGAGGACACGTTCGTGCGCTCGCCCGGCGGCTACGCGGCCAACGTCGAGGCCGTCGTCACGCCCGTGCCCGAGGCCCTGCCCTTCGACGACGCGCCCGCGGCGCACGTCGAGGACACGCCGGACACCCCGACGATCGACTCGCTCGTCGCGCTCGCCAACGCGCGCTTCCCGCGCCCCGACCGCGAGTGGACGGCGGCCGACACGCTCAAGAACGTCGTGCTCGCGCTCACGCACCCGGACGGGCGCCGCGAGGTGCTCGTCGTGGGCCTGCCCGGTGACCGCGAGGTCGACCTCAAGCGCCTCGAGGCGTCGGTCGAGCCCGCCGAGGTCGAGCCCGCGGGCGAGACCGACTTCGCCGCGCACCCCGAGCTCGTCAAGGGGTACATCGGGCCCGAGGTGCTCGGCCCGCAGGGCCCCCAGGTGACCGTGCCGGCCGAGGGCAAGACGCCCGAGACGTCGCACTCGGCCGTGCGCTACCTCCTGGACCCGCGTGTCGTCGAGGGCACGCGCTGGATCACGGGCGCGAACCAGCACGGCAGGCACGTGTTCGACCTGGTCGCCGGGCGTGACTTCACGGCCGACGGCACGATCGAGGCCGCCGAGGTCCGTGCGGGCGACCCCGCGCCCGACGGCTCGGGCCCGCTCGAGCTCGCGCGCGGCATCGAGATCGGCCACATCTTCGCGCTGGGACGCAAGTACGCGCAGGCCCTGGGCCTGACGGTCCTCGACGAGAACGGCAAGCAGGTCGTCGTGACCATGGGCTCGTACGGGATCGGCGTGACGCGCGCGCTCGCCGCGCTGGCCGAGGCGAACCACGACGAGGCAGGCCTCGCGTGGCCCGCGCACGTCGCCCCCATGCACGTCCAGGTGGTCGCCACGGGCAAGGACCAGGCGGTCTTCGAGGCCGCCGCGTCGCTCACGGCCGAGCTCTCGGCACGCGGCGTGGAGGTCCTGTACGACGACCGCCCCAAGGTCTCGCCCGGCGTGAAGTTCAAGGACGCCGAGCTCCTGGGCGCCCCGCTCGTCGTGGTCGTGGGTCGTGGGCTCGCGGACGGCGTCGTCGAGGTGCGCCCGCGCCAGGGCGGCGAGGCCGTGCAGGTGCCGGTCGCCGACGTGGTCGACCTCGTGACCGACCAGGTCGCCGAGCTGCTCGCGTAAGCTCGCGGCAGACGCGGGGGGGGGGGGGGGGGGGGGGGGGGGGGGGGGGGGGGG
>NZ_JACSQE010000007.1:95713-209224 GCF_014836745.1 Oerskovia gallyi
GGCCCGGGAGCGTTCGTCGCTCCCGGGCCCGGCCCGCCTCGTGCTGTGCCGCGCGTGCCCCGGCGCTGGTGGTGCCGACCGTCAGCCGGCCGCGGGCGTCCGGCTCTCCTGCTCGGGCAGGCCGGGGAACGCGCTCACGGGGGCGCCCCACCCGATCGCGGCGAGGTTCGCCTCGACCAGCAGGTCGACGAGCGGAAGACGCGTCCCGGTGCCCGCCTCGCCCGTGAGCGCGGCGTACGACTGCGCGAGCGAGGTCTCGAGCTGCGCGGCGAGCTCCGGCGTCGGGACGTCGGGCGGGACCGTGTAGGCGACACGGCGGGGGTCCTGCGGCCCGCCCGCCGTGCCCGCGGCCTGGGCCCATGCCTCGGCCCTGGCGCGGTGCAGCACCGCGCGCCCGAGCGCGGCGTCGCGCAGCTCGCCGTCGGCGAGGGCCGCCCGGAGCTCGAACGCGTACCCCGCCGCGTCCTCGGCCTCGATGATCGTGGACAGGTCGGTCGCGCTCAGGCCCGACGGTGCGGCCTCCGGGACGAGCAGGCCCGCCGGGGTGACGAGCGAGTCGGGCAGGGCGGTGCCCGTCGTCGCCGCCACCTGTCGCGCCGAGGCGTCCTGCGACGCCGCGACCGAGGCGACCAGACGCGCGAACGCACCGTCCTCGGACTGGTCGGCCGTCCCGCGCAGCGCGGTCGCCGAGGTCGCGAGGGCGTCGACGACCTCTGCGGGGGTCGCGGTCGTGGGGCCCGTCGGTGCGTCCGTCGCGCCCGACGTCGGCGCGTCGCCGTCCTGGTCGGGCTCGGGGAGCCCCGAGTCGTAGACGCCGCCCAGCTGGGTCACGTGCTCGTCGGCGGAGGTGCTCGTGCTCGTCAGGGCGTCGAGCGCCGCCTGGTCGAGGCCCGACGACGTCGCGGCCGCCGCGTCGGCGAGGTCGCCCACGAGCAGCGCGCCCTCGACGGCGACCCGGCGCAGTGTCTCCTGGGCGTCCGGGACCGGCTCGGTCGGGGGCGGGGTCTCGAGCCGCAGGCCGCATCCGGCGACCACGAGCAGCGCGAGCGACGTGACGATCGCCACCACACCGCGGCGCACGGACGGGCGCCCCGCGGCGCTCCGCCGCGGAAAACGTGACGAAGAGGACGCTGGGGCGGTGTCCGGGGGGCTCGAGCGGCGCGGGCGCGGAGCAGGTTCGGCAGTCATCGAGGGTGATGATGTCACGTTCCAGCCGGGTGAGTCGTTAGGCTGATCCCGTACAACAACACACCGGTCGAATCCTTGCCCGGTGGGCAGTGGGAGCCGACGGGAGACCGAGAGATGAACAAGGCGAAGCACGCCGGGGCGGACAGGGTCCGCCGGGTCGTGGAACCGGTCGTACAGGCCGCAGACCTGTACCTGGAGGACGTGACCGTCACCCTGGCCGGAAGCCGCTCGGTAGTCCGCATCACGCTGGACCTCCCCGAGGACGCCCTGGGCAACCTCGACCTGGACCGCGTCGCCGAGGTCTCGCGCGACATCAACACCGCGCTCGACGCGTCGAACGCCTTCCCGGGCGCCTACACGCTCGAGATCTCGACCCCCGGCACCTCCCGCCCGCTGACCGAGCTGCGCCACTTCAAGCGCGCCCGCGGGCGCGTCGTGCGCCTCGCGCTGCAGGACGGCGGGACCGTCGAAGGCCGTCTGCGGGACGTCGAGGACGGGAACCTGCTGCTCACCGACGCCACCGTGGAGTCCGTCGCGCTCGCCGACGTGGTCCGTGGGGCGATCCAGGTCGAGCTCAAGCGCGCCCTCGAGGTGGACCTCGGCCCGGAGATGGCTGTTGACGCGAACCCCGGGGCCGACGCCCCGAACGACGAGGAGGTCTGATCGATGGACATCGACATGAGCGCGCTGCGCCTGCTGGAGCGCGAGAAGGACATCAGCCTCGACATCCTGGTGGCGGCGATCGAGCAGGCGCTGCTCTCCGCCTACCACCGGACGCCCGACGCGTACGCGCGGGCACGGGTCGAGCTCGAGCGCCGCACGGGCCACGTCACGGTCTGGGCCCGCGAGGAGCTCCCGGCCGAGGAGGACGACGAGCCCGAGCTCGACGAGGACGGCCAGCCGGTCCGGCGCTACCGGGCTCCGGTGTTCGGGCCCGAGTTCGACCACACGCCCAAGGACTTCGGCCGCATCGCGACCGCGACCGCGCGCCAGGTGATCGTGCAGCGGCTGCGCGACGCCGAGGACGACCAGATCCTCGGCACGTTCCGCGGCAAGGAGGGTGAGGTCCTGGCGGGCGTCATCCAGCAGGGCAACGACCCGCGCATGGTCCTCGTGGACGTGGGCGGCACCGAGGCGCTCCTGCCGCCGCACGAGCAGGTGCCGACCGAGGACTACGTCCACGGCGAGCGCCTGCGCGCCTACGTCCTGGACGTGGCGCGCGGCATGAAGGGCCCCCAGATCACGCTGAGCCGGACCCACCCGAACCTCGTGCGCAAGCTGTTCGAGCTCGAGGTGCCCGAGGTCGCGGACGGTTCGGTCGAGATCATGGCGATCGCCCGCGAGGCCGGCCACCGGTCCAAGGTCGCGGTGCGCTCGCGCGTCGCGGGGCTCAACGCCAAGGGCGCCTGCATCGGCCCCATGGGCGCACGCGTCCGCGCCGTCATGGCCGAGCTCCACGGCGAGAAGATCGACATCGTCGACTTCAGCGACGACCCGGCCGCGTTCGTGGCCAGCGCCCTGTCCCCGGCCCGTGTGACGTCCGTCACCGTCGTGGACGCCGAGGCTCGTGCCGCCCGCGTGGTCGTGCCGGACTTCCAGCTCTCCCTCGCGATCGGCAAGGAAGGGCAGAATGCCCGGCTCGCCGCGAAGCTCACGGGGTGGCGCATCGACATCCGCTCGGACGAGGGAGACCACGCCGGAGCGACGAGCGCCCGCGCCGTCGAGACCTCCGACGAGGGGGAGGGGCCGGGCACCGGTGGCGGAAACGGGTAACACCAGGTGAGCGGGCGCGCTAGACTGTCCTTGACTGGGCCACGAGTCCGGACACCGTCACACGACCCTTCAGGCGCTCATGCGCCCGTTCGAACGTGCGTCGGTTGCCGGGAGCGTGACCTGCGGTCTGTTCTTCTCCGCCTCGTGGTGGACCAGGCCGACGTCCCGGAGCCTCGGCTCGTCGTCGACGTCGGCCGGTCGCTCCCGGGGCGCGGCGCCTGGCTCCACGATGCTCGGCGTTGCCTCGAGCTGGCCGAGCGTCGACGAGCCTTCCCCCGGGCCCTGCGTCTCGCAGGTCCCGTGGACCTCGCCGGAGCCCGAGCCCATCTCGACAGGGAAGACTGACCCGTCGTCAGTCATCGCCAGTCATCGTCAGTCGGCGGTCCCGGCCTGCGGCACACCACGCGCCGCGACGGCCGAACCGCGCCAGTACCGCACGAACACCGCACGAATCGTCGACAAGGAAGCGGGTTAGAAGCCGATGGGCACCCGATGAGTACCCAGCGATGAGCACCCAGCACTAAAGACGGTCCTCCCTGTTTCGGGTGGGCCGAGACAGGAGAGTTGTGGCAAAGGTCCGCGTCTACGAGCTCGCTAAGGAGCTCGGGGTGGAGAGCAAGACCATCATGACCAAGCTGACGGAACTCGGTGAGTTCGTCCGCTCGGCATCCTCGACCATCGAACCGCCGGTCGTCCGCAAGCTGCGAGACACCTTCCCGGCCGGTGGCACGGAGAGCGCAAGCGCTCCCGCCAAGCCCGCGCCGGCTCGCCCGGCAGCACCCAAGCCTGCGCCCGCAGCAGAGGCCGCCCCGGCGCCTGCTGCTCCGGCACCGGCTGCCCCCGCAGCCCCGGCGCCCGCCGCACCCAAGGCTCCCGCACCGGCCCCCGCCAAGGAGGCCCCCGCGAGCCCTGCGTTCGTCGAGCCCGCTGCCGAGGCCAAGAAGCCCGCAGCGCCGGCGCCCGCGCCTGCCGCGGAGCGCAAGCCGTCGGCGTCGCCCAAGCCGGCCGGTGGCGGCAACGCCCCCGCGCCCGGCCCTCGCCCCGCAGCAGCCCGCCCCGGCGGCTCCGGCGGTGGCGCGCGTCCTGGCGCCCCGCGCCCGGGCAACAACCCGTTCGCCTCGAGCCAGGGCATGCCGCGTTCCGGCTCCCCGCGCCCGGGCAACAACCCGTTCGCCTCGAGCCAGGGCATGCCCCGGCCCGGCGCGCGTCCGGAGCGTGCCGCGGACCCCGCGGCCAACGCGAACCCCGCAGCAGGCAGCGCCGAGCGTTCCGGTGGACCCCGTCCCGGTGGTCCCCGTCCCGCGCCGCGTCCTGGTGCACCTCGCCCCAACCCGGGCATGATGCCGGGTCGCACCTCGATCGGTCGCCCCGGTGACCGTCCTGCTCCCGGCGGTCGTCCGGGCGGTGGCGGCGGTGCAGGTGGCGGTCGCGGCGGCTTCGCCGGTCGTCCCGGCGGCGCCGGTGGCGGCCCCGGCGGCGGTGGCGCTCCCGGTGGTGGCGGCGGCTTCGCCGGTCGCCCCGGTGGTGGCGGTCGTGGTGGTGCCGGTCGCGGCAGCACGCAGGGTGCGTTCGGTCGTGCCGGAGGGCGCCCCGTCCGTGGGCGCAAGTCGAAGCGGGCGAAGCGCCAGGAGTTCGAGCAGATGCAGGCCCCCTCGCTGGGTGGCGTGCAGGTTCCCCGTGGGAACGGCTCGACCGTGGTGCGCCTGCGTCACGGCTCCTCGCTCAACGACTTCGCCGACAAGATCGACGCGAACCCCGCGAGCCTCGTGACGGTGCTGTTCCACCTCGGTGAGATGGCGACCGCCACGCAGTCCCTCGACGAGGACACGTTCGGCTCGCTCGCGGCAGAGCTCGGCTACGTCATCGAGATGGTCTCGGCGGAGGAAGAGGACCGCGAGCTCCTCGGTGCCTTCGACATCGACCTCGATGCCGAGCTCGAGGGCGAGGGCGACGACGAGCTCCAGGCTCGTCCGCCCGTCGTCACCGTCATGGGTCACGTCGACCACGGTAAGACGCGACTGCTCGACGCGATCCGTCAGACCGACGTCATCTCTGGCGAGGCCGGCGGCATCACGCAGCACATCGGTGCCTACCAGGTCCGTCACGAGCACGAGGGCGTCGAGCGTCCCATCACGTTCATCGACACCCCGGGTCACGAGGCGTTCACCGCCATGCGTGCTCGTGGTGCCCAGGTCACCGACATCGCGATCCTCGTGGTCGCGGCCGACGACGGCGTCATGCCGCAGACGGTCGAGGCGCTCAACCACGCGCAGTCGGCCGGCGTGCCGATCGTCGTCGCGGTGAACAAGGTGGACAAGGAGTCGGCGAACCCGGCCAAGATCCGCCAGCAGCTCACCGAGTACAACCTGGTGGCCGAGGAGTACGGCGGCGACACCATGTTCGTCGACGTGTCCGCGAAGCAGAACATGGGCATCGACGCGCTGCTCGAGGCCGTCCTCCTCACGGCGGACGCCTCGCTCGACCTGCGCGCCAACCCGGACAAGGACGCACGAGGCGTCGCCATCGAGGCGAACCTCGACAAGGGCCGCGGCGCCGTCGCGACCGTCCTGGTCCAGTCCGGCACGCTCCACGTCGGGGACGCGATCGTCGCGGGCACCGCCCACGGCCGTGTCCGTGCCATGTTCGACGAGCACGGCAACAACGTCACCGAGGCGGGCCCCGCCCGCCCCGTCATGGTGCTCGGGCTCGCGTCCGTGCCCAGCGCCGGTGACACGTTCCTCGTGGCACCCGACGAGCGCACCGCCCGTCAGATCGCCGAGAAGCGCGAGGCCGCCGAGCGTGCAGCCCTCCTGGCCAAGCGCCGCAAGCGCGTCAGCCTCGAGGACTTCGCCCAGGCGCTCGAGCAGGGCAAGGTCGAGACCCTCAACCTGGTCCTCAAGGGCGACGTCTCGGGTGCCGTCGAGGCACTCGAGGACGCGCTGCTGCAGATCGACGTCGGCGACGAGGTCCAGCTGCGCATCATCCACCGCGGCGTCGGTGCGATCACCCAGAACGACGTCAACCTGGCGACCGTGGACAACGCGATCATCATCGGGTTCAACGTCAAGTACGGCGAGCGCGTCGAGGCACTGGCGGAGCGCGAAGGCGTCGACGTCCGGTTCTACTCGATCATCTACCAGGCGATCGACGACGTCGAAGCAGCGCTCAAGGGCATGCTCAAGCCCGAGTACGAAGAGGCGCAGCTCGGCACCGCCGAGATCCGCGAGGTCTTCCGTTCCTCCAAGTTCGGGAACATCGCCGGTTCGATCGTCCGCTCGGGCGAGATCCGACGGAACTCCAAGGCCCGTGTCCTGCGTGGGGGTGCCGTCGTCGGCGACAACCTCACGGTCGAGTCGCTCAAGCGGTTCAAGGACGACGCCACGGAGGTCCGCGAGGGCTTCGAGTGCGGTATCGGCCTCGGGTCGTTCAACGACCTGCAGATCGGCGACACGATCGAGACGTTCGAGATGCGGGAGAAGCCGCGTAGCTGACGTACCTCTCCGCTGACGCCTACCCGTGAGGTGTGGCGGGTCTACCGCGGGCCTGGCGGCCCGTGCCAGACCCACCACGACCCGCCGCACCTCACGGCCGGCGTCGGCGGAGCTGTTCGTTCACGCACGTCGCCCGAAGGGGCCCACCGCGGGCTGAAACCCCGGGGGCTCACCTGATGAAAGGACTGGACCATGGTCGACAAGCCCAGGGCTCGGAAGCTCGCTGACCGCATCAAGGTCATCGTGGCGCAGATGCTCGACACCCGGATCAAGGACCCCCGTCTCGGGTTCGTGACCATCACCGACGTGCGCGTGACCGGTGACCTGCAGAACGCCTCGGTGTTCTACACGGTCTACGGCAACGACGAGGAGCGGGCAGGGACCGCCGCGGCGCTCGAGAGCGCCAAGGGGATCATCCGCTCCGAGGTCGGCAAGCAGACCGGTATCCGGCTCACGCCGACGCTCGAGTTCCACCTCGACTCGGTGCCGGACACCGCGGCCCACCTCGACGTCGCCCTCCACGAGGCGGCACGTCGTGACGCAGAGCTGGCCGCGCTGCGCGAGAAGGCCACGTACGCCGGCGACGCCGACCCGTACAAGAAGCCTGCCGACGACGCGGCCGAGGCCGACGGGTCCACCTCCGACGAGGTCGCCCCCGCCTGACGGCGAGCACTCGCACCCTGCCGAGCGATCGGGAGGGTGCGGCACCACGAGCACAGCGGAACGGCCGGTCCCCTTCGAGGGGCCGGCCGTTCCGCTGTCCGGGGCCGCGCTATGCCGTCGGGCGGGCGGAGCGGCGGGGGAGGAACGTCGCCGCGACCGCTCCCACGGCCACGCTCGCCGCGCCGACCCAGAGTGCCGTCGGCAGGCCCTGCGTGAACAGCTCCGGGGTGAGCGCCCCGCCGGCGGCCTGGAAGACCGCGACCAGGACCGCGACGCCGAGCGCCACGCCCACCTCGCGCAGGGTCGAGTTGGTCGAGCTGGCGGTCGCGTTGTCGGACTCGTCCATGTCGACCAGGACGGCCGTCGCGCTCGGCGCGAACGTCAGGCCCATGCCGACGCCCGCGAGCACGAAGGCCGGGACGAGCTCGGCGTACGTCGCGCCAGAGGACACGAGGGCGAGCCAGGCGAGCGCGAGGGTCTGGAGGGTCAGACCCGTCACGAGCAGCGTGCGGATGCCCAGGCGCGGCGCGAGCATGCCCGCGAGCGGTGCCACGAGCATGGGGGCCGCTGTCCACGGGAGCGTGCGGACTCCTGCCTCGAGCGGTGAGAGCCCCTCGGCGATCTGGAAGTACTGGATGAGCAGGAACACCGCGCCGAACATGCCGAGCGAGAACGCGAAGCCGGACACGTTCGCTACCGCGAAGCTGCGCGAGCGGAACAGGCGCATCGGGACGAGGGGGGAGCCGCCGACGCGTGCGACGCGCTGCTCCCACCCGACGAAGGCCGCGAGCAGCAGCACGGACCCGGCCAGCAGCGAGAGCACGACGGCGGAGGTCCACCCGTCCTCGTTGCCGCGGATGATGCCCCAGACCCCTGCGAAGACCCCGGTCCCGGCGAGAGCGAGGCCCACGAGGTCGATCGGTCCGCGGCGGCCGAACGACTCGCGCAGCGCGACGAACACGAGCGGGACCGCGACGAGCGCGACGGGCAAGTTGATCCAGAAGATCGCCTCCCAGCTCATGCCTTCGACGACCGCGCCGCCCACGAGCGGGCCCAGCGCGACGCCGAGCCCCGAGACGCCGCCCCAGATCCCGATCGCGAGCGCGCGCCGGGCGCGGGGCACGGCGTCGGCGATGAGGGCGAGGGACAGCGGCATGATCGCGGCGGCGCCGGCGCCCTGGACGGCTCGCGCCGCGATGAGTGCGGAGGGGGTGTCGGCGAGCGCGCACGCGACCGACGCGAGCGTGAACACGGCGATCCCGACGACGAAGATGCGGCGACGTCCGAACCGGTCGCCGAGCGAGGCGGCGACGAGCATGAGGGTCGCGAACGCGAGCGTGTAGGCGTTGACGAACCACTGGAGCTGCTCGACGCTCGGCCGCAGCGCGCGGGCGATGACGGGCAGGGCGCCGGTCACGACGAGGTTGTCGAGCGTGGCCATGAACATGGGCAACGAGGCGGCCACCAGGACGAGTGCGAGGGGCCGACGGCGGCGCGCACCGGGGGAGCGGACGTCGACGGTCTCGACGGTGGGCGGCCGGTCGGGTGGGGCGGTCGTGGGCATGGTCACTCCTCGAGTCAGGTAAGCATCGGATGATTACTACGATTCCGACGCTAGTTATCGACTGATAACCTTGTCAACATGGAGAGCGCACCGAGTTCCGAGCGGGCCCCGTCCGTCGAGGCGGGGGAGCCGACGCGCCGCATGTCCCGGGACGAGCGCCGCGAGCAGATCCTCGACGCGGCGACCGCGGTGTTCGCCGCGGGCGGCTACGCGGGGACCAGCACCGACCAGGTCGCCCGCGCCGCAGGAGTCTCCCAGCCCTACGTCGTGCGCATGTTCGGCACCAAGCACGAGCTCTTCGCCGAGGTGTTCGACCGCATCGGTCGGCGCATCGTCGGGGCCTTCTCCGCGGTGCCCCGAGGCCCTGAGGCCGCGGCCGAGCTCGGCTCGGCCTACGTCCGCCTCCTCGCCGACCGCAACCTGCTGCTCGTCCTGATGCACGGCTTCGCAGCCGGGGCGGACCCGGTCTTCGGGGCGCGCTCGCGCGAGATCTTCGTCCAGATCTTCGAGATCTACCAGGACCGCACGGGCGGCACGCTCGAGCAGGCGCGAGACTTCCTCGCCCAGGGCATGCTGCTGAACACTCTCCTCGCGATCGGCGCCCCCGAGCACTTCGGCGACGACCCGCGCCTGGCCGAGCTCATGCTCTGTGCCTTCGGCGACGCGCTGCCCGCGGTCGACCCGGCTGCCCAGGTCGCACCGGACATGGGTCGGGCCGCCCCGCGGCCCGAGTCCTCCCGGCGCTGACGCGACCGCTCCACCTGCACACGCTCTTCTCCCGCCCCCCGAGCACGAGGACCACGATGACGCACGACCAGAAGCCGGTGCGCGAGCGCCGCCCCACCGCCCCCGACGGCCTCGTGATCGTCGACAAGCCCCAAGGGCTCACGAGCCACGACGTGGTGGCTCGCCTGCGCCGGCTCGCGGGCACCCGCAAGGTGGGCCACGCGGGCACGCTCGACCCCATGGCGACGGGGGTACTCGTCCTGGGGATCGGGCGCGCGACCAAGCTCCTGACGTACGTCGTGGGCGCGGACAAGGAGTACACCGCGACGATCCGGCTGGGCGCCGCCACGACCACGGACGACGCCGAGGGCGAGACCACCTCGCGCGTGGATGCCTCGGCTGTGACGCGCGAGGCGATCGCCGCGGGCGTCGCGCTCCTGACCGGTCCCATCGAGCAGGTGCCGAGCTCGGTGTCCGCGATCAAGGTCGACGGGCAGCGCGCGTACGCGCTCGTGCGCTCGGGCGAGCAGGTCGAGCTCACCGCCCGCCCGGTGACGATCTCGCGCTTCGACGTCCACGAGGTGCGGCCGGTCCCGGCCGTGGAGCCGGGCGACCTCCCTGCGCTCGACGTCGACGTCACGGTCGTGTGCTCCTCGGGGACGTACATCCGCGCGCTCGCCCGTGACCTGGGCGCGGGCCTCGGCGTCGGCGGGCACCTCACGGCCCTGCGCCGCACGCGCGTGGGCGGCTACACGATCGAGGGTGCCTCGACGCTCGACGAGCTCGAGGCGCAGGTGGAGCGTGACGGCGTCCTCGTGACGCTCCCGCTCGCCGACGCGGCCCGCGCGACGTTCCCTGCCCGCGACCTCACGCCCGAGGAGCGCACTGCGCTGTCCTACGGCAAGTGGGTCGACCCGTCCGCGCAGGACGTCACGACGGCAGCGATCGGCGAGGACGGGTCGCTCGTCGCGCTGCTCGAGAACGTGGTGCGCGAGGGCAAGCACAAGGCCAAGCCCGTGATCGTCTTCGCCCCGGCGTGAGCACGGACGCGGACCGCGGGTGACCGCAGGCCGGTTCGATGGGGACCACGAGGCCGACTCGTGGCAATCTTGACCAGGCGCGCCGTGGGTGCGCGCCGTCGTCGGGCCTCCTGAGCGGGCCCGCCTCACACACTTCTCGAGGAGTACGCGTGCACCTGTGGACGGACCTGGACCAGGTTCCGCCGGGATTCGGACCGTCGGTCGTGACGATCGGCAACTTCGACGGCGTCCACCGCGGCCATGCCGAGGTGCTCGGCCGCATCGTGTCCCTCGCCCGCGAGTCCGGCTCCCAGGCCGTGGCCGTGACGTTCCACCCGCACCCCGCGACGGTCCACCGGCCCGAGCAGGCGCCCGAGCTGCTGACCGGGATCGCGGACCGCATGGAGCTGCTGGAGGCCACGGGCCTCGACGCGGTGCTGCTCGTCGAGTACACGCTCGACTTCGCGCGGCAGAGCCCCGAGGAGTTCGTCCGGACCTACCTCGTCGAAGGGCTGGGTGCACGGACCGTCGTCGTGGGGCACGACGTGCGCTTCGGGCGCGACAACGCGGGCAACCTGGCGACCATGATCGAGCTCGGCCGGACGTACGGCTTCGAGGTTCGCGCGATCGACGACGTCGGGACGGTCGCGTCGGTCGCCGTGGACGCCGGCGTGCCCAGCGGCCGTTGGTCCTCGACCGAGATCCGCGGCCTGCTCACGGACGGCAAGGTCCGCGAGGCCGCCGCGCTGCTCGGACGTCACCACCGCCTGCGCGGCGTCGTGATCCACGGCGACGCGCGCGGCCGCGAGCTCGGGTTCCCCACGGCGAACCTGGGCGCGATCAGCGGCATGGTCCCGGCCGACGGCGTGTACGCGGGCTGGCTGCGTCGTCCCCAGCTCCTCGCGGCAGACCCGGGGAACTGCGACGGCGTGCTGCCCGCGGCCATCTCGATCGGCACCAACCCGACGTTCGACGGCGTCGAGCGCCGCGTCGAGGCCTACGTCCTGGACCGCACGGACCTCGACCTGTACGACGAGGAGGTCGTCCTGGAGTTCGTCGAGCACCTGCGCCCCACGTTGCGCTTCGACGGCATCGACGCGCTCGTGGAGACCATGCACGACGACGTCGCGCGCGCCCGCGCGATCCTCGCCTCCGGTGCGGGCTCCGCCGGGCCCGACCCGGACGTGGCGCAGACCGAGGTGGGGGAGTAGCCGTGTCGGTCAAGCAGCAACCCGTCCTGGAGACCCGAGCCCTGCGCGTCGGGTACGCCGAAGCGCCCGTGTGCGCGCCCGTCGACCTGGCCGTCCGCCCCGGTGAGCTGTGGGCCATCATCGGTCCCAACGGCAGCGGCAAGTCGACGCTCCTGCGCGCGCTCCTGGGGGTGCTGGCTCCGCTCTCGGGCAAGGTGCTGGCGTTCGGCCGGGACGTCGACGAGCGCGAGCGCGACTTCCGCGCCAAGGTCGTCGGGATCCTCGACGACGACGCCTACTTCCCGGGGCTCACGGCCCGTGAACACCTCGTCCTGACCGCGCGCGGCCACGGCGTGGCCGGGGCCGGCGAGGTCGTCGACCAGCTCCTCGACCGCTTCGGCCTCGCCGACCAGTCGGGGGCCATGCCGACCGAGCTGTCCTCGGGGCAGCGACGGCGCCTCCTGCTCGCGGCCGGGTTCGCCCGACCCCGCGAGGTCCTCGTGCTCGACGAGCCCGAGCAGCGGCTCGACCCCGGGATGCGTGCCGACCTCGCGCGGATCCTCGTCGAGGAGGCCGGGCGCGGGGCCGCCGTGGTGTTCGCGACGCACGACCCCGAACTCGTCGAGCGCACCGGGGCTCGTGGTCTTCTCGTCGGCGACGACGAGTGCGTGCGCCTCGGGCACCAGGCCGCGCTCGCCGCGCTCGCCCAGGTCCGTTGAGGCCCGGGCGATGAACCAGGCGCACGGCAAGGGCAGGAAGCGTCCGCACGGCGCGAGGCAGGGAGCCCGTGGGCCGGCGGGTGACGCGGCGCAGGCAGCACAGGGCGGACCCGTGGCACCCGAGCCCGTGACGCCTGAGCCCGTGGTCGAGCGCGCCCCCTTGCCGCTGCTCGTCGCGGACCCGAACGAGGAGTTCTCCGGCCGGGAGATCCGGCGGCTCACGGCCCGGGTCACCGCGTCGCGAGCAGACGCAGGGCCCGGGCAGCTCTTCGGGGACGTCGCGTACGTCGTCGTCTCGGTCGCGATCTCCGTGCTCTTCGTCATCGGTGCCGCGAACGTGCTGCGCGAGACGATCTTCGTCGAGCCCGTCGACGGCCGGGCCCCGGTCCTGACACCCGCCACGATCCAGGCACTGGCCTCGGTCGCGCTCCTGGCCCTCCTGACGGGCATGGCCGTGCGGCTGGGGCCGCTCGGGACGGGCAGCGCGGGCGTGCGGTGGTGGGTCCCCATGCCCGTCGACCGGCGCGGCCTGCTCACGCCGTCGTACTGGCGCGGGGTCGCGGTAGCGGTCGTGGTCGGGGCAGGAGGGCTCGCGGCGATCGCGCTCGCCTCCGGTGCCGATCCCGGTGTGGCCGGGCGCAGCGCGGCCCTCGGCGCCGCGGCGGGCCTGCTGCTCGTGGGGATCGCCGGACTCATCCAGCCGCGGACCCGGGTGGCCGCGACGGTCGCGCGGGTGAGCGACGTGCTGATCGCCGCGGTCCCGGTCGCGGGGGTCGTGCTCGTGGTGGCGGGCTGGTCCGACCTGCGCGAGCTCTCGGTGCCTCCGTGGGCGATCGTGGCCGTCGGAGCCGGCGCGCTGGCCCTCGCGGTCGTGTGGTGGCGCCGGCTCGAGGCGCTCGGGGCCCAGGTCCTGCGCACGCAGAGCGCGGTCGCCGACCAGGCGGGCGGAGCGATCCTGTCGCTCGACACGCGCGAGCTCGGTCGTGCGCTGAGCCGAGCGGGCTCGACCCGTGGCGGCAGGGCCCGCAGGCCCTCGCGCTTCTCGGTCGTGCGTGGGCCGGTCTCGGCTCTCGTCGCGGCCGACCTCACCCTCCTGCGGCGCAGCCCGTCGGCCCTCGCCCAGCTCGTGGGGCTCACGGCGCTCGTGATCGTCGCCCAGCAGGTGCCCGCGTTCGAGGGCGGGTTCGGGTTGTTCGTCCTGCTCGTCGTCGCGGGGTTCCGCGGGGCCCAGCTCGGCGCAGAGGGGGCACGCACCGCGGAGATGGTGCCCGCCCTCGACGCGATGATGCCCCTGTCGGCGCGCAACGCGCGACTGGCCCGGACCGCCGTGCCGGCCCTGACCGCGCTCCTCGCGCTCGTCGTGGGGGTCGTGCCGCTCGTGCTGGGCACCGGGGAGTGGCTGTGGTTCGCCCTGGTGGTCGTCGTCGCGGTCGGCATGGGCGCCGCAGCGATCCGCGGCGCCTACCGCAAGCCGCCGAACTGGTCCGGCCCGCTCATGGCGACCCCCGCGGGCGCGCTCCCGACCGGCGCGACGTCGATGATCGCCCAGGGGCCCGACGTCGCCGTGCTGAGCGCGATCCCGCTCGGCATCTGCCTCCTCGTGGGCGCGCCCACCCTGACCCTCATCGTGTTCCAGGGGATCGCGGTGTGGATCGCACTGGCCGTGGCCTCGCACGTCCGCGCCACGGGGGCCAAGCCGCTGCTGGGCTGACCGCGTCGGGCCGCGTCGGCCCGTGACTGACCGCGCGTGACGCGTCGACCCGGGTCCAAGGACCCGTGTCGTCCGGACCAAAGGTCCTGGCGGTGGGGGTGCTCCGCGAGCAGCCTGGAACTGACGACGGGAGCGGGAGCCATGGAAGCAGTCGTGATCTACGAGTCGATGTTCGGCAACACCGCCGAGATCGCGCGGGCGGTCGCCGAGGGGCTCTCCGAGCAGGTGGACGTGCGCACGGTCGAAGTCTCGGCGACGGCACCGGCCGACGACGTCCTGGGGGCCGACCTCATCGTGGTCGGCGGGCCCACGCACGCGTTCGGCATGTCGCGACTCGCCTCACGCGAGGAGGCGGCCGGTCGGCGTCCGGGGAGCCCGACCGTCGAACGGGGCATCCGCGAGTGGCTCGACGCGCTCGCCGACGACGCTTCCGGGCGGTTCGGCGCGACGTTCGACACCCGCGTGAAGGCCGTCAAGCACCTCCCGGGCAGTGCCGCCCGCGCCGCCGACCGGGTGGCGCGTCGACGTGGCCTGTCGGCCGCCGACTCGCCGCACTCCTTCTACGTCGAGGGCATGGAAGGGCCGCTGTGCCCGGGCGAGGTCGAGCGGGCACGCGAGTGGGGGCGTGAGCTCGGCCGGACGGCGCTGCTCGCCCGGCCGAGCCCTTCCTGAGGAGCCTCGACGGCGCCGAGGCGCCGCGTCCGGGGGGCCAGGTCAGGAACGCGACGCCGCGACCTCTCCCGCCCCCACGAGCCGCCCGTCCGCCAGGTGCACGCGTGCGTCGACCGTGTCGAGCGTCGCCTCGTCGTGGGTCACGACGATGGTCGCGGCGCCGGTCTCGCGGGTCAGTCGGGTGACGAGCTCGATGATCTGGACGCCGCGCGTGTGGTCGAGCGCCGAGGTGGGCTCGTCGACCAGCAGGACCTCGGGGTGGTTCATGAGGGCCCGGGCGATCGCGACGCGCTGGCGCTGACCGCCGGAGAGCTGGCCGGGTCGCTTGGCAGCCACGTCCCGGAGCCCGACGGCGTCGAGCAGCTCGAGCGCCCGGTCGCGGTGCGCGGAAGGCCGCTCGCCACGCAGGTGGCTCATGAGCTCGAGGTTCTCGAGCGCCGTGAGCGACGCGATGAGCTGCGGCTGTTGGAACACGATCCCGATCCGGTCGCGCCGCAGCCGCGCTGCGTCTGCGGACACGGCCGAACCGGCCGACGACGCCGGCGCGTTGACGACGTCGTCACCGATGCGCACCTCGCCCGCGGTCGGGGTCGTGAGGGTCGCCGCCACCGCGAGGAGCGAGGACTTGCCCGAGCCCGACGGGCCGAGCACCGCGGTCGTGGTCCCGGCGGGGACGGTCAGGGAGACGTCGTCGACCGCGGTGACGGTCGACTCGCCGTCGGGGTAGACGAGGGTGACGTGGTCGAGGGAGAGGTCCATGGTGTGCCTTTCGGGAGCAGCTTTCAGGAGCGAGGAGCGGGCGGGCGCCTCAGCGGGCCGCGAGCGCCGCGTGCGGGTCGATGCGCGTGATCCGCAGGATCGCCGCGACGGCGCCGACCGTGCCGAGGACCACGAGGATGAGCGCGGGCAGGAGGGTCGTGGCGGGGGAGACGACGACGGGCATGACCTGGGCTGCAAGCGCCCCGGCCCCGGCTGCGAGCGCGGTCCCGATGCCGACGCCGAGCACGAGCAGGACGAGCGCCTGGCCGATCGCGTCGCGCAGCAGGTAGGAGGTCGAGGCGCCGAGGGCCTTGAGCACCGCGACGTCGCCGGCCCGGTTGATGGTCCACACGGTGAAGAACGCGCCCACGACGAGGGCGGAGATCGCGAGCAGGAATCCCTGCATCATGGTGAGCGACATGTTCTCGGCCGAGAACGAGCTGACCGCGGCGCGGGCACCCATCGGGGTCAGGGTCGCGGTCCCGGTGTCGTCCGCTGCCGCGGCGAGCGCGGAGTCGCTCGGGTCGCCGGTGATGGCGACGACGGTCGCGACCTCGTCACCGGACGCGCCGCCCCCACGGGCGCCGACGGTCTGCCAGTCGGTCAGGTCCATCCAGACGACGGGTGTGTGCGAGAAGTCGGCCTGGGTGTCGAGCACGCCCGCGACGGTCAGGGTCAGCGAACCCAGGGCGACCTCGTCGCCCTTCTGGGCGCCCAGGTCGTCGGCGGCGCCGCTCGACAGGAGCACGGTCCCGGGCGCTGCCTCGGCGCCGTCGGGCACGAGTCCTGAGCCTGCGCGCGAGCCGAACGCGGTGACGGCCGCGGTGGTGCCGGCCTCGCCGTCCGCGCCCGCGGTGACCGAGGCGCGCGTCGTCGCGATGCCCAGGGGTTCGGCGGAGTCGACGCCGTCCACGGCGGCGAACGCCTCCCACTGCGTGGCGTCGACCTGGGACTCGGTGAAGGAGGGCTTGGCGTCCCCGGTGACGGTGAACGCGAGCTGGTCGACCGGGAGGTCGGTGACACCTGACGTGCTCGCGCGGGCCAGGCCCGCGGTCAGCGAGGCCAGGAAGCCCACGAGGAACGTGATGAGGACGATGACGGTGGACATGAGGACGAAGCGTCCCCGGGCGAAGCGCAGGTCGCGCAGCGCGACGAACATCAAGAGCCTCCGGTGGTTGGCGTGGAATCGATCTGCGTCCAGCCTCCCGCCGAGGGGCCTCGCGCGGATCGGGCCCGTGGACGGTCTCCGGTGGCCGCAGGGTGGGTCCGAGGATCAACCTTTCGATGGATCGCGCGCGGCACGTCGCACCCGCCGCCTCGCTAGGGTGGCGATGTGAAGCCTCGCGCCGTGATCTCCGCCGCCCTCGGGCTCCAGATCGCGCTCGACGTGCTCCTGGTGGCCCTCGTGGGGCTCGCGGTCGGCTCCCGCTGGGCGGAGGCCCTGAGCGCCGGGGGACTGGACGCCGGGGCGTGGGGGGCGCTCGCGTGCGGCCTGGGGCTCCTGCTCGTCTACGGCGTGGGGCGCTCGCGGATCAACGTGCGAGACACCGCGGTCGACGCCCCGCGCGGCGCCTGGTGGCCCACGGGAGCGTGGGTCGCGGCGCTGATCGTGGGGTGGGCGCTGCTGCTGCTCCTGACCCCGGTCGCGCTGTGGATCGCGTTCCCCCTCATGTTCCTCGAGATGCACGTGCTCGGACCCCGCCGCGGGATCGTGGCCGTGGCGGCGACGACCGCGTGCGCGATCGGTGGCGCCATCCTGGGCGGCCAGCAGCTCGTGGGCTCGATCCTGGGCCCGACGTTCGGCGGCCTCGTCGCGATCGCCGTCGTGCTCGGCTTCGAGACGATCGTGCGCGAGTCGCAGGGACGTCAGGAGCTCATCGACGACCTGGTCCGCACGCGCGCGGACCTCGCGGTCTCCGAGCGCGAGGCGGCGGTCGCGACCGAGCGCGAGCGCCTCGCGCGCGAGATCCACGACACGCTCGCGCAGGGCTTCTCGTCGATCGAGCTGCTGCTGCGGGCGGCGGACGCGGCGCTCGAGGAGGTCGAGGCGCCGGGAGCGTTCGCCCCGGGAGCCCCGGGCCCGACGGCGGCACGCACCGCGCGCGGCTACGTCACCCGGTCGCGGCTCGCCGCGCAGCAGAACCTCGCCGAGGCCCGGCGCTTCGTGCGCGACCTCGCACCCGCGGACCTCGAGTCGGCGACCCTGGTCGGTGCGCTCCAACGCGTCGCCGAGCGCACGGCGCTGGCCTCGGGCGACGACCTGCGCGTGACCGTCGAGGTGTCGGGCCGCCCGCGCCGCCCCCTGCCCGTGCCCGTCGAGACCGCGCTGCTGCGGATCGCGCAGTCGGCGCTCGCCAACGTCGTCCAGCACGCGGGAGCCTCGCGGGCCGCGGTCACGCTCAGCTTCCTCGGGGACGCCGTCGCGCTCGACGTGGTCGACGACGGTCGCGGGTTCGACCCGCTCGCGCCCCCTGCGCCGCACCCGGGAGCGGACGGGGGCTCCGCCGTCGGGCACGAGGGCCGTGACGACGGCGTGACGGGAGGGGCGACGCCTCCACCCCGCTCAGGGTTCGGCCTGACGGCGATGCGCTCGCGCGTCGCCGAGCTCGGCGGCACGTTCTCGCTCGAGACCGAGCCGGGCGCCGGGACGGCGCTCGCGGTCCACCTTCCGCTCGACCCCCAGGAGACTCGGTGACACGAGGACCGGCGACCATCCGCGTCGTGCTGACCGACGACCACCCCGTGGTCCGCGCGGGCCTGCGCGCCGTCGTCGACGCCGAGGGCGACATGGAGGTCGTCGACGAGCTGGCCACGGCCGAGGAGCTCGTCCGACGGGTCGGGGCGGGTCTCGAGGCCGACGTCGTGCTGCTCGACCTGCGCTTCGGCGAAGGCCGCATGGGCGGAGCGCAGGCCGCGCGCGAGGTCACGCGCCTGGGCGGGCCGCCCGTCCTGATCCTCACGACCTACGACTCCGACCAGGAGATCCTCGCCGCGATCGAGGCCGGCGCCACGGGCTACCTGCTCAAGGACGCGCCGACCGACGAGCTGACCGCCGCGATCCGCGCGGCGGCGGGTGGGCAGGTCGCGCTCGGGCCGAGCGTGCAGCGGCGGCTCCTCGGTCGCATGCGGGCGCCGGGCGTCTCGCTGTCGCTGCGCGAGCTCGAGGTGCTCGGGCTCGTGGCGCAGGGGTGCTCGAACGACGAGGTCGCGCGCCGGCTGTTCCTCTCGAAGGCGACCGTGAAGTCCCACCTGGTCCACGTGTACGAGAAGCTCGGGGTCGACTCGCGCACGGCTGCGGTGGCCGAGGCACGCAGGCGGGGACTGCTGGGGGACTGAGCCCCGACGGCCCGGGCAGCATCCCGGTACGCTCGTCCAGGTACCGGGCTCGCCGTCCCGCGAGGCCAGGGCCGTGCCCCGGGCAACCCTGCTAGACTATGGGCGCCGTCAGAACGGCCGCGGAGGCTGGCAAGCCTGCCGAAGAGCCCAGGGATCAAGCCCTGGCGCGCCGCGCAACGAACACCACAAGGAGAGCCGTGCCCCTCGACACTGCCACCAAGCAGCGCATCATGACCGAGTACGCCACGAGCGAGGGCGACACCGGTTCGCCCGAGGTCCAGATCGCGATGCTGACGCAGCGCATCAAGGACCTGACCGAGCACCTCAAGGAGCACAAGCACGACCACCACAGCCGTCGTGGCCTGCTGCTCCTCGTCGGCCAGCGTCGCCGTCTCCTCGGCTACCTGCAGAAGGTCGACATCAACCGCTACCGCAGCCTCATCGAGCGCCTCGGCCTGCGTCGCTGACACCCCCTGACTCAGCCCGGCCCCGTACGGGGCCGGGCTGGTCCGGTGTGAAGCACCCGTAAGAAAACCCACGCCGCCAGCCTTTCGTTCGGTCCTCGGTAGTGGCTCCCGGAACCCGCCTCGAGCGGGAAGACCGTGGGCCTCGATCGAAGACCGCCGAGCGTCGAGTGGATGCACCCTCGACAGGCACCGAAGGCGGCACTTCGAGAGTGAGGAGGGCACCCGTGGAGGGTCCCGAGATCGAATTCACCGAAGCAACGATCGACAACGGTCGCTTCGGAACCCGTACCGTCCGGTTCGAGACCGGACGCCTCGCGCGCCAGGCCGGTGGCTCCGCCGCCGCCTACCTGGACGGCGAGACCATGCTGCTGTCGACCACGACGGCCGGCAAGCACCCCAAGGACCAGTTCGACTTCTTCCCCCTGACGGTGGACGTCGAGGAGCGGCAGTACGCCGCCGGCAAGATCCCCGGTTCGTTCTTCCGTCGTGAGGGTCGCCCCTCGACCGAGGCGATCCTGGCCTGCCGCCTGATCGACCGCCCGCTGCGCCCCCTGTTCGTCAAGGGCCTGCGCAACGAGGTCCAGGTCGTCATCACCGTGCTCGCGATCCACCCGGACGACGCGTACGACACCCTGGCCATCAACGCCGCGTCGATCTCGACGCAGCTCTCCGGCCTGCCGTTCTCCGGCCCGATCGGCGCCGTCCGCGTCGCCCTGATCGACGGCCAGTGGGTCGCGTTCCCCAAGTACTCCGACAAGGAGCGCGCCGTCTTCGACATGGTCGTGGCGGGGCGTGTCGTGGGTGACGACGTCGCGATCACCATGGTCGAGGCCGAGGCCACCGAGGGTTCCTGGAACCTCATCAAGAACGAGGGCGTCGGCGCCCCGACCGAAGAGGTCGTCGCAGGCGGCCTCGAGGCCGCCAAGCCCTTCATCCGCACGCTCGTCGAGGCGCAGCAGGAGCTCGCGGCCAAGGCCGCCAAGCCCGTGCAGGACTTCCCGACGTTCCCGGACTACCAGGACGACGTCTACGCCGCGGTCGAGGCCGCTGCGACGGCCCGCCTGGGCGAGGCCCTGAGCATCGCCGACAAGCAGGACCGCGAGAACCGTCTCGACGAGATCAAGGCCGAGATCCAGGCCGAGCTCGCCGGCGACTTCGCGGGCCGCGAGAAGGAGATCTCCGCCGCGTACCGCTCGGTGCAGAAGAAGCTCATCCGCGCGCGCATCCTCACGGACGGCTTCCGCATCGACGGTCGTGGGCTCGCGGACATCCGCACCCTGTCGGCCGAGGTCGAGGTCCTGCCCCGCGTGCACGGCTCGGCGATCTTCGAGCGCGGCGAGACCCAGATCCTGGGTGTCACCACGCTCAACATGCTCCGCATGGAGCAGCAGCTCGACACGCTCTCCCCGGAGACGCGCAAGCGCTACATGCACAACTACAACTTCCCGCCCTACTCGACCGGCGAGACCGGCCGCGTGGGCAGCCCGAAGCGTCGCGAGATCGGGCACGGCGCCCTCGCCGAGCGCGCGATCGTGCCGGTGCTGCCGAGCCGCGAGGAGTTCCCCTACGCGATCCGTCAGGTCTCCGAGGCCCTCGGGTCCAACGGCTCGACCTCGATGGGCTCCGTGTGCGCCTCGACCCTCTCGCTCCTCAACGCCGGTGTGCCGCTGCGCGCAGCGGTCGCGGGCATCGCGATGGGTCTCGTCTCCGACACCGTCGACGGCGAGACGCGCTACGCGGCGCTGACCGACATCCTCGGTGCCGAGGACGCCTTCGGCGACATGGACTTCAAGGTCGCCGGTACGCGCGAGTTCATCACGGCCATCCAGCTCGACACCAAGCTCGACGGCATCCCCGCCTCGGTCCTGGCCGGCGCGCTGACCCAGGCCCGCGACGCGCGCCTGACCATCCTGGACGTCCTCAACGAGGCCATCGACGTGCCGGACGAGATGAGCCCCAACGCTCCTCGCGTCATCGCGGTCAAGGTCCCCGTGGACAAGATCGGCGAGGTCATCGGCCCGAAGGGCAAGATGATCAACCAGATCCAGGAGGAGACGGGCGCGGACATCTCCATCGAGGACGACGGCACCGTGTACATCGGTGCCACCGACGGCCCCTCCGCAGAGGCCGCCCGCGCGGCGATCAACGCGATCGCCAACCCGCACGTCCCCGAGATCGGCGAGCGCTTCGTCGGCACGGTCGTCAAGACCACGTCGTTCGGCGCCTTCGTCTCGCTGTCCCCGGGCAAGGACGGTCTGCTGCACATCAGCCAGATCCGCAAGCTCGTCGGTGGCAAGCGCGTCGAGAACGTCGAGGACGTCCTGTCGATCGGCCAGAAGGTCCAGGTCGAGATCGGCGAGATCGACCCGCGCGGCAAGCTCTCGCTGCACGCGGTCGTCGAGGGCTCGGACGACGCTCCGGCCGACGCCGAGGCACCTGCCGGGGACGACGCCTGACGTGCCCTGGAACCTTCCGCTCGTCCCCTCGGGTTCGCCCGAGGGTGAGCTGACCGCCGGGCAGGACGGGGCGACGATTCGTCGCTCGGTCCTGCCCGGCGGGGTTCGGGTCCTCACCGAGTCGATGCCGGGCCTGCGCTCGGCGACCGTCGGAGCATGGGTCGGCGTCGGCTCGCGCGACGAGACCGACGGTCACTTCGGCTCCACGCACTTCCTGGAGCACCTGCTCTTCAAGGGAACTGCCCGCCGGTCCGCGATGGACATCGCCGAGGCGTTCGACGCCGTCGGCGGTGAGGCCAACGCCGCGACCGGCAAGGAGCACACCTGCTACTACGCTCGCGTGCTCGACTCCGACCTGCCCATGGCGGTCGACGTCATCACCGACATGGTCACCTCGGCCCGTCTCGACGAGGACGAGCTCGAGACCGAGCGCGGCGTGATCCTCGAAGAGCTCGCGATGAACGACGACGACCCGTCGGACGTCGTGCACGAGGAGTTCGCGCAGGCCGTCCTGGCCGGGCACCCGCTGGGGCGCCCGATCGGCGGTACGCCGGACACCATCAACGCCGTGCCGCGCAGCGCCGTCTGGGAGCACTACCAGTGGCACTACCGTCCGGAGACGCTCGTCGTCGCCGCGGCCGGTGGGGTCGATCACGACACGCTGTGCGAGCAGGTCGCGTCCGCGCTCACGACCGGTGGCTGGGAACTCGACCCTGCGGGCACGCCTCGCGCCCGCCGCGACAACGCGGACGTGCAGGGCGTGGGGATCGAGGGCGTCGAGCTCACGATCCGCCGTACCGTCGAGCAGGCCAACGTCATCATCGGTGGCACGGGCCTGTCCGCGACGGACGACCGCCGCTTCGTGCTCTCGGTGCTCAGCGCCGTCCTCGGTGGCGGCATGAGCTCGCGGCTCTTCCAGGAGATTCGCGAGAAGCGGGGCCTGGCGTACTCGACGTACTCGTTCGCGTCGGGCCACGGCGGCATCGGGACGTTCGGCCTGTACGCGGGCTGCGCGCCCTCGAAGGTCGACCAGGTCACCGAGCTCATGACGAGCGAGCTCGAGAAGCTCGCCGAGTCGGGCATCACGCAGGCCGAGCTGGACCGGAGCATCGGTCAGCTCTCGGGCGGGCTGGTGCTGGGCCTCGAGGACTCGGGCTCGCGCATGAGCCGCCTGGGCAAGTCGGAGCTCGTGTTCGGCGAGTTGCTGAGCGTCGCCGAGTCGCTCGAACGGATCCGTTCGGTGACGTCCGACGACGTGCGCAAGCTCGCGGAGGAGCTCGCCTCCCGCCCGCGCTCGACCGTGCGCGTCGGTCCTTTCGGGGACTGAGTCTCACAGCGTGAACGAGGAGGGCCGGTGCGCGTCACGCGCACCGGCCCTCCTCGCGTTGCGGCTAGGGTTGTCGGGTGACCTCGAACGACGTGAACCCCGGCCAGAGCGCCCCCCAGCCGTCCCGCGAGCCCGCCGCCCCGACGCCGATCAAGGTCGCCGTCCTCGGCGCGGCCGGGCGCATGGGCGCCACGGTGTGCGCGGCGGTCGAGGCCGCCGGTGACATGGAGCTGGTCGCCCGGATCGACGCGGGGGACGACCTCGCGCAGGTCGCCGCCGCGGGCGCCCAGGTCGCGGTCGACTTCACGGTCCCCGCAGTCACCGAGGACAACGTGCACGCGCTCATCGACCTGGGCGTGCACGCGGTCGTGGGCACCACGGGCTGGACGGACGTGAGCCGTGGGCGCCTCGTCGCGCACCTGGGGCGCAAGGCGGCCGAGGGCACGAGCGTCGGCGTGCTGATCGCCCCGAACTTCGGCCTGTCGGCCGTGCTCGCCATGACGTTCGCGGCCAAGGCGGCGCGCTACTTCGAGTCGGCCGAGGTCATCGAGCTGCACCACCCGAACAAGGTCGACGCCCCCAGCGGCACCGCGACGCACACGGCAGGGGCCATCGCCAAGGCCCGCGCGGAGGCGGGGCTGGGCGCGAGCCCCGACGCGACCGAGTCCGGCTGGGAGGCGCGCGGCGCCGACGTCGACGGGGTCCGGGTGCACGCGGTGCGCCTGCGCGGCCTGGTCGCGCACGAGGAGATCCTCTTCGGGAACGAGGGCGAGCAGCTGATCATCCGCCAGGACTCGTTCGACCGGGTGTCGTTCATGCCCGGCGTGCTGCTCGGCATCCGCGAGGTCGTCTCGCGCCCGGGCCTCACCGTCGGGCTCGAGAACGTCATGGACCTCTCGTGAGGTCACGCAAGGGCCTGGTCGGGGCCGTCGTCGTCACGGCCCTGCTCGCGATCTACGTGTGGGCGATCCTGGGCCGCGCGCAGGCGCTCGTGGGGACGGGCGAGCCCGTGGGGATCGCGATCGGGATCGGCGTCCTGCTCATCCCGCTCCTCGTGATCGGGCTCATCGCGTGGGAGTTCTGGCTCGCGGTCACGGTCCAGAAGATGGCCGACACCCTCGCCGCCGCGGGCGAGCTGCCCGTCGACGACCTGCCGCGCTCGCCGGGCGGACGCATCGACCGCGCCGCGGCCGACGCGGCGTTCGAGGAGCACCGGGCCCACGCCGAGGAACGGCCCGACGACTGGCGGTCCTGGTACCACGTGGCGTTCGCGTACGACGCGTCGGGGGACCGCAAGCGGGCGCGCGCCATGCTGCGCAAGGCCGCGGGCATGTACCGGGCAGAGCGCAAGGCGTCCCGCTAGGACGGGACGCGCGAGCCTCAGATCGAGGCGCTCCACCGGTGCTCGACGACGTCGCGCACCCCGGTCGCGAGCGTCCGGGTCCGCTGGTCGGGGCCCAGCCCGGCACCGCCCAGGAACTGCTCGCGCGCGGTGTCGCCGTCCAGGATCCAGGCCACGACCTCCTCGGAGCCGTCCTGGCGCAGCCGGTCGACGGCCGCGGACAGCAGCCGTGAACCGTGGCCCCCGCGCTGGTGGGCGGGCAGGACCTCGAGCGCGACGAGCTGCCCGGGCGCGACGGCCGCGAAGCCCACGACGCGGTCCGCGGCGAGCGCCACGAGCACCGCGAAGCCGGGCCCCGGCGGGGAGGACACGGCCCCGGCCCACTGCTCCTGCATCCGGGGGACGTCGAGCGCGTCGAGCACGGCCGCGCCCAGCACGTCGGCGTGCGCGGTGCGCCAGGACTCGATCTGGATCGCGGTCATCGCGACCTCGTCGCCGGGGACTGCCGGACGGACGGAGACGTCCGCCGACTCGCTGAAGAGGGCCATTCGCCAGACCCTACCCGAGGCCGTGGCCCCGGCGGCCCGTCATGCGAGACCGAGCGCGCGCAGGCCCGCGGCCGTCGCGGCCGCGAGGATCACGACGACGAGGAACGGCGCCCGCAGAGCCAGCGCGACCGCCGCGACGCCGAGCGCGGGCAGGCGCGCGTCGAGCGTGATCCCCTGACCGTCCCCGACCGTCTGGACGGCCACGAGCGCGGCCAGCAGCGAGGCCGTGACGAGGGCCGCGGTGCGCGCGACGCGGTCGGACGCGAGCCAGTGCTCGGGGATCAGGTGCCCCGCGAGCTTGAGCCCGAGGCACACGAGCGAGGCCGCGATCACGGTGGCCCACAGGGCGGCGTCGGACATCAGGGCTCCTCGGTGCGGTCGGTCGTGGTGGGAGGGTCGGACGGGGTGGCCGGATCAGCGCGGCCCGCCGGATCAGCAGGGCGGGTCGGGTCGGTGGGGCCGGCCGGGCGCGCCGTGGCGGGCGGAGCCTCGGGCGAGCGAGCGGGCGAAGGGGGCGCGGCGCCGTCGGGCACGTACTCCGTGACCGTGACGGGCTGCCGCGGCTGCCGGGCGACCTGCCCGACCACGATGGCCACGGCCGCCGCCGCGAGCACGGGGACCCCGGGCGGCACGAACGGGAGCAGCGCGACCGCCACGACGACCGCGAGCGCCGCGGTGAGCTGCATGACGCGGCTCGCGAGGCGGGGCCACAGGAGCGCGAGGAACGCCGCACCCGCGGCGGCGTCGAGGCCCCACGCCTTGGGGTCGCCCATGGCGTCCCCGGCGAGCGCGCCGACGAGCGTGAGCAGGTTCCACACGACGAAGATCCCGATCCCGGTCCACCAGAACCCGGCCCGGAAGGCTGCCTTGCTGCGCTGCGCGGTCGCGACAGCCGTCGACTCGTCGATCGTGACGTGGGCCGCGAGGACGCGCCGCCAGCCGTGGAGCGCGAGCAGCGGTGAGAGCTGTGCGCCGTAGAGGGTGTTGCGCAGGCCGAGCAGGCCAGCGGTCGTGACCGCGGCGGCGGACGTCCCGCCCGACGCCACCACGCCGAGGAGCGCGAACTGCGACCCGCCCGAGAACATGAGCAGGCTCAGGACCATGGTCTGCGGCAGGTCCAGCCCGGCGACCACGGACAGCGCCCCGAACGAGATGCCGTAGAGGCCCGTGGCGATCGAGACGGACACGGCCTGCCGCACGGCGGCGCGCACCTCGGTGCGCTCGTCGGGCGCTGCGGGTACCGACGGCACGTCGGCGTCGGCCCCGGAAGAGGTCGTCACGGTGGGGTCAGAGCGCGACGTACACGGTCTCGAGGTACTCCTCGAGCCCCGCCTCGCCGCCCTCGCGCCCGAGCCCGGACTGCTTCATGCCGCCGAAGGGTGCGCTCGCGTCCGAGACCAGGCCGCGGTTGATCCCGATCATCCCGGCGTCGACCTCTTCACCCACGCGCACCGCGCGCGCGAGGTCCCGCGTGTAGGCGTAGGCCGCGAGGCCGTACTCGGTGTCGTTGGCCAGGGCGATGCCCTCGTCGTCGTCGGCGAACGCGACGATGGGAGCGACCGGGCCGAAGATCTCCTCCGTCACCACGCGCGAGCCGGCGTCGACACCGGTCAGGACCGTGGGGGAGTAGAAGTACCCGGTCGAGCGCGGTCGGTCACCGCCCGTGAGGACCTGCGCGCCCTCGTCGGACGCGACCGAGACGAGCTCGTCGACCTTGTCGACGGCCTTGGCCTCGATGAGCGGGCCCACCTGCACGCCCTCCTCGCTGCCCGGCCCGACGCGCAGCTCCCCGAACGCCCGGGCGAGACGCTGGCCGAAGTCGCGGGCGACGGCGTCGTGCACCAGGAAGCGGTTGGCCGCGACGCAGCTCTGACCCGTGTTGCGGAGCTTGGCGACGACCGCGCCCTCGACCGCGGCGTCGAGGTCGGCGTCCGCGAAGACGAGGAACGGCGCGTTGCCTCCGAGCTCCATCGAGGTCCGCAGGACCTGGTCCGCAGCCCCTTTGAGGAGAGTGCGACCCACGCCCGTGGACCCCGTGAAGGAGAGCTTGCGCAGGCGCGGGTCCGCGAGCAGGGGAGTGGTCACGTCGGCCGCCGACGACGTCGGCACGACGTTGACCACGCCCGTCGGCAGGCCGCGGTCCTCCAGGTGTCCGCGGATGATCTCGGCGACCAGTGAGGTCGTGAGCGGCGTCAGGTGCGCGGGCTTGATCACGACCGTGCAGCCCGCCGCGAGCGCCGGGCCGATCTTGCGCGTGGCCATCGCGATCGGGAAGTTCCACGGCGTGATGAGCAGCGCAGGACCCACCGGGCGGCGCGAGACGAGCTGCCGGTTGGCCCCGCCCGGGGCCGTGCGGACCAGGCCGTCCGTGCGTACCGCCTGCTCGGCGTACCAGCGCAGGAACTCGGCGCCGTACACGACCTCGGCACGCGCCTCGGCGAGCGGCTTGCCGCACTCGGCCGTGATGAGCGCGGCGATGTCGTCGGCGCGGGCGGTCAGCGTCGCGAAGACCGCGCGCAGCAGCTCGGAGCGCTCGCGCGGGGCGACAGCACGCCAGGCCGGGGCCGCGTCGTGCGCGGCCGCCAGGGCGCGGAGCCCGTCTGCGGGGCTCGCGTCCGAGACGTCGAACAGGACCTCCTCGGAGGCCGGGTCGGCGACCTCGAACGTGCGGCCGCCCTCGGCGGGGCCCCACTGGCCACCGATCAGCAGCCCGGTCGGCAGGTGCGAGACCAGGGCGGGGGACAGGGCAGGGGTGGCGGGCGACATGCTTCGAGTATCACGCGCCGGGCAGCGGATTGCATCGAGATGACGCAGGAGGTGCCGCGCAAGCGGAGTGCAGTGGCCGGACCGACGTACGGGTTCCCGGAGCCGTATCGCGTGGGGGCATCGCCAGGACTTGTCCTCAGAGCTCGCCCGACCCTATCGTCCTGCTCACCTCGGCAGGTCGTGCGCCAGCCGGGGACGTGCGTTCTAGGGAGTGGAGCCCGGTGCTGACAACGGAACAGATCGACGTTCTCCGAGGCGCTGGTGAACGGCTTCCCCTGGGGAGGACGAACGCGCTCGCCCTGGCGGCCGCTCACCGGACCCTTCCGGTCTATCAGGCGTACTCAGAAGGCCCGTTCGCCGCCACGGGGCACGGGCTCGCTCACGATGCGATGGTCCAGGCATGGCGTGTGCTTCGCGCGAGGCCCGGCGCCTCGAGGGAAGGCCTCCTGCGCACGGTCGACGACGCGGTCGACCTGGCGCAGAGGGATCTCGAGTCGATCCACCGTGCCGATGACTTCGGCCTGGTGGAAGGGCTGGTCGTCGAGTCGGTCTCGGCGGCGGTGCTGGCGCTCGGCTCGGTCGTCTCCGGAGATCGTGAATCCGCCGTCGGTGCGATGCTGGCGGCGATCGAGGTCGACCTGGTCTGGGCGGAAGGGCGGTCCGATGCCGAGGGTGGGCCCGTGGCGTTCGACGACGTGCTCCTCCACCACGGACGGCAGGTGCGCGATGTCGAACTCCTCTCTCGTCCGAGCGAGGCCGACGAGAACATCCTGTTCCGGGACCTCGCGATGCGTGCTGAACGAGAAGGGATGCCGTACCTGGTGGGGATGAGACAGCTCCTCGTGGCGAGAAGCGATGTCGCCGAGGACCCGGTCGCCGATCCGGCACCTTCCGTCCGTGACCAGCACGACCGGTGGACCGACACGCCGTTTCGGTCGCGCGCGCGGTAGTTTGTGCACATGGCACTTCCCCCCACGCAGGCCCGACCGTTCGGCGCTGTCCTGACCGCGATGGTCACCCCGATGACCCTCGCCGGCGAGATCGACCTCGACGCGGCGGTCAAGGTCGCGAAGCACCTCGTGGACAACGGGAACGACGGGATCGTCCTGAGCGGGACCACGGGGGAGTCGCCCACGACGCACGCACCGGAGAAGGCGGAGCTGGTCCGCGCGGTGGTCGACGCCGTCGGGGACCGCGCGCACGTGATCGCGGGCGCCGGCTCGAACGACACCCAGCACGCCGTCCGCATGGCCGAGCAGGCCGCGGAGGCGGGCGCCCACGGGCTCCTCGTCGTGAGCCCCTACTACTCGCGTCCCTCCCAGGAGGGGCTGTACCGCCACATCACGGCGGTCGCCGACGCCACGCCGCTGCCCGTCATGGTCTACGACGTGCCCGGCCGTGCGGGCGTCCGCATCGCCCCCTCGACGATCGAGCGCCTCGCCGCGCACGAGCGGATCGTGGCGAACAAGGACGCCTCGGGCGACGTCTACACCGCTGCCAGGCTCATCGAGTCGACCGGGCTCGCCTGGTACAGCGGCGACGACAGCATGCTGCTGTCGTTCCTCGCGCACGGCGCGGTCGGCATCGTCTCCGTGTCCGCCCACGCGGTCGGCTCGCGCTTCGCCCAGGTCGTCGCGGCGTTCGACGCCGGTGACCACGCGGGCGCGCTCGCAGCCTTCCGCACCGCGATCCCCACGATCGACGCCATCAACGGAGCGGGCTTCCAGGCCGTCATGGCCAAGGCCGCGCTCCAGCTCCTCGGAGTCACCGAGAACCGATACCTCAGGCTGCCGTACGTCGCAGCCACGGACGACGAGGTCGCCGTCGTCCGCGCCGGTCTGGAGGCCTCCGGCCTGCTGGACCCGGCGACCCCCGCGGCCACGCTGAACATGCAGAACAGCTGAACTACAGGCCAGGAGGCCCCGTGAGCCACCCTCACCCCGAACTGTCCCTTCCCCCCGCGCTCCAGGCAGGTGCCCTGCGCATCGTCGCCCTCGGCGGGCTCGGCGAGGTCGGACGCAACATGGCCGTCCTCGAGTACGACGGGCGTCTGCTCGTCATCGACTGCGGCGTCCTCTTCCCCGAGGACAACCAGCCCGGCGTGGACCTGATCCTGCCGGACTTCGACTACATCAAGGACCGTCTCGACGACATCGAGGCGATCATCCTGACGCACGGGCACGAGGACCACATCGGTGCCGTGCCGTACCTGCTGCGCCTGCGCCGCGACATCCCCCTGGTGGGCTCGCAGCTCACGCTCGCGTTCATCTCGGCCAAGCTCAAGGAGCACCGCATCGCCCCCGTGACCCGCGTGGTCAAGGAGGACGAGACGGTCGCCTTCGGCCCCTTCAGCTGTGAGTTCGTCGCGGTCAACCACTCCATCCCCGACGCGCTCGCGGTCGCGGTCACCACGGGGGCCGGCACGGTCCTGCACACGGGCGACTTCAAGATGGACCAGCTGCCGCTCGACGGCCGCGTCACGGACCTGCGCGCCTTCGCGCGCCTGGGCGAGAAGGGCGTCGACCTGTTCATGGTCGACTCGACCAACGCCGAGGTCCCGGGCTTCGTGACCCCCGAGGTCGAGATCGGCCCCGTCCTGGACTCCGTCTTCGGAGCCTCGGACAGGCGGATCATCGTCGCGTCCTTCTCCTCGCACGTGCACCGCGTCCAGCAGGTCCTCAACGCCGCGCACAACCACGGGCGCCGCGTCGCGCTCGTCGGGCGCTCGATGGTCCGGAACATGGGCATCGCGGCCGAGCTCGGCTACCTCAAGGTGCCCGACGGCGTCCTCATCGACCTCAAGAAGGTCGACTCGCTGCGCGACGACGAGATCGTGCTCATGTGCACGGGCTCGCAGGGCGAGCCCATGGCCGCCCTGTCGCGCATGGCCAACGGCGACCACAAGGTCTCCGTCAGCCACGGCGACACCGTGATCCTCGCGTCGTCGCTCATCCCGGGCAACGAGAACGCGGTCTTCCGCATCATCAACGGCCTCACGCGCCTCGGCGCGCGCGTCGTGCACGGCGGCAACGCCAAGGTGCACGTATCGGGCCACGCGAGCGCGGGCGAGCTCATCTACTGCTACAACATCCTGCGGCCCAAGAACGTCATGCCGGTGCACGGCGAGGTCCGTCACCTCGTCGCGAACGGTGCGCTCGCGGTCAAGACGGGCGTGCCCGCGGACCGTGTCGTCCTCGCCGAGGACGGCGTGGTCGTGGACCTCGTCGACGGCAAGGCCTCGGTCGTGGGTGCGGTGCCGTGCGGCTACGTGTACGTGGACGGCTCGAGCGTCGGAGAGCTCACGGACGCCGAGCTCAAGGACCGTCAGATCCTCGGCGAGGAGGGCTTCATCTCGCTGTTCGCCGTGGTCGACTCCGCGACGGGCAAGGTCATCGCCGGCCCGCACATCCTCGCGCGCGGTTTCGCAGAGGACGACGCCGTGTTCGAGGACGTCCGCCCGCAGGTCGTCCAGGCTCTCGAGGACTCGATCGCGGGAGGTGCCACGGACGTGCACCAGCTCCAGCAGGTCATGCGCCGCGTGGTCGGGCGCTGGGTCTCCAACCGTCTGCGTCGCCGCCCGATGATCGTCCCGGTCGTCGTCGAGGCGTAGCCGACGGATCGTCCGAAGGGCCCTACCTCCCGCTCTGCGGGAGGATGGGCCCTTCGGCGTCAGGGACCGGCGAGAGAGGGAGCCGCCCGCAGCAGCGGGGGCCCGACGGCGAGGATCGCCTGCTCGTAGCGTCTCGCCGAAGTCTCGGGACCGCCGGGCAGCAGCCCACCGAGCTCGAGGCTCACGAGTCCGTGGACGAGGCCCCACAGGACCAACGAGGCCTCCTCGGCGGCAGCCTGCAGCGCACGCCGGGGCAGCGGGGTGCTGCTGCCCTCTCGTGAGGCGGCCTCGAGCACCCGCGCCACCGCCTGCCGCAGGACGTCGAACGTCGGCTCGGCGACGGCCGGGATCGCGCTGCCGGCGGTTGCGGGGCCCTCGAACATCACGCGGTAGAAGTGGGGGTCTGCCAGCGCGCTGGTCCGGTAGGCGATGCCCAGGTTCAGGAGGTCCTCGGTGGGCGAGCCGGTCGCGGGTCGCTAGCATCGCGGGCATGGCAACCTCAGCAGACTTCGCCGACCTCGCCCCGGTCCTGCTCGTGACCCACGACGCCGTCGGGTTCGACCCCGAGGGCGGGATGCTGAGCGTCTACGGCACGGATCTCGACGCGCTCCTGGTCGCGGCCCGGCACCTGTCGCGGATCATCGCCGACGACGCCGCCCTGGACGCCGCCCTCGCGCGGTCCGTCGCGCTCGGCCTCGACGACTGACGGTCCACGTGACCGACGCGCTCACGCTCACCGGGACGCCCGCCACCCGTGCCGTCGCGACGGATCTGCTGGACGGTTTCCGGTTCCCCGACGGGCAGGGCTTCCCGCCCTCGTACCGGCGGCTCGTCCTGCGGGCGGGGTTCTGCCGCCTGTTCGGTCTCTGGCTCGTGTACCCGCCGGCCCGCGTCGGGTTCGCCGACGGCTGGCAGCACCGCGCCGCGCACCTCACCGACCGCTTCCGTGCGGTCTACCAGGACGGCGAGGCCGAGGGGTTCGAGTGGATGGTCGAGCCCGACGGGGACTGGTCGATCGCCCGGCGGCTCGTCGTCTTCGCGTTCAGCGAGAACGGCGACGCGCTGCTCTGGGACACCGCGTCACGGACCGGTGACGGCGAGCTCGCGGTCTGGTCCAGCACGGGCCTCGATGCCCTGACGTACCTCGGTCGGTCGCTGACGCAGGCGCTGCCCGGGCTGCGCGGGTCGAGCGCACCGTTCGCGGAGCGCGCGGTCGCCGACCTCGAGTGCCTGACGCCCGCCCGTACCGCCTAGCGTGCACCGCGCAGGTGGTCGAGCTGCCTGCGGTGCTCGCCCACGACCCACTCACCCGTGACGCGGGGGTCGTCCGAGCCGTCAGGGCCGTCCGGGTCGCCGGCGGCAGCCGCCTCCAGGGCGTCCAGGTAGGCCCGGTCGGCGCCGAAGCGCTCCCAGATCGCGTCGCTGCCCGTGGCCACGTGCCCGTGGCCGGGGACGAGGGTGTGCACGCCGTGCTCGGAGACCGCGTGCTCGAGCGCGTCGAGGCCCGCACGGTACTCGCCCACGGGGTCGGGGGACTCGAGGTCCAGCAGGGGCACCTCGACGTCCGAGAGCATGTCTCCCACCACGATCACCCCGGCGCCCGGCAGGACGAGCGCACCGTGGCCGGGCGCGTGCGCCTGGTGCTCGACCACGAGCACGGCCGGTCCGTCGCCGGCCGCCGGCGTCGCGCCGGGTAGCGCCGCGGCGCCCGACGCCGACGCGCGGCCCCGCCCGTCCGGCCACGGCAGGTGCAGCGCGTCCCGCGGGCCGGCCTCCGGGGAGTCACCTGTCCCGCTCGGGGGAATCGGCGTGAGGCGACCGAACAGCGTGAGGTCGTGCCCCGGCGCCTCGCGCTCGACCTTCACGAGGTCCTCGGCGAGGCTCCGCTCCTGGGCACGCACCGCCGTCGGGCAGGCCCACCGCGGGACGTCGCCCAGCGAGCGGGACCACAGGACGTGGTCCCAGTGCGGGTGGGTCGAGAACCCCGCGGTGGCACGCCAGCCGCGGCGGACGATCGCGGCCGCGAGGGACTCGACCTCGGCGACCGTGATGCCCGGGTCCACGACCAAGGCTCGCCCGTCCGGGCTGACGACCACGGTCGTGAGGCTCGTCCAGATCTCGGCCGTCGCGACGTGGACGCCGGCGGCGATCTCGTGCAGCTCTCGTAGCGGGGGAGGGGTGCTCATGTCCCGATCCTGCCCCCGTTCCGCCGCCCGTCGCGACCGCTCCCGCGGGAACGCGCCCCGGGGGCGGGGCGGACGGATGCCGGATTCGTCACAGGACACGCACCCTCGAGGTGCGGGTCCGGCCTGGCGTGCACAGGTACGGTGGTGCGTACTATGGCGACCCGGACGTCCACCTCGACGAAACGGCCCGCGACCTCCCGCAAGACCACCTCGCGTGGTACGACGGGCAGATCGGGGGGATCTTCGAGCGCGTCCCGCGCTCCGCGGGGCTCGTCGGCACGCAGACCGGTCGCTCGGCCTGCACCGTGGCCCGTCCGCGCGGTGCGCGGTCTGTGGCTGGGGTGCGCGCACGCGATCGGCGCGGTCACCCGCAGCATCGGCAAGGGAGCAAGAGAGCTGGACCCCTCACATCGGCGCGACGGCGTCGCGTTCCTCCTCCTGGCACTCGCCGTCATCGTCGCGGCGCGCGAGTGGTGGGGGATCGCGGGCGCGTTCGGCACCGCCGTCCATGCGGTCTCGGCGGGCGTCTTCGGCGTCGCCGCGGTCGCCCTGCCCGTCCTGCTCATCTGGCTCGCGGTCCGGATCATGCGGCACCCCGAGCGCACCCAGGCGAACTCGCGCGTCACGATCGGGCTCTCGTTCATCGTCGTCTCGGTCTGCTCCCTGGTGCACATCGCCGAGGACCTGCCGGCCCCGCGGGACGGCTTCGAGGCCGTCCAGGACGCGGGCGGGGTGATCGGGTACCTGTTCGCGACCCCGGTCCACACGGGGCTCACCGAGTGGTTCGCCGTGCCCCTCTTCCTGCTGCTGGGCTTCTTCGGGATCCTCGTGGTCACCGCGACGCCCGTGCACGCGATCCCGAGCCGCCTGCGCGGCATCTACGACCGCCTCACGGGCAACCACCGCGAGGGCGAGGACGGCCGCGGTCCCCAGGACGACGACGGCCTGCAGCTCGCCGACGGCGTCTCGCGCCACGACGGCACCGACGAGGCGCCGCGCAAGCGCCGCGTCGGACGAGCCCGCAAGACCAAGGCCGAGCGCGAGGCCGAGGCGGCCGAGCGCGAGCGGCTCGACGGCGGCTACGTCGGCGACGAGGCCTTCGAGCGTGCCGCGATGCTCGAGGCCGAGGAGGAGGCTGCTCGCAAGAGCGCCCGCGGTCGCCGCGCGGGACCGGTCGGCCCCCCGCCGCCGCCCGACACGCACGAGGACGCGGCCGACCTGCCGACGCAGGTCATCCCGTCCGTCGGTCGGACGGCCCCCTCGCCCAGCGCGCCCCCGCCGCCGCCCAACAACCCGGTGCCCCGCGGCGTCCAGCCCATGCTCGAGGGCGACACCGTCTACGTGCTGCCCTCCGAGGACGACCTGGTCAAGGGCGCCCCGCACAAGGTGCGCTCCGCGGCGAACGACCGCGTGGTCGAGTCGCTCACGCGCGTCTTCGAGCAGTTCGAGATCGACGCCAAGGTCACGGGCTTCACGCGTGGACCGACCGTGACCCGCTACGAGGTCGAGGTCGGCCCGGCCGTCAAGGTCGAGCGCATCACGAACCTGTCCAAGAACATCGCCTATGCGGTGGCCTCGGCCGACGTGCGCATCCTCTCGCCCATCCCCGGCAAGTCCGCGATCGGCATCGAGATCCCCAACACGGACCGCGAGACCGTGGTCCTGGGTGACGTGCTGCGGTCCTCCGTGGCGCGGCGCACCGAGCACCCGATGGTCATGGGCGTCGGCAAGGACGTCGAGGGCGGCTACGTCGTCGCGAACCTCGCCAAGATGCCGCACATCCTCGTCGCGGGAGCCACGGGCGCCGGCAAGTCGAGCTTCATCAACTCGATGATCGTCTCGATCCTCATGCGGGCCACGCCCGAGGAGGTGCGCATGGTCCTCGTGGACCCCAAGCGTGTCGAGCTCACGATCTACGAGGGCATCCCGCACCTCATCACGCCCATCATCACGAGCCCCAAGAAGGCCGCAGAGGCCCTCGAGTGGGTCGTGCGCGAGATGGACGCACGCTACGACGACCTCGCGATGTTCGGGTACAAGCACATCGACGACTTCAACACCGCGGTCCGGGCGGGGAAGGTCAAGCCGCTGCCGGGTTCGGAGCGCAAGATCGCGACGTACCCGTACCTGCTCGTGGTCGTCGACGAGCTCGCGGACCTCATGATGGTCGCCCCGCGAGACGTCGAGGCCTCGATCCAGCGCATCACGCAGCTCGCGCGCGCCGCGGGTATCCACCTGGTGCTCGCGACCCAGCGCCCTTCGGTCGACGTCGTGACCGGACTCATCAAGGCCAACGTGCCGTCGCGACTCGCGTTCGCGACGTCGTCGCTCGCGGACTCGCGCGTCGTCCTCGACCAGCCGGGGGCCGAGAAGCTCATCGGTCAGGGAGACGCGCTCTTCCTGCCCATGGGCGCCGCCAAGCCCATGCGTGTGCAGGGGGCGTGGGTCGCCGAGAGCGAGGTCCATGCGGTCGTCGAGCACGTCAAGTCACAGCTCAAGCCGTCCTACCGGACCGACGTCGCGGCATCGGCCGCGACCAAGAAGCAGGTCGACGAGGACATCGGCGACGACCTCGACCTGCTCCTGCAGGCCGCCGAGCTCGTCATCACCACGCAGTTCGGCTCGACCTCGATGCTGCAGCGCAAGCTGCGCGTCGGCTTCGCCAAGGCCGGGCGTCTCATGGACCTGCTCGAGTCGCGCGAGATCGTCGGCCCCTCCGAGGGCTCCAAGGCTCGCGAGGTCATGCTCACGGCCGAGGACCTGCCCGCGACGCTCGCGATGCTGCGTGGCGAGCCCGGTGCCGAGGTGTTCGACGGCGAGGCCGGGGGCGGGGAGCAGTCGGCGGGGAACGGCCGGGACTACTCCGACGGCGCGGACGGGCACATGCCTCCCGTGGCCCAGGAGTACCACGACGACGCCGGCGACGAGGCGGACTGGCGCGAGCGCTGAGCCGTGAGCGCGGACCTCGCCCGCGCCCGTCCCGGGGCCAGCGGCTGCGTACCGCGACCCGAGGTCAGGTCCCTGCCACCGGCGTCCTGACGACGCCCCCCGCAGCCCGGGACGTGACGGTCGGTGGCGGCCCCGACGCGACCGGAGGAGCGACGCGCTCGGGGGCGGCGTCACCCACCGCAGCCCGGACCCGGTCGTAGCGAGCGGAGAGGTTGGCGGGGCTCAAGGTGCGCGTGCCGTCGCTCGCGACGTCGGCCAGCGCCAGCACCGCGTGCCTGCCGAGCCGGTCGACCGTGATCGCCGTCCACTCGAAGCCGGTCACGCGGGCCGCGGCTCCCGCGGGCTGGGTGATGGTCGCGGTGACGAGCAGGCCCGAGTCGGTCCGCGCGTCGCAGCAGTCGCCGTCCTGGTTCGACACGTAGTTGCCGAGCCCGTACGCGACCCACATGCCCTGACCGTCGGGGCCACCGGGCAGCAGCGCGGTCGGCTGCGGGACGTGGGCGTGGTGCCCGAGCACCAGGTCCACCTCTCCCGAGGCGGCCAGGAACGTCGCGAGCCCGACCTGCTGGTCGGTCGGCGGGGTCGAGTACTCGACGCCCGAGTGCATGCTCACGATCACCAGGTCGGCTCCCGCCTCGCGGGCGGCCCGAGCGCGAGCGACGAGGTCGTCCTCGTCGAGGAGCGTGACGGACCACGGGGCCGAGGCAGGGACAGGCATGCCGTTGGTCCCGTACGTGCCGGCGAGGTGCGCCACGACGATCGACCGGCCCGCCCTCTCGAGCGTGTACAGGGCTGGAGCGGCGGCCTCCGCGGCGCTGCGTGCGGTGCCGACGTGCCCGAGTCCCGCGGCGTCGAGGGCGTCCAGCGTCGTGACCACGCCGCTCTCGCCCTGGTCCACGGAGTGGTTCGAGGCCGTGGAGCACCCGTCCCAGCCCTGCTCGCGCAGGTCGGTCGCGAGGTGCGCGTCCGCCGCGAACAGGGGGTAGCCGGTCGGTCGGACGCCGGGGGGCGTCAGGGGGACCTCGAGGTGGCACAGTGCGAGGTCGGCGCCACCGACCCAGGCGTCGGTACCGGCGAGGACGGTGCTGAAGTCGTACCCCGCGGCCGCGCGCGCCGACGTGTGGACGGGCAGGTGCGGCAGGACGTCACCCCCGGCGACGACCGTGAAGACGGCGTCGGGCTCCACGAGCGGTGCCGGCGGGACCTGCTCGGCCGTGACGACGAAGGGCGAGGGGAGTGCCTCGACCGGGCCTGCGCCGCCGGCGCCGAGGGCCAGCCCGCCCGCGACCACGACGGCCGCCGTCGCGAGCCCCACGGCGAGGAGCGCGACGAGGGGGCGGCTCTTTCCGCGGGCGCGCGCGTGACGTTTCACGGCGCCGAGAGTAGCGCCCCGGCGAGCGCCGAGCGGCATCCTCGAACCTCCGGACGGGAGGTCTGTCCGGTTGCGCCCGATCAGTCGGAATCTGGTCCTGGTCGGACGGGTGGGTGCACAGCGCCTACGCTTGTCGTGTGGTCACAGCCGTCCCGTCTCCCTGGAACTCCGCGAACGCGGTCACTCTCGCCCGGATCGCCGTGGTCCCCTTCTTCGCGTGGGCGCTGCTCGCCGACGGCGGGCACACGGTCACCTGGCGCCTGGTCGCGACGGCGCTGTTCGTCCTCGCCGCTGCGACCGACCGGGTCGACGGTTACCTGGCCAGGAAGTACGACCTGGTCACGGACCTGGGCAAGCTCCTCGACCCGATCGCCGACAAGCTGCTGATCGGGGCAGCGCTGGTGCTGCTCTCGGCCCTCGGCGACCTGCCCTGGTGGGTCACGATCGTCATCCTCGCTCGCGAGCTGGGGATCACGCTCATGCGGTTCGCGGTCCTGAAGTACACCGTGATGCCGGCCTCGCGGGGCGGCAAGCTCAAGACCGTCCTGCAGTCCGTCGCGATCTCGATCTTCCTGCTCCCGCTCGACCAGATGCCCGGCTGGATCACGGTGGTCGGCTGGGTCGTGCTCAGCGCGGCGCTGGTCGTCACGGTGGTGACGGGCGTCGAGTACGCGTACCAGGGGTGGCGCCTGCGTCGCGACGCGCTGCGTGCGGCGAAGACGGCCGGCCAGGACTGAGCCGGTATCCGTGGCGAGCGTGGACCTGACGCCTGCGGCCGACGCTGCGGACCTCCTGGACTCGCTCGCGTCGCGGGGCTGGACGCTCGCGGTCGCCGAGTCGCTGACCGGCGGGCTCGTCACGGCCTGCCTGGTGGCCGTCCCGGGGGCTTCCGCCGTGCTGCGGGGCGGCGTCACGGCGTACGCGACCGACCTCAAGAGGAGCGTCCTGGGGGTGGACGCGGACCTGCTCGCCGAGCGGGGCGCCGTCGACCCGGAGGTCGCTCGGCAGATGGCGCAGGGGGCGCGGCATCTCCTGGGTGCGGACGTCGGGGTCGCGACGACCGGGGTGGCCGGACCGGACCCGCAGGACGGCAAGGCCCCCGGGCTCGTCTACGTGGCCGTGTCGTCGCCCGAGCGGACCGAGGCCAGAGAGCTGCACCTCGCGGGGGACAGGTCCGCGGTCCGCGAGGCCGCGGTCGCGCAGGTGATCGAGCTCGCGCGACGCGTCGTCGCCGGGTGATCTCTGCGAGGTGCTGCGGCCGTCCGGACTTGCCCCGGGCTGGTCCGGACGAGGGCAAGCGCTGGTGAGTACGTGGAGAGTTCGTGAACTCCCGGCAAGGCCGTGGACGTCTCGCCGGTGCGGGAACAACGCTGGGAGGAAGCGCGTTGAACAGCACGTGATCGCCAAGAGGCCATTCAACAGATCAGCGCATGAGACAACCCCGGGTGCGGGGTACGGTAGGACGATCCCCACGCGAGGGGCGCGGGGAACGACAGGTCAGCGAACCACCACCGGAGCCAGGCAGGCTCCGACGGTCGCACGGGACACGGAAGGGGGCCGCCAGATGATTGTTCTTCGACGAGAGATCGGGGACGTGCTGCGAGACGCTCGCCAGCGACAGGGCCGCACCCTGCGAGAGGTGTCCTCGGCTGCACGCGTCTCCCTGGGATACCTCAGCGAGGTCGAGCGCGGCCAGAAGGAAGCGTCGTCCGAGCTCCTGGGCTCGATCTGCGAGGCGCTCGACATCCCCATGTCGATCGTGCTCCGTGAGGTCAGCGACCGGGTCGCCGTGGCCGAGGGTCTCATGATCCCGGACACGATCCCCGCGGACTTCGCCACGAGCCTCATGGGCCGCGGTGCTGCGGCAGAGAGCGCGCGACGCATGCGGGAGGACCTCCAGCCGGTCGGCTGACCGGGGGGCCTCAGGGCTTCTGACAGGTCGGACACCAGAAGATCGGTCGCTCGAACGGCGCCTCGTTCGCCCGAGCGACAGCGACGGGCGTGCCACATCGGTGGCACGCCCGTCGTGCTCTGCCGTGGACGTGGCGCCGCACGGTGCCCACGCCCTCCGCGACGCTGCGGAGCATGAGCCCTCGGGTCGTGCGCAGCAGGGCCTCCAGGTCGTGGTCGGAGACGTCGTCCACCGGGGTCCAGGGCCACATCCCCTGCGCGAACAGCCCCTCGGCCGTGTAGATGGTGCCGAGGCCCGAGACCCCCCGCTGGTCGAGCAGGGCGTCGGCGATCGGCAGCGGCCGGGCAGCGGCGACCCGCGGCCTGCCGCCGCCCACCGTGACCTGCGCGGGGAACCCGCCCTCGGCCGCCGCCGCACGGAGGCGGTCCAGTGCGAGCTGCACGCCCGTCGAGGGGGCCGTGAGGAAGTCCTCCGCGAGGATGTCGGGGCCCAGGTGTCCCAGGAGCAGGTGCTCGTCGCGCGTGCGCACGACATCGAGCATCCCGAGGCGCTCGCCCACGCACGTCCAGATCTCGTTCCCGAGGACGGCCCGCACGTCGCTTCCCCGAGCGGCCGCAGCGGCCGACCCGGTGCGGGCGATGCGCCACTGCCCTTCCATCCGCAGGTGCGTGTGCAGGGTCGTGCCGTCGTCGAGGCGCGTGAGGAGGTGCTTGGCATAGGCCAGCACCTCGGTCACCGTCCTGCCCGTCAGGTCGGTCCCGCCCGCCTCGGCCCAGCGCAGCTCGGCGCGGTCCAGCACCCGCCCGCTCAGCGCCGCGTCGAGGCGCTGAGCCGTGACCCGGACGACGTCGCCCTCAGGCACGGAGACCTTCCGTCCCGCGCGGGCGCGCGCCAGCCACGGACCTCATGCGCGCAGCCCCCGCGGCGTGGGCCGGAACCCGGCCTCCAGGAGCGCGGCGGTGACCCCGAACGCTCGCGACGCGGTGCTGCCCGCTCCCGCCAGGGCGTCGATCCCGTCGATCCGCCCGATCACCATCTTCCCGAGCAACCCGGCCCGCGAGGCGCGGGCGAGCTCGGCGCACGCCAGCGTGAGCCGACGGGCCGAGGACTCCGAGTCGTCGCCGAACGAGATGAGCGACCGTCCGCCGCGCTCGACGTACAGCACCAGGTCCCCGCCCACGAGCACGACGACGGAGCCCACCTTGCGTCCCGGGCGGTGCGTCGCCCGCGGGGCGGCTCGGGCCGTGCCCGCGGCGGGGGCGGACAGGACGGTCGTCGCGGTCGTCGCGCTCGCCGGCGCGGCGGTGGTCAGCGCAGGCGCCCTGCTCGCGGCGCCGGGCGAGCCCGGCACCCCGACACCGATCGGGGGCCCGCCCCCGGGTTCGTGCGGTACGCGGGGCTCGGGCCACGGCAGGGCTGCGCCGTACGGGTTGGCGGGGTCGGTCGCAGCGAGCAGCAGCGCGGCGAGCTCGCGGCGCCCGGGCGACTCCTCGGCGTGCTCGCGGTCCTGTGCGTCGGTGCGGAGCTGGTCGACCGCACCCGGCAGCGCGAACTGCGACCCGCCGAGGTGCTCGACGAAGTACCCGCGCCGGACCGTGCCCGTGGCCTCGAGCTCCGAGAGCACGCGGTAGACGCCGCGGAAGTAGTTGGTGACGCCCTCCGAGGGGGCCGCGCCCCGGGTCAGGACGCCGTGGCGGTCGAGCAGCACCCGGGTCAGGGCGTGCGTGCGGCGCGTGGGGTCCGGCTCGCGGGCCGGCAGGGCGGACCAGCGCCCGGAGCCACCGCGCAGGTCGCTCTCGCCACGGGCCGCCCCGTTCGTCCCCGCCCCGAGCGAGGCGAACCGTCCCCTGGCCAACGGGCGGGCGCGGACGGGCGCACGGGGTGCGCGGTGCGCGCCACCCCCGGGGCCGAGGCGGCTGCGCAGGGCACCGAGACCGTCGTTGGTGACCCACCCCGCCCACACGAGGTCCCACAGGGCCTCGAGCGTCGCCGCCTGAGATGCCCCTGCCAGCTCGGCGATGCGCGGCAGGAAGAACCCTCCCGAGCCGGTCAGCAGGTCGACGACGGCCCGGTGCAGGTCGCTGTCGAGCGGGCCGTCCTCCTCGAGCGGTGACGCGTCGGGGAGGGTGAGGGGCGCGGCGTCCGCGAGGTGCAGGCTCACGAGCCCGTCCTTGCCGCCGGGCAGCGACGAGTGCCCGCACCACAGGACCTCGCCCGTGGTGGTCAGCTCGTCGAGCAGCGCGGGCGAGTAGTCCGTGACGCGCGAGGGCAGGACGAGCGTCTCGAGGGCCGAGGCGGGGACCGCCGCCCCGGAGAGCTGCTCGACGACACGCAGCAGCCCGTCGGTGCCCCGCAACGTGCCGATCCCGTGCCAGCGCGGCAGGAAGACGCCCAGCGCCTCGGGAGCGACGGGCTCGACCTCGGCCCGCAGCGCTGCGAGCGACCGACGCCGCAGGGTCCGCAGCACCTCGGCGTCGCACCACTCCTCTCCCGTGCCGCCCAGCGACTCGGGGCGCAGCCGACCGCACACGAGCACGCGCGCGGCCTCGAGGCGGCGCAGCACCCCGGTGGCCACGGCCACCCCGATCCCGAACCGGGCTGCGACCTCGTGCGCCGAGAACGGGCCGTGCGTGCGGGCGTGGCGTCGCACCAGGTCGCCCAGCGGGTCGGGGACGGGCTCGGTGAACACCTCGGGGATCCCCGTGGGCAGGGCGACGCCCAGCGCGTCCCGGAGCCGCCCGGCATCCTCGACCACGGCCCACTGCTGCGCGGCGTCGTCGGGCACGCCGGCCAGACGCACCCCGATCACCCTGCGCGCCCTTTCCAGGGCCGCGAGCCATCCGGGCACCTCCTCGCGCACCTCCTCGCGCGTGCGGCGGCCCACCTCTGCGGCGGGCAGCGGACCCAGGCGGCGCAGCAGGTCCCAGACGTCCTCCGCGTGCCGCGCCTGGCGGCTCGGCACCAGGGCGCCGAGCTCGGCCTCGGTCCGCTCGACCGACTCCGGGTCCAGCAGGTCCGCGAGCTGCGAAGCCCCGCCCTCGGTGCCGAGCAGCTCGGCGAGCAGGGTCGGGTCGAGGGACAGCGCGGCCGCGCGGCGCTCGGCGAGGGGAGCGTCGCCGTCGTACAGGAACTGGGCCGTGTACCCGAACAGCAGGGACTGCGCGAAGGGGGACGGGGTGGGGGTCGTGACGTCGACCAGCCGGACCCGGCCCGCGGCCAGGTCCCGCATGAGGTCGGTCAGCGCGGCGACGTCGAAGTCGTCCTGGAGGCACTCGCGCGCGGCTTCCAGGACGATCGGGAACTCGGGGTACTCGCTCGCGACCGAGAGCAGCTGCGCCGAGCGCTGCCGCTGCTGCCACAGCGGCTGACGCTTGTCGGGGCGACGCCGGGGGAGCAGCAGAGCTCGTGCCGCGGCCTCGCGGAAGCGCGCCGCGAACATGATCGACCCCCCGAGCTCCGCGCGGACCTCGTCGAGGACCTCCTCCGGGGCGAGCAGCAGGTCCTCCGCCGTGACGACGGGCGACCCGGCGCCACCCGGCCCGGCAGCGTCGCCGGGGTCGTCGCCCCAGCCGCCGTCGCCCACGTCCGGCAGCCGGAGCACGATCCCGTCGTCGGAGTGCATCGCAGCGGCGTCCAGGCCGTAGCGGTCGCGCAGCCGCGCGCCCAGGACCAGCGCCCACGGCGCATGGACCTTGGCGCCGTAGGGCGAGTGGATGACGACGCGCCAGTCGCCCAGCTCGTCGCGGAAGCGCTCGACGACGACCGTCCGGTCGTCGGGCACGCGCCCCGTGGCCTCGCGCTGGCCGGCGAGGTAGGCCATGAGGTTGTCGGTGGCCCAGGCGTCGAGTCCTGCGTCGCGCAGGCGCTCCGCGAGGGGCCCGTCGGTCGCGGCCAACGTCTCGAGCTCGCGCACCCAGGCACCGACCGCCCGGCCGAGCTCGGCCGGGCGGCCGGGTGAGTCGCCCTTCCAGAAGGGCAGGCGTCCGGGGGCGCCCGGGGCGGGGGTCACGAGCACACGGTCCGGGGTGATGTCCTCGATGCGCCACGTGCTCGACCCGAGCGTGAACGTGTCGCCCACGCGCGACTCGTAGACCATCTCCTCGTCGAGCTCGCCCACGCGCCGCCCACCCCGCGCCCGGGAGCCCGTCGCGGCGCCCCCGGGCGGGTCGCCGACCACGCCGGCCGCGTCCTCGGGCCCCGCGGTCGTGGACGGGTCCGTCGCGAGGAAGACCCCGTACAGGCCCCGGTCCGGGATCGTCCCGCCGCTCGTGACCGCCAGTCGCAAGGCCCCAGGCCGTCCGCTGAGGACGCCCGACGTCCGGTCCCACACGATCCGTGCGCGCAGCTCGCCGAAGTCCTCGCTCGGGTAGCGGCCCGCGAGCATGTCCAGCACGGCGTGCAGCGTCGCGTCGCCCAGCGCACCGTACGGTGCGCTGCGCCGCACGAGCGCCGCGAGGTCCGCGACGGTCCAGTCGTCGAGCGCGACCATCGCGACGACCTGCTGCGCGAGCACGTCGAGCGGGTTGGACAGCACGTGCAGGTGCTCGATCTGCCCGGTCCGCATGCGGTCCGCGATGACGGCCGAGGGCACCAGGTCGCCCCGGAAGGTCGGGAACACCACGCCGTGCGACACCGCGCCCACCTGGTGCCCCGCTCGCCCGATGCGCTGGAGCCCGCTCGCGACCGACGGCGGGGCGCCGACCTGGACCACGAGGTCCACCGCACCCATGTCGATGCCCAGCTCGAGGGACGACGTCGCGACCACCGCGGGCAGTCGCCCGTCCTTGAGCTCGGTCTCGGTGCGGGTGCGCTCGGCGCGGCTCATGGAGCCGTGGTGGGCCCGGGCGATCACGGGGTCCGTGCCCGCGCTCGCGCCCGACTGGGCCAGGACCTGCGCGGGCTGGAGCGTCCCGACGTCGGGCACGTCCTCGCCCTGGCGCTCGGCCCAGACCTCGTTCATGCGGGCCGTGAGGCGCTCGGCCCCGCGCCGGGAGTTGGTGAAGACGAGGGTCGAGCGATGCTCGGCCACGAGGTCGACCACGCGCTCCTCGACGTGCGGCCACACCGACGGGCGCGGCGGACGGGCCGTGGCCGGACCCGAGAGGTCGGGCTCGCCGTCGGGCAGGGGCGCGAGGTCCTCGGGGCCCGCTGCCCTGCCCGGAGCCGGGGCGCTGCGCAGGTCGGCCAGGTCCGGGACGGGCACGACGATGTCGACCTCGATCCTCTTCTCCGAGGGCGGCTGCACGACGACGACCTCCCGCCCCTGGTCCTCCGGGCGGCGGTGGCCCGCGAGGAACGTCGCGACGGCCTCGACCGGCCGGACCGTCGCGGACAGGCCCACGCGCTGCGCGGGCACGGGGAGCAGGGCGTCGAGGCGTTCGAGCGAGACCGCCAGGTGCGCCCCGCGCTTGGTCCCGGCCACGGCGTGGATCTCGTCGACGATGACGGTCTGCACGCCCGCCAGGCCCGCGCGCGCCTGGGACGTCAGGACCAGGAACAGCGACTCGGGCGTCGTGATGAGGATGTCCGGGGGAGCGACCCCGAAGCGGCGCCGCTCGCTCGCCGGCGTGTCGCCCGTGCGGGTGCCGACCACGACGTCCGGGACCGTGGTGCCGAGCCGCACGGCGGCCTGCCGGATGCCTGCGAGCGGCGAGCGCAGGTTGCGCTCGACGTCCGCGGCCAGCGCCTTGAGGGGCGAGACGTAGAGGATCTTGCAGCGGTGCACGGGGTCCGCAGGCGCCTCGTCCGCGGGAGGGGAGAGCAGCCTGTCGAGCGACCACAGGAAGGCCGCGAGGGTCTTGCCCGATCCCGTCGGGGCCACGACGAGCGCGTGCCGGTCGCTCCCGATCGCCTCCCACGCGCCGGCCTGCGCGGCTGTCGGACGCTCGAACGCGCCCTCGAACCAGGCGCGGGTCGGAGCGCTGAAACCGGCGAGAGGGTCGGGGGTCGTCACCCCGCCATTGTGGGCGCTGCCACCCACAACCGCTCCCTGCCCGGCACGCACGCGGCGCGGACCCCGGGTCGGCCGGGCACGGAGGCCTCGTCGACCGGTCGACCTCGGGGTCGACGGCGGCCGGCGAGGCTCCGTGATGACGGGCGAGGTCCCGGGACGTGGCAGGCTGTCCCCGTGCGGTATCGAGAGTTCTGGCAGCTGGTGGACGAGGTCTTCGGATCGGCCTACGGTCGCGCCCTGACCCGGGACCAGGTGCTCAACGCCCTGGACGACAGGACGGCGGTCCAGGCCCTCGAGGAGGGCGTCGAGCCGCGCTACGTGTGGCACGCGCTGTGCGACGCGTTGGAGGTGCCGGACTCGCAGCGGTGGGGTACCGACAAGAACCGGCAGGCACCGCCCGCGCGGTAGGTGCGTCGGGCCGTGGTCGGGAGGTGTGCTGCCAAGAACCGGCAGGCGCCGCCCGCGCGGTAGGTGCGTCGGGCCGTGGTCGGGAGGTGTGCTGCCAGGAACCGGCAGGCGCCGCCCGCGCGGTAGGTGCGTCCGCGCGGCATCATGGCCGCATGAGGCACCGTCTCCCGTTCTCCGTGCACGACCTGACGGGGGCTCTCTGGTCGCTCGTGTCGACGACGGCGGGCCTGGCGCTCGCGATCTGGATCGTCCCCGGGGTGCGGATCACCTCGTGGTGGTCGGTGTTCCTCGCGGCGTTCGTGGTCGGTGTCGGCGACGTGCTCCTGCGACCGCTGTGGCGTGTCGTCGCGGGTCGTGCCGGCGTCCTGGGGGCGCTGGTGTCGGGGCTGGCCGGTCAGGTGCTCGTGGCGTGGCTCGCCCTGACGTATCTTCCTGGCTTCGAGACCGACGACTGGGGCGCTGTGGTGGCGGTGCTGGTCCTGGCGGCGTTCTTCATGGCTGTCGGCCGGTGGGCGATCGGTGCGAGCGACAACGAGTACGTGATCGACCACCTGCTCCGGCGCGCGCGCCGTGCACAGCGTGCCGCGGCGCGTCGAGCACGTCCTGGTGCCGGCGCGACGACCGACGGGCGCGCGTCCGGGCCCACCGACGGCCTGGCGGGCGGGCCGGGTGCACCGCGCGCGGGACTCCTGGTCGTCCAGCTCGACGGCGTCGCGCGCGAGACGTTCGACCACGCGGTCCAGGCGGGGCTGGCGCCGAACCTCGCACGCTGGCTCGGTTCCGGCTCCCACGTGCTCGAGTCGTGGTGGGCGCGCGTCCCGTCGACGACGCCGGCGAGCCAGGCAGGCCTGCTGCACGGGACGAGCGAGCACGTGCCGGCGTTCCGCTGGTGGGACCGCGCGCAGGGGCGTCTGGTCGTGACGAACCGGCCGGCGGACGCGGCCCAGGTCGAGGCGCTCATGAGCGACGGGCGGGGGCTGCTCGCGGACGGCGGGGTCGCGGTCTCGACCATGTTCTCGGGCGACGCCTCGACGAACCTGCTCGTCATGAGCCGGGCGGGTGCGGGCCTGGGGCCGGGGCAGCTCTTCGTGCACTTCTTCTCGAGCCCGTTCGTCCTGGTCCGGGCCCTCGTGGCGACGGTGGGGGAGTTCTTCAAGGAGCTCTACCAGGGGTGGCAGCAGGCCGTGCGCGACGTCGTGCCGCGCGTCTCGCGCCTGGGGGCCTACCCGGTCCTGCGTGCGGTCTCGAACGTCGTCCTGCGTGACCTCAACACCTCGCTCGTCGCCGAGCAGCTCGTGCGCGGGGCGCCCGTGGTGTTCGTCGACCTCGTCGACTACGACGAGATCGCGCACCACGCGGGGCCGCTTCGCCCCGAGGCGATGCGGGCGCTCGAGGGGCTCGACCGGGTCGTGGGCCTGTGGGAGCAGGTCGCGCAGGTCGCTCCGCGCCGCTACGAGATCGTCGTGCTGTCCGACCACGGCCAGTCGCTCGGCGCGACGTTCGAGCAGGTCGTGGGGCGTTCGTTCCTCGACGAGGTGCGCCGCCTCATGGCGGTCGTCCCCGCTGCGGGCGGGCGGCGCCGTCGGGCGGCCGGGGTGCGGTCGCCCGCCTCGGCGGACTCCGAGGCCTGGGGAGCGGTCAACACCGCGCTCAACGCGCTCGGGCGGGGTGGCGCCGAGGACGCGAAGGGCGGTCGCGTCATGGTCGGCCCCGACCGCGAGCCCGAGCCCGTGGGGCAGGGCGACCTGCCCGAGGTCGCGGTCGTCGGCTCGGGGAACCTCGGCCTCGTGTGGTTCCCGCGTTCGCCGGCGCGGCTCGTGGGCGACGAGATCCGGGCGCGCTGGCCCGCGCTCGTGCCGGGTCTGGTCGCGAACCCGGCCGTGGGGGTCGTCGTCGTGCAGGAGAGCGGTCCCGTGCAGGGTGAGGTGCCCGACGTCGTCGCGTACGGCCCGGCGGGCAGCCACCACCTGGTCACGGGTGAGGTCCTCGGGCAGGACCCGCTCGCCCGGTACGGGCCGCGGGCCGCGCCCGACCTGCTGCGGGCGGCCTCGCTCGAGCACGCGGGGGACCTGCTGCTGGTCTCGAGCGTCGACGACGCGGGGCTGGTCCATGCGTTCGAGGGCCTCGTCGGGTCGCACGGCGGCCTGGGTGGTGCCCAGAACGAGGCCATGCTGCTGTACCCCGCGAGCCTGCGCGTCGCGGACGGTGCGCGGGAGGACGTGGGCGGGACCCGCATGCTCGTGGGTGCCGAGGCCGTGCACGGCGCGCTCGTCGGGTGGCTGCGGGAGCTGGGGGTCAGGACGTGACGGGGGTCGCGCCCGGGCTGCGGGTCACGTGGCTGGGGCACTCGAGCGTCGTGCTCGACGTCGCGACGCCCGACGGGGACGTGCGCATCGTGACCGACCCCCTGCTCCGGCGCCACGCCGGGCTGCTGCGCCGGCGCGGCGTACGACCCGCCGAGGTGTGGCGCGGCGCCGACGCGGTGCTCCTCTCGCACCTGCACCACGACCACGCGGAGCTCGGCTCGCTGCGCCTCCTGGGCGACGCCCCGATCCTGACGGCGCCCGCGAACGCGCGCTGGCTGCGTGCGAAGGGGCTCCCCGGCGTGGGCCTCGGCGCGGGTCCCGAGCACGACGAGCGGCCCCTCGTGGGTCCCGTGCCGGGCCGCCCGCGCGGCCCCCTGTCGGTCGCCGCGGGCGGGGAGCACGGCACGTGGCACGACGTCGGGGCGCACGTCCGCGTCCACCTCACGCCTGCGGTGCACGGGCACCGGCCCATGCCGCACCGGCCCAACGCCGCGGTGGGGCACCTGGTGCAGACGGACCGCTGGACCCTGTGGGCCGTGGGCGACACCGAGGCCTACCCGGGCATGGCGCACCTGCCGGCGCTCGCGGGCGGGCAGGTCGACGTCGCGCTCGTGCCCGTGGCGGGCTGGGGGCCGCGGCTGTCGGGCGGGCACCTGGGGCCGGCCGAGGCCGCGCGCGTGTGCGCGGCCGTCGGGGTACGTGTCGCGATCCCCGTGCACTGGGGCACCCTGCACACGCCGGGTGGGCAGAACCTGCCGCGCGGCTGGATGGACCACGCGGGGGCGGCGTTCGCCGCGGCGGTGCACCGGTGGGCTCCCGGGACGCGGGCGGTCGTGCTGCGGCCGGGGGAGTCGTGGGAGGGATAGGCGCGGGTCGCGGGGTGGGCGCCCGGGCCTGGTCGTCGGGACGGCGAGGAGGGCGAGGGCAGCGAGGGCAGCGAGAGCGCGGCACGGGCGTCGGCGACACGCCGCACCGCGAGGGTTCTCTCGAACAGGTGTTCGGGTAGAGTTGTGCACAGCACGAGCTGACCGTCCGTCGTCCACAGGGAGGACCAGGGGGACGGTGGGTGTCAGTGGCGGCACGTACCGTCGGGACACGACACAGGCTTCCTGAACACACTCTCGGCACGGTTCCGTGCCCCGCACGCAAAGGTGAGCGACATGCCCGCACCCGCAGACCGCGAGAAGGCGCTCGAAGCCGCCCTCGCCCAGATCGACCGCAACTTCGGCAAGGGCTCGGTGATGCGCCTCGGCGAGGAGGGGCGTGCGCCCGTCGAGGTGATCCCCACCGGGTCGATCGCCCTGGACATCGCGCTCGGCATCGGCGGACTCCCGCGCGGTCGCGTCGTGGAGATCTACGGCCCCGAGTCCAGCGGCAAGACGACCGTCGCCCTGCACGCCGTCGCGAGCGCGCAGCGAGCCGGCGGTATCGCGGCGTTCATCGACGCCGAGCACGCGCTGGACCCCGAGTACGCGAAGAAGCTGGGCGTCGACACCGACGCGCTGCTCGTCTCGCAGCCGGACACGGGTGAGCAGGCCCTCGAGATCACGGACATGCTGATCCGCTCGGGCGCCATCGACATCATCGTCATCGACTCGGTCGCGGCCCTCGTGCCCAAGGCCGAGATCGAGGGTGAGATGGGTGACAGCCACGTCGGGCTCCAGGCGCGCCTCATGTCGCAGGCGCTGCGCAAGCTCACCGGAGCCCTGAGCCAGTCCGGCACCACCGCGATCTTCATCAACCAGCTCCGCGAGAAGATCGGCGTGTTCTTCGGCACGCCCGAGACCACGACCGGTGGCAAGGCGCTCAAGTTCTACGCGTCGATCCGCCTCGACATCCGCCGCATCGAGACGCTCAAGGAAGGTACCGACGCCGTCGGTAACCGCACGCGCGTCAAGGTCGTCAAGAACAAGATGGCCCCGCCCTTCAAGCAGGCCGAGTTCGACATCCTGTACGGCGTCGGCATCTCCCGCGAGGGTGGTCTGATCGACATGGGCGTCGAGCACGGCTTCGTGCGCAAGTCCGGGTCCTGGTTCACCTACGGCGGCGACCAGCTCGGCCAGGGCAAGGAGAACGCGCGCTCGTTCCTGCGCGACAACCCGGACCTCGCCAACGAGCTCGAGAAGCGCATCAAGGAGAAGCTCGGCGTGGGGGCCAAGGTCGACGCGCCTGCGGACCCCGCAGCCGCCGACGCACCGGCAGCGCCCGCAGCCCCGGCGGCGGCTCCGGCCGGTAAGGGCAAGAAGGCCGTCCTCTGATCGTCGACGACCCGCTGGACCGCATGCCCGAGTGGGCGCGTCCCCTTCCCGGTGAGGAGGGGGACGCGCCCGTCGGTGCTTCCGGCGCAGGGGCTGGGGGACGTGGTGCGGAGGGGAGCCCGTCGCCTGCGCGCGGTGCACGATCGCGCCGAACGGACGGCGGCCGTCCCGTCGGCGACGGGGGCGCGTCGGCTGCGTCCGGGTCCGGGGCGAGCCGGCTCGGCGCGGGCGGCTCCTCGCGGTCGCGGGACGGGAGCGGCGGGTCGTCGGGGCGTGGTGGGTTCGGGCAGCGCAGCTCGTCCGGCTTCGGCAGCAGCGGGCTGAGCGGCGGGTTCGGCTCGACGTCCTCGCAACGGAGCACGGGCGGGGGGCGCCGCAAGGAGTACTCGGGGGAGCGCAAGGAGCGCAAGCCCCGGCCCACGGTCGCCGACCGCATCGAGTCGGGGGCGCTCGCCGGTGCCGAGCTCACCGAGCACGCGCGCGAGGCGATCCTGCGGACCTTGACCGCAGCCCCCAAGAGCAGGCGCCAGCTCATGGACGCCATGACCCGCAAGGGATACCCGCCCGAGGTCCTCGAACCGATCCTCGAACGCTTCGAGGAGGTCGGCCTCGTCGACGACGCCGAGTACGCCGGGATGATCGTCCGTACGCGGCACAACGAGCGTGGGCTCTCACGCCGCGCCATCGCCCAGGAGCTGCGGCGCAAGGGCATCGACGACGACACCGCGACCGGCGCCCTCGACCAGGTCGACGAGGACGACGAGGCCGACGCCGCCCGCGACCTGGTGCGCCGGCGTCTCGCTCGCACGACCGGGCTCGACCGCGACGTCCGCACCCGACGAATCGTCGGGATGCTCGCCCGGAAGGGGTACAGCCCCTCGCTCGCGCTCGGTCTGATCCGTGAGGAGCTGGCCCGCGAGGGAGAGTCGTCGGACGAGGACGAGCCCTTCGGCGGGTTCGACGACCTCTGAGGGTGAGCGCCGTCGTCGGGCCGCTTTCCTGAGCGCTGCGACCGAGCACACGCCCTGACGCGAGCCAGCCGTCCCGGCCCGTGGTGGGCCGCGACGGCTGGCTCGCGTTCGCGCCGGGGCGGGCGCCTACTTCGGTGCAGACGGGACGACGGGAGCCGTGCCCACCGGGGCCGCACCGCGCGCCCCGACCGCGAGGCCAGGGGTCGCCGCCCGGACGGGCCCTGCGGTACGCCCCTTGAGGCGACGCGCGAGGATCTCGGCGACCTTCGACAGGACGTAGTTGATCGTGATGAACAGGATCGCCGCGACGAGCAGCGACTGGAGGATGTTGCCGTAGGCCGATCCCAGCCGGCGCGACTCCTGGAGCAGCTCGGTGTACGTGATGATGTAGCCCAGCGCGGTGTCCTTGAGGACCACGACGAGCTGGGAGACGAGCGCCGGGAGCATCGCGATCAGCGCCTGCGGCACCTCGACCGACCGGAGCGACTGGCCTCGCGTGAGGCCGACCGCGAGAGCCGCCTCGCGCTGGCCAGTGGGCAGCCCGTACACGCCCGAGCGGACCAGCTCCGCGACCACCGAGCCGTTGTAGAGGATCAGGGCGATCACGACAGCCCAGAAGGGGGCGTCGGGCACCGTGAGCTGGGCCAGGAAGAGCCAGAAGAAGATCATCATGAGCAGCACCGGGACGGCGCGGAAGAACTCGACGACCAGCCCCGCGAGCCATCGGACGAGCCGGACCGACGAGAGCCGCCCGATGCCGAACAGCAGGCCGAAGACGATCGCCCCCACGATCGCCACGCCCGCGGCGCGCAAGGTGTCGACGAGGCCCGGGAGATAGAAGTTCTCCCACGCGTCGGCCGTGAAGATCGGCTGCCACTTCTCGGCGGTCAGCTGTCCCTCACGACCCAGCAGGACCAGGGCGTAGGCCGCGATCCCCGCGACCACGACCGCGCCGACCACGTTGCCGACCACGATGGTCCGGCGCCCCCGGGGGCCCGGGGCGTCGAACAGGACCGTCTGCTGCTGCGCGCTCATCGCTTCACCGCCAGGCGGCGGGACAGTGCCGTCGTCGCGAGGCCCACCGGGATCACGAGGATCACGTAGCCGATCGCGAACGTCAGGAAGATCGCGATGATGACGTCGGAGTCGAACTCGATCATGGTCTTCATGAGGCTGGAGGTCTCCGTCGCGACACCGGCCGCGGCGGCCACGGTCGAGTTCTTGATGAGGGCGATGAGCACGTTGCCGAGCGGGGCGACCGACCCGCGGAACGCCTGCGGCAGGATGACGATCCGCGCGGCGGGCAGGAACGACAGGCCGATCGCGCGCGCCGCCTCGGCCTGACCGATCGGCACGGTGTTCACGCCCGAGCGGATCGCCTCGCACACGAACGCCGCGTGGTAGACCGCCAGGCCGAGCACGGCGAAGCGGAAGAAGTTCGACGGGAAGTCGTCGGCGAGCTGGATCTTGAGCTGACCCCAGACCCCGAGGGTCAGGAAGACCATGATGATCGTCAGCGGGGTGTTGCGGAACAGCGTGACGTACGTGGCGCCTGCCCACTGCAGGCTCGGGATCGGGGAGATCCGCATGAGCGCGAGCACCGTGCCGATGACGAGCGCGAGGATCGCCGCCCAGAACGTGAGCTGGATGTTGACCCAGAACGCGCCCAGCACGTCGTAGGACTCGAAGAGTCGCAGGAACTGAGAGAGGTAGTCACCCACTACGGGTCACCCTTCGCGAGGTGCGGCGCGTGCGCCGCACGGGACCGGACAGGGACGGGTGCCGGGGCGGGGCGCCCCCCCGGGTTTTGCCGCCGGCGCCGCGGGCGGCGGGGGCGGGGCGGGGCCGGCGCCTGGGGCGCGGACCCGGCCCGGCAGCGGACCTGTCAGGCGCAGGCGTCCGGCGTCGGCGGGTTCTCCGAGGCGTTCGGGGTGTACCCGGTGCCCTCGGTGTTGGCCGTGATGGCCTCCTCCCACGAGCCGTCGTCGATCATCTCGGTGATCGCGGCGTTGATGTCCTCGCACTTGTCGCTGCTCTGCGGGATCCCGACGCCGTAGAGCTCGGTCGAGAACGGCGCCCCGACGACCTTGACCTTGCCCTTGTTCGCGGGCTGCGCCGCGAGACCGGCCAGGATGATGTCGTCCGTGGTGACCGCGTCGACCTGGCCCGAGAGCAGAGCCGTGACGCACTCGGCGTAGCCCGGCTGCTCGAGGAGCTGGACTCCCGCGGCGTACTCGTCCTTGATCCGCTGGGCCGACGTCGAGCCCGTGACCGAGCAGAGGTTCTTGCCCTCGAGGTCCTCGGGTCCCTTGATGTCGGTGTTGTCCTCGGCGACGAGCAGGTCCTGCCCGGCGACGAAGTACGGGCCGGCGAACGCAACCGTCTCCTTGCGCTTGTCGGTGATCGAGTAGGTCGCGAAGATCATGTCGACCTGGTCGGTGCTCAGCAGCGTCTCGCGCTGGGCAGACGGTGCTTCCTTCCACTCGATCTGGTCCTCGGAGTAGCCGAGCTTCTCGGCGACGTAGCGAGCGACGTCGGTGTCGAACCCCGTGTAGGTGTCGCCCTCCTTGAAGCCGAGGCCGGGCTGGTCGAACTTGATGCCGATCGTGATCTTCTCTCCGCCGGCGCTGGCGGACGAGCCCTCGGTCGAGCCGCCGCCGTCGTCGCTGCCCCCGCACGCGCTCAGGGCGAGTGCGGCGGTCGCGGCGAGTGCGACGAGTCCTCCGGTACGGGTGCGTGTGCGCATGGTGTCTTCCCCTTCGTCGGTGCCGGGCCGTCACGGGAGTCCTGGTGGTCACCCGCTGCGGCCGGCGGTCGGTGCCGGTCGAGCTGTTCGGTTGCTGCAGGTGGGCCGGGCTCGTCGGTGAGCCCGGGGACCGTGGGGCGTGCGTGCTGCTGGGGACTGCTGGTCGAGAGACCGGGTAGTGGGGCTGGTCGGGCGGACGCGTCGGTGCGTCCGCGGTGCGAGGGTGTCAGTGGGTCAGGATCTTGGACAGGAAGTCCTGGGCGCGGTGGCTCTTCGGGTTCGTGAAGAACTCCTCGGGCGGTGCCTCCTCGACGATCTGGCCGTCCGCCATGAACACCACGCGGTGGGCGGCCTTGCGGGCGAAGCCCATCTCGTGGGTCACGACGATCATGGTCATGCCCTCCTTGGCGAGGGCGACCATGACGTCCAGGACCTCGTTGATCATCTCGGGGTCCAGCGCCGAGGTCGGCTCGTCGAAGAGCATGACCTTGGGGTGCATGGCCAGGGCCCGCGCGATGGCCACGCGCTGCTGCTGCCCACCCGAGAGCTGGGCCGGCATCTTGTCGGCCTGGTTGCCGATCCCGACGCGGTCGAGCAGCGCCAGGGCCTCCTTCTTGGCCTCCGCGGGCTTGGTCCGACGGACCTTCACCGGCCCGAGCGTCACGTTGTCGAGGATGGTCTTGTGGGCGAAGAGGTTGAACGACTGGAACACCATGCCGACGTCGGCTCGGAGCCTGGCGAGGTCCTTGCCCTCCTCCGGCAGCGGCTGTCCGTCGATCGCGATCGTGCCGGTGTCGATGGTCTCGAGCCGGTTGATGGCGCGGCACAGCGTGGACTTTCCCGAGCCCGAGGGGCCGATCACGACGAGCACCTCGCCGCGCCGGACCGTGAGGTCGATGTCCTGCAGGACGTGGAGGTCCCCGAAGTGCTTGTTGACCCCGTGGAGCTCGACGAGCGGAGCTCCGAGCTCGTCGTCACGCGAGGGCGCGTCGGGTGGTGGCGAAGGTGCGGTGGGCGACGCGTCGGGAGCGTCGCTCGGGGTGGTCGGTTGCGCGTCCATTTCATGAACCTAGGGGGCTTTTGTTGCGCACGCCACTGTTTCCGGCAACAGTTCGGCAACGGACGGGCAACAGATGCCCGGCTGGCGGCGAAAGAGAGTTTCGGTCCGGTGCCTGGCGCGCCGTACCCTTGACGGTGATGTTCTCCACCGCCCTCCGCCCCGAAGACAGCCCCGCAGCGGGTCCCGCCGACGTGCTCGCGGTCGACCCGCCGGGGGCCGTCGAGCCCGCAGCCGCGGATCCCGGCGGAGAGGTGCCCGCTGCGGCGCAGCGGACCTACATGGTCCGCACGCTCGGCTGCCAGATGAACGTCCACGACTCCGAGCACATGGCGGGCATGCTCGAGCAGGCCGGGTACACGCGGGCCGAGGCTGCCGACGAGGCCGCGCACCGCGCCGACGTCGTCGTCATCAACACGTGCGCGGTCCGGGAGAACGCGGCCACGCGCCTGTACGGCAACCTGGGTCAGCTCGCGTCGATCAAGGCCAAGCGGCCGGGAATGCAGATCGCGGTCGGTGGCTGCCTCGCGCAGAAGGACCGGTCGGGGATCGTCGAGAAGGCGCCGTGGGTCGACGTCGTGTTCGGCACGCACAACCTCGACGCGCTGCCCGTGCTCCTGGAGCGCGCCCGGCACAACGAGGCCGCGCAGGTCGAGATCGCCGAGTCGCTCCAGATCTTCCCCTCGACCCTGCCGACCAAGCGCGAGTCCGTGTACGCGGGCTGGGTGTCGATCAGCGTCGGCTGCAACAACACGTGCACGTTCTGCATCGTGCCGCACCTGCGCGGCAAGGAGCGCGACCGGCGACCGGGCCAGGTCCTGGCCGAGGTCCAGGCGCTCGTCGACCAGGGCGCGATCGAGGTGACCCTGCTCGGGCAGAACGTCAACAGCTACGGCGTCGAGTTCGGCGACCGCGGCGCGTTCGCCAAGCTCCTGCGTGCGTGCGGCGAGATCGAGGGGCTCGAGCGCGTGCGCTTCACGTCCCCGCACCCGGCCGCCTTCACGGACGACGTCATCGCGGCCATGGCCGAGACCCCCAACGTCATGCCCCAGCTCCACATGCCGCTCCAGGCCGGGTCCGACCGCGTCCTGCGGGCCATGCGCCGCTCCTACCGGTCGGAGAAGTTCCTCGGGATCCTCGACCGGGTGCGGGCTGCCATGCCCGACGCGTCGATCACCACGGACCTCATCGTGGGCTTCCCCGGGGAGACCGAGGAGGACTTCGCCGAGACCCTGCGGGTCGTCGAGGCCTCACGCTTCTCCTCGGCCTTCACGTTCCAGTACTCGCAGCGCCCGGGGACCCCCGCGGCCACGCTCCCGGACCAGCTGCCCAAGGAGGTCGTGCAGGAGCGCTACGAGCGTCTCCAGGCGCTCCAGGACCGGGTCAGCGCCGAGGAGTCGGCCCGGCAGGTCGGTCGCACGGTCGAGGTCCTCGTGGCCGAGGGCTCGGGGCGCAAGGACGGTGCGACGCACCGTCTGACGGGTCGTGCCGCGGACAACCGTCTGGTCCATCTCGCCGTCCCGGACGAGGTCGTCGCGCTCATGGCCGGACGCTCCGACGCCGACGTCACGGCCGACGACCCGCGCCTCGCCGACGACCTGGACCCTCGGCTGCCCCGCCCCGGCGACATGGTCACGGTCGAGGTCACACGCTCCGCGCCGTACCACCTCGTCGCGGACTCGGTGCTCGACGGCGGCGTCTACGCGGTGCGCCGCACGCGCTCGGGCGACGCCTGGGTCGCGCGCGAGAAGACGCGCCTCGGTGGCGGCGACGACCACGGTCACTCGCACGGAGCGCCTGCGGCGGGCGGGCCCGTGAGCCTCGGCCTGCCGAGCCTGCGCCGCCCCTGAGCCGCCCCCCAGAGCTCGCGGGGACCCGGCAGCGGCGCACCCGGGCTCAGGTCGGCGGGAGCTGGCCGCCGATCGTCCCGAAGAGCTGTACCGCGGTGCCCAGCCCGCACGACACGATCTGGCCGAGCTGGTCGTCGGTCGCGCCCTGCTCGAGGTCGACCGACACCTCGGCGTAGACCGCGAGCCCCTGGCTCTCCTCACGGACGTAGACCTTGGGCCAGATGCGCTCGCGGTTCCAGTCGTTGACGGACTGCAGGAGAGCGAGCCGGGCCGTCACGGGCACCGTCGTCGACCAGCGTCCGCGGACCTGGAGGATCTCCTGGTGGTCGCCCAGGAGCAGGAACCAGAACCGGTTCCCGTCCCACGTGCCCGTGACGTCGCCGTCGTCGTCGATGCGGAAGTGGTAGCCGCGCCGCGACAGGTAGTCGCCGATGCGGCGGGTGGACAGCGGTGAGGGCACCTCGGCGTCGACGGGCACGTCCTCGACGGGCTTGGGCCGGTGGTTGCCGAACAGGCGCGCGAGCCAGCTCGTCCGGGGGGCGGGGCTCACGGTGCCGACCTCGCGGGGTCGGGGTAGAACTCGTCGAGGGCGTCGAAGAACATCGACCCCGTCGACAGGCCGCACTGCAGGAGCTGGTCGAGCTGGTCGTCGTTCACACCGTGCTCGAGGTCGACCGTGACCTCGGTGAACACGTGGACCATGCCGTTGTCGCGCACGCGCGTGTACGCCTTGGGCCAGATGCGGTCCGCGTTCCACTCGTTGCAGAACTCGAGGATCTCCTCGAGGCGCTCGATCGTGATGTCCCGGTTCCACTGGCCGCGGACCTGGAGGATCTCGTGGTGGGAGCCGAACAGCAGGAAGTAGAACAGCCGCCCGTGCCACAGCCCGCCCACGTCGCCCTCGGCGTCGATGAAGTAGCTGTACCCGGCGTCGGCGATCCACTCGAGGACGCGGGCGCGGTGCAGGGGGGTGGGGATCTTGTCGTGCTCGATGTCGGCGATCATGGTGCCGCCGAGCTCGCGGAGCAGGAGGCTCTCGACCGAGGCGTGCAGCGCGGCGTCGTCGAGCGGGGTGCCGGACGTCCCGCCGGCCTCGTCCCAGGCGTGCTCGTCGGGAGCGTCCTTCCTGCCCTGGTCGCCCGAGTCGTCTCGTCCTGCCTGGTGTCCCCGTCTGCCGCCGAAGAACCTCATGGGCCCACCCTACCCGCGCCCGCTGGGGATCGTCCTGCTCGCGGGGTAGCGTGGCGCGCGTGATCGTTCGCGCCGTCGCCCTGCCCGGTACCCCGTTGCTCGTCCCGGGCGTCGCGGGCGCCGCCGAGGTCCTCGCCGAGTCCCGCGCCCAGGCGCTCGACGCGCTCCGCGAGCTCGTGCAGGGCGCGCGGCGCGTCGTCGTCCTGGACTGCGGGGCTCGCCGGGCGGGGGACCGGCGAGGCGAGATGCGTCCAGGTCTGGAGGCGGCCGGGGTCGACCCGCGCTGGTGGGGCTGGGCCCCGCGAGCATCGGCCGCCGCGCTGCCCGTCGCGGGAGTCCCTGCCTCGGTCGCTCTCCTGGCCCTCGCCGCGGCGGGCTGGGAGGGCCCGGTCGAGGTCGTCGAGCTCGGCGCCGCGCCCGCCGCGGCCGCCGTCGGGCTCGTGCGCGACGTCCTGGCGGAGCCGGGCACCGGACTGGTCGTCGTCACCGGTGCGCGGTCCCCGCTGCCCGACGGCGCCGCGTACCCTGCGAGCGCGGGTGCGGCAGGCGGTTCCGCCGGGGGCGCGAGCGTGGCGGGCGGCACGGCAGAGGACGCGGTGCTCCGCGCGCTCGGCGAGGCCTGGGACCGCGAGGCCCGGCACGCGACGGGGGAGTACGAGGGACGCCTCTACGAGGTCGTGAGATTCCGGGTCCCCGCGGACGAGCAGGTCGCTACCGTGCCCCGGTGACCACTCCGCTGCGCGTCGTCCAGGGCGCAGCGGCACGCCGCGCAGGCGTCAGGCCGACGTGAACGCGTCCCCGGAGGCGCACCCGTGCGACGCACAGGTGTGCCGACCCGTCCGGGACGACCGGACCGGTCGGCACACCGGGTCAGCGGCGGCTGACCGCGTCCGCCACCTGGCCTGCCTCGTCGTCACGACCCAGGCGGCGCAGGGCACCGACCAGCTCGTTGCCCACGAGCGCGCGAGAGGCCTGGTCGTGCGCGAGCCGGAAGCCGTCGAGAGCCGACTCGAGCGCGAGGACCGCGCTCTCGACGTCGCCCGCGTCGACACGCGTGGTCCCGGCCAGCCAGAACGCGTGCGCCGCGCCGCCCAGGTCGCCCGCGCGGGCGTACTCCTCGGCGACGGCCTCGGCGGCCGAGGACGCACGGTCGTGCTCGCCGAGCGTGGCCAGGAGCCGGGCTCGCGTGTCGAGGAGCTCGCGGCGCTCGCGGGCGGCCCGCTCCTCCTCCGCCGCGGCGACCGCTCCGTCCGCAGGGCCGGTCCCGACGCCGGCGACCGCGGTGCCCGCAGTGCCCGCGACGCCTGCGACGCCTGCTGAGCCCCCCGAGGTCCCGTCGACGACCGCGTCACCGGCCTCCGCAAGAGCCCTGTCGACGGCCGCGAGGCCCGCGGCCGCGGCACCCGCCCGCGCGGTGAGCCGGGCGTAGGCCCGTACGACCGGCCCCCGGTACGTGGGCCCGACGCCACCCGCACGCAGGAGCGCCACGGCGCGAGGGAAGGCCGCGAGGGCGCCCTCGACGTCCTGCTCGTCCGCCGCGAGCTGCGCGGCCTCGGCCAGCGCGAAGCCCGCCTCGTCGAGCGCGCCCTCGGCCTCGAGCAGTGCGGCGGCCTCCTGGTACAGGCCGGCGGCCCCCGCTGGGTCCTCGGACCTGACGTCCTCGGCCTGGGCCACGAGCGCCTGCGCGTCACCGGCCCGCGCGTCGTCGTCCTCGGAGGTGATCGCGGTGCTCGCGGTGAAGGCCGAGATGTCGGCGGGTCCGCCCGTCGCGGGGGCGGGCTCGGTGCTCCTCACCGGGGCCGCGGAGGTCCGGCTCGTCGCCGGGACGGGCGCGTCGGCCTGCGTGGTGCCGAGCACGCTCAGGCTCACGGGCAGGAGCGTGGCGGCGCTCGCCCACACCTCCTCGGTGCGTCGCGTCGTCGCGTCGGTGCCGTTGCGGGCGTCGAACGCGGCGGCGATCTCGCGGGCCTCGGTGCGCACCCAGGCGTCGAGCCCGGCGACCGTGGTCACCGGGACCTCGCGCAGGGCCACCCGGCGCTCGCCGTGCTCCGCCACGAGGATCGACGTCGCGGTCCCGACGCTGAGGAGGAACGACCAGCGGCCCCGCGGGGAGTCCGCCGTCACGAGGTGCTCCTGCTGCTCCACGATCCGGGTCAGGGCGCGCTCGACGTTGCCCGTCCGTGCGAGGAACTCGATGTGACGGCCCTGCGGCCCCTCCATCGAGACCCCGTTGTCGAGGTGCCGCAGGCCCCTGCGGTGGGTCGCGGCCGCCTTGTCGGCGTCACCCGTCTCGAGGTAGGCGAGCTGGAGCCGGGAGAGCATGTCGCCCGGCTCGGTCGCGCACTCGGGCGAGCCCGCGAGGACGTGCTCCAGGAGACGGATGCCCTCGTCCAGGCGCCCGGCGTCGAACAGGTAGGCGGCGCGGTCGCCCGGTTCGCACGCCTCGCACTGCGAGAAGTCGTCCCGGGGGGTCGCGACCCACGCCTCGTACGCCGTCGCGGTGTCCTGCGTCCCGCGGGCACGAGCCCACTGGAAGCGAGACATCGTCACGGCGTTCATGCCGTTGCCCGCCACCGCGTACCGGCGCTCCATGTCGTCGAGCGTCCGCTCGATCTGCGCGGCCGGGACGGCGGGGAAGTCCATGAGGTTGCCGACCATCCACTTGAACGACCAGAACAGCGAGTGCGTGTCCTGCTCGTCGAAGTGCTCGGGGTGCTCGTCCCACCACCGCAGGAGCTGGGTGAAGGGCAGGTACGCCTTGGTGACCTCGTTGCCCCACACGTAGGACTCGACCAGCACGAACAGTGCGTACGCGCGGGCCTCGGCGGGGCCCTCGGCCGTGATCCGTTCGAGCTCTGCGGCGGCGGTGGTGCTCCGGGCGATGCCGTAGGGCATCTCGCGGACGTGGAACAGCGCTTCGTTGGCCTCGTGGACCGAGCGGGTCATCGGTTCTCCTCCAGGTGGGTCGTGCCGGGGCGCAGCGCACGGTCGAGCAGGACGCCGAGCGAGCCGTTCATGAGGGTGGCCTCGGAGGCCCGCAGGGGCCTGCCGGACAGCAGCAGGGCGGTGACGTACAGGGACTGGGCGCCGGCCTCGAGGACCTGCGGGTCCGTCGTCGCGAGCAGCGACCTGACGGTCTCGTTGGTGTCGTTGAGCACGAGCCGCCGGGAACGGGCCGGACCCGTGAGCCCGGCGAGGACCTGGCCCCAGACGTCGTCCGCCGCGTCCGCGGTGGCCTGCGCCTCGCGCTCGTGGTCGCCGTCCCGGTCGTGCAGGAGCATCGCGGGCAGGGCCGAGGGCTCGAACGCGCGCACGATCGCCTCGCAGTCGTGCGGTGCGAGCGCACCGTCGACGGCCCGGACGGCGTCGGCGACCTCCAGCTCGCGCAGCGGGTCGACCTCCAGGAGCGCCTGCGTACCCGCCGTTGACGAGCCCGAGCCCCTGGGCCGCCGCGACCGGCGCGACGCGCCGGAACTCCTCGACGCTCGGGGTCCACAGGAGGCGGGCCCCCTCGGGCAGGGTGGCGGCCAGGTCCGTGAGCGTGCCCGTCCCTTCGGTGGTCTCGAAGGGAAGGACCCGGGCCGCGAGGTCGAGCATGTCGTCGTCCTGGAGGGCGAGCGCCCGGACGGCGAGGTGGTGCACACGCAGGAACGCACGGCTCGTGGGGGAGTGCTCGGCCAGCGTGGCGAGCGCCCACGCCCGGACCTGGGCGCCGAGGGCCTCGCGCGTCGCGAGCAGCACCTCGTCCTCGTAGAGCCCCTCGCGCGACGCGGTGGGGCGCAGCGCGGAGGCGTCCAGGACACAGCGGACGAAGAAGGCCCACGGGGGCAGGAGGTCGTCGACCCGCGTCCCCAGGAGCATGCGCTTGAGGTACACGCGGTGGCTCGACGGGGTCGTGGGCGAGACCGCGGCGGGCAGGACGTACGCGACGCCGGTCAGGCCTGCGAGGGGCAGGTCGAGGTCGATGCGCGCGAGCGGCGTGAAGCCGAGCGTCTGCTCGGCGTACCGGGTCAGGGCCGCCTCGCGCTCGGCGGACGACGCGTGCTGTTCCTTCCACGGGAGGTCCTTGCCGCTGAGCCGGCGCCAGACCGTGGGGGAGTCGACACCCGTCGCAGGGGTGGCCTCCGCGGCGACCGGGTCGACCCCGGACCCGGGGGACCCGTCCGTACCGTCGGTCGGGTCCAGGTCGAGACGGACCTCGACCTGGAGGTCGACAGGGAGAAGCGACCCGAAGTCCTGCGCGAGCGCCGTGACGGTCTCCGGGGCGAGCCAGTGCTCCATGTCGCGGCGCGGACGCAGGCGGACGATGCTGCCCGGCCCTTCCGGGACCGCTGAGTCCTCGCCCAGCACCTCGGCCAGCTCGTAGCTGCCGTCGGCGAACCCGCGCCAGCGCACCGGAGCGGGGGCTGCGCCGTCGGGCAGGGGGCGCGCCGAGCGGGACGTGAGCTCGATCTCGTCGGCGACCATGAACGCGGACAGCAGTCCGATGCCGAACTGGCCCAGGAACTCCTCGCGGCCCGTGCCGAGCTCGACGTCGCGCTTGGAGCTGCGACCGATCGTGGCCAGCAGCTCGCCGGCCTCGGCGAGCGTCAGTCCCACCCCGGAGTCCGCGACCTCGAGCCCGCCGTCGGGCAGCGGCCGCAGCCGGATCGTCGCCGGGGCGTCCTCGCCAGCGAGCCCGCGTCGCGCGGTGATCGCGTCCACCCCGTTCTGCAGGAGCTCGCGCAGGTACACGCGCGGGCTCGAGTACAGGTGGCGTGCCAGCAGGTCGACGACCCCGTGCAGGTCGACCTGGAACGTGCTCGTCACAGCGGCAGGTCCTCGACGAAGACGTTCGCGTCGGCCGCGTCCGCGTCCGGGTCGGGGAAGCGCTCGTCGAGCTGCTCGAAGAACTGCAGCCCCGAGTACAGCCCGCACTCGACGAGCTGGCCGAGCTGGTCGTCCGCCGCGCCGTGCTCCAGGTCGGTCGACACCTCGGTGTAGACCGCCACGTGCTCGCCCTCGACGCGCGTGTACACCTTGGGCCAGATCCTGCTCTGGTTGAACTCGTTGGCGACCGAGGTCACCCGGGCCTCGTCGGCGACCGGGAGCGTGCGGTTCCACCGTCCGCGGACCTGCAGGATCTCGTCCTTGCTCCCCATCACGAAGAAGTAGAAGACGTTCCCGTCCCAGCCTCCGCCGAGGTCGCCGTCGTCGTCGACCCCGTAGTTCCAGCCCTTGCCCGCCAGGAAGGCCTCGACCCGGTCGCGCGACAGCGGAGCGTTGGGAGTCTGGGTCGTGTCGCCGGGCTTGGTGAAGTAGCTCATGTCTCGTTCCTCGTCGTCGGTTGCCGCTGCGGTGCGGCGGCGAAGGCCGTGCGGGCGGGCTGCATGCCCCTGTCCGCCCACCCTGAGGAGCCTACGCACGTCCACCCACACCGGGACAGGGTGGATTTGTCCGACCGGGCCGAGCACCCCGGCCGGTCGGGGGGCGGGCAGGATCGCCGGGTACGGTTCTCGGATGCTCATCGTCGCCGTCGTCGGCCCCACCGCGACCGGGAAGTCGGACCTCGCCCTCGACCTCGCGCAGGCCCTGGCCCCTGCCGAGATCGTCAACGCCGACGCCTACCAGCTCTACCGCGGCTTGGACGTCGGGACCGCGAAGGTGCCCGTCGACGAGCGGCGGGGGATCGTCCACCACCAGCTCGACGTGCTCGACCCCACGAAGGACGCGTCGGTCGCCGACTACCAGGCCGCGGCCCGCGCCGACCTCGACGCGATCGTCGCGCGCGACGCCCGCCCGGTCGTGGTGGGCGGGTCGGGGCTGTACGTGCGCGCGCTCCTCGACGAGATGAACTTCCCCGGCACGGACCCGGACGTCCGCGTCCGGCTCGAGGAGCGCGCCGAGCGGGAGGGGACCAGGGCCCTGCACGCCGAGCTCGCCCGGCTGGACCCCGCGGCCGCGACGTCGATCGGCCCGTCGAACACCCGGCGCATCGTGCGGGCGCTCGAGGTCATCACGATCACGGGCGAGCCCTTCACGGCGAACCTGCCGCGCCAGGAGTACGTCCGCCCGGCCGTGCAGATCGGGCTCGACTGCGACCGCGAGACGCTCGACGCACGCGTCGCGGGGCGCGTCGAGCGCATGTGGGCCGGCGGCCTGCTCGACGAGGTCCGCACGCTCGCGCCGCACCTGGGCCGCACCGCGGCCCGCGCGGTCGGTTACGCGGAGGTGCTCGCGCACCTGCGCGGGGAGATCTCGGCCGACGAGGCGCGCGAGCAGATCACCGCGAACACGCGCCGGCTGGCGCGCAAGCAGATGGGGTGGTTCGGCCGCGACCCGCGCGTGCACTGGCTCGACGCGCAGTCGCCCACGCTGCTCGCCGACGCGCTCGAGATCGTCCGGGCCGCCGACGACGGCACCCTGGACGCGCGCACGGACGAGCGGCCGACGCGCCGTAGTCTGGGCTCATGAGCCCCACGCCGCCCCGTGACAAGACCCGTTTCGCCAAGGGCCACGGGACCCGCAACGACTTCGTCCTGATCGCCGACCTCGAGGGCAGCCGCGACCTCGACGCCGACCAGGTCCGGGCGCTCGCGGACCGCCGGTCCGGGATCGGCGGCGACGGAGTGATCCGCCTCGTCCCCACGGCCTACGTGCCCGAGTCCGCGCAGGTCCTCGCGGAGGACCCCGACGCGATCTGGTTCATGGACTACCGCAACGCCGACGGCTCGATCGCCGAGATGTGCGGCAACGGGGTGCGGGTCTTCGCGGCCTTCGCCGAGCGGCTCGGGCTCGTGGACCTCGCCGCCGCCGAGGTCCGGCCCGGGGCCGACGACGCGCAGGAGGCGCTCGCCGCTTCCCGCGTCCTCGCGGTCGGCACCCGTGCGGGCGTCAAGTACGTGCGCAAGGAGGCGAACGGCTGGTACGCCGTGGACATGGGTCCGTGGTTCCTGCCGGGCGGACGCACGGCGCTCGACGAGGGCTTCGACGCCGCGGTCGCGATCTCGGGCTGGGAGGTCCCGCGCCCCGCGCTGAGCGTCGACCTGGGCAACCCGCACACGGTCCTCGCGCTGCCGCAGGAGGACGAGCTCGAGGCCGCCGACCTCACGCAGGCACCGACCGTCTCGCCCGAGCCTCCGCACGGCACCAACGTCGAGCTCGTCGTCCCGCTCGGCGAGGAGGTCTCGGTCGACGGGACGGTCGTCGGACGGCTGCGCATGCGCGTGCACGAGCGCGGCGTGGGCGAGACCGAGTCCTGCGGGACGGGTGCGTGCGCCGCGGCGCTCGCGGTCCGCGCGTGGGGTGGGCCGTCCTCGCCCGACGTGTGGCTCGTGGACGTGCCGGGCGGCACGGTGCGCGTGACCGCGCTCGAGGGTGGCCGCGTCGAGCTCGCGGGCCCGGCCGAGATCGTGTTCGGGGCGGAGATCGACCTGGCGGCCTTCTCCCGCTGACCGCGGCGCTGCGCTGGCCACGGCACGGCGCTGACCGCGGCGCTGCGCTGGCCACGGCACGGCCGAGCATCATGACGGGGCCCGACGGCGTCGCGCACCGGTGCGCTCGGCGCTCAGCCGGCGCGCGCGACCTCGAGGACGCGGAACCCCTTGGCGCTCGCGAGCTTGCTCACCGACAGCTCGTCCTCGAGGTGCTCGTCGAGCCAGGCCATGAGCGAGTCCGCGCCGAGGTTGCGCTGCACCACGAGGTAGGCCTCGGCGCCGGGCTCGAGGCGCGGCAGCCAGTGCAGCAGCATGTCGTGCAGCACGTCCTTGCCGACCCGGATGGGCGGGTTGGACCAGATCGCGGCAAACCGGACCTCCTCGGGGACGTTCTCGGGGCGGACCGCTCGGACGTTCTCCAGGCCGAGGCGGGCGGCGTTGCGTCGCACCAGGTCGAGCGCGCGCTCGTTGACGTCGACGGCCCAGACGGTCGCGCCGGGCGCCTCGAGCGCCATGGTCAGTGCGACCGGGCCCCAGCCGCAGCCGAGGTCCAGGAGGTGAGCGGCGCCGTCGGGCCCGGGCGTCACGGGCGGCAGGGCCGGGACCGAGCGCAGGAGGACCTGCGTGCCGAGGTCGAGCCGCCCGGGCGAGAAGATGCCGGACGCGACCTCGACCGTGACCTCGCGACCCGCGAGCCGGACCGTGAGCTCGCGGCGCTCCTCGGTGGACGCGGGCTGCGCCGTGAAGTAGTGGTCGGGGGAGGGCTCGGGCGTCGTGCCGGGCGTCGCGTCGGCAGGCAGATCGGGTGGCGTCACGAGGACAGATCCTATCGGCCGGTCCCCGGCCGCCGTGGTGGCCGGTCCTCCCGGGCGGCCGGTCGGCGCTGCGCCGTGAGACGAAACGCGGCCGCGCAGGGCGAATTGGTTCGCGTCGGGACGATCCGGCGTGCCACGCTTGTTGTACGACATGCCGACCGGAGCGACTCCGGCCGGACCGACCGGCCCAGGTCGCACGGACCCGGTGCCCGGACCCTCAGCTGAAAGGCGGCCCATGACCCAGACCCCCGCGAACCCCACCCCTGAGACCGAACCGGAGACCGCGCGCCCCGAGCGCGACATCGCCGGGGACGTCGTGGCACGGGTGCTCGCACGGGCGGGTACCGCGCGCGCCGAGGGAGGCACCCAGCACTCCGTCTACGACGGGGAGCAGCTCGAGCTCGCCGAGCGCACCGCGCTGCGACGGGTCGCCAACCTGTCGACCGAGCTCGAGGACGTCACCGAGGTCGAGTACCGGCAGCTGCGGCTCGAGAAGGTCGTGCTCGTGGGCCTGTACAGCGGCAGCGGCGAGGCCGCGGCGACCGAGGCCGAGGTCTCGCTGCGCGAGCTCGCGGCCCTCGCGGAGACGGCGGGCTCCCAGGTCCTCGACGGCGTGCTCCAGCGCCGGCAGAAGCCGGACCCCGGCACCTACCTCGGCTCGGGCAAGGCCGAGGAGCTCGCGTCCGTCGTGGCGGTGAGCGGCGCGGACACCGTCGTGATCGACGGCGAGCTCGCCCCCTCGCAGCGCCGCGCGCTCGAGGACATCGTCAAGGTCAAGGTCGTCGACCGGACCGCGCTGATCCTGGACATCTTCGCCCAGCACGCGAAGTCCCGGGAGGGCAAGGCGCAGGTCGAGCTCGCGCAGCTCGAGTACCTCCTCCCGCGTCTGCGTGGATGGGGTGAGTCGATGTCCCGGCAGGCCGGTGGCCAGGTGGGCGGGGCGGGCGCAGGCATGGGCTCGCGCGGCCCCGGTGAGACCAAGATCGAGCTCGACCGGCGCCGCATCCGCGACCGCATGACCAAGCTGCGCCGCGAGATCGCCGCGATGGCGCCGGGCCGCGAGACCAAGCGGTCCTCGCGCAAGCGCCACGCCATCCCGTCGGTCGCGATCGCGGGCTACACCAACGCCGGCAAGTCGAGCCTCCTCAACGCCCTCACGGGCGCGGGCGTGCTCGTCGAGAACGCCCTGTTCGCGACCCTCGACCCCACGGTCCGCCGCGCGCAGACCGAGGACGGGCGCGTGTACACGCTCGCCGACACGGTCGGGTTCGTGCGGTCCCTGCCGCACCAGCTCGTCGAGGCGTTCCGCTCGACGCTCGAGGAGGTCGGCCAGGCCGACCTGCTGCTCCACGTCGTCGACGCGTCGCACCCCGACCCCGAGGGGCAGATCGCGGCCGTCCGCCACGTGCTGGCCGACATCCCGGGCATCGACCAGGTGCTCGAGGTCGTCGTGCTGAACAAGGTCGACGTCGCGGACCCCGACGTCGTCGCACGCATCCGGGGGCGCGAGCGCCGCACGATCCTCGTCTCGGCGCACACCGGGCAGGGGATCGAGGACCTGCTCCAGCTCATCTCCGACGAGCTGCCGCGCCCCGACGTCTCGATCGACGTCGTGGTGCCCTACCACCGCGGCGACCTGGTCAACCGCGTGCACCTCACGGGCGAGATCGACCTCGAGGAGCACGTCGAGACCGGGACGCGCCTGCTGGGCCGGGTCGACGAAGGGCTCGCGCTCGAGCTCAACGCGGTCGCGGTCCGGGCCTGAGGTCGCGTCCGCCGGACCGGGCACGCGCCCGGCCCGGCGGAACCACGGGGGCGCGCCCGGCCGTGTCGGTGGCCCCACGTAGACTTCCGGGGTGCCCGAGGAGACCACCACCACCCTGACCACGGGCCCCGCGACCCCTGACGTCGAGGAGCTGCTCGACCTCGCCGTCGGCGCGCTGGGCGGCGGCCGCCGCGCAGGGCAGCACCAGATGGCCGTGAACGTCGCGCGGACGATCGACGGCTCGGGCGGCCCCGACCACCTGCTGGTCCAGGCCGGGACGGGCACCGGCAAGTCGCTCGGTTACCTCGTGCCCGCCGTCCGCCACGCAGTGTGCGAGGACGAGCGCGTCATCGTCTCGACCGCGACCCTCGCCCTCCAGCGTCAGATCATCACGCGCGACCTGCCGCTCGTGGCCCAGGCGGTCGCGGACCGGTTGCCGCGTCCACCACGCATCGCGCTCCTCAAGGGCTGGCACAACTACCTGTGCCAGCACAAGATCGAGGGCGGCTACCCGGCCGACGAGCCCACGTTGTTCGACCTGCCCACGGGCGGCGAGCGGGCGGGCGTCGCCGAGCACCCTGCACCTGGAGCGGCGTCGGGGGCCGCGGCACTGGGCGAGCAGGTCGTGCGGCTGCGCGAGTGGGCGCAGGAGACCACGACCGGGGACCGGGACGACCTCGTCCCGGGCGTCTCCGACAAAGCCTGGCGGCAGGTCTCGGTCACGGCGCTCGAGTGCCTGGGCGCCAAGTGCCCCCTCATCGACGACTGCTTCCCCGACCAGGCGCGCACGAGCGCGCGTGAGGCCGACGTCGTCGTGACCAACCACGCGATGCTGGGCATCGCCGCGTCGGGATCGCCCGGTGTGCTGCCCGAGCACGGCGTCGTCGTCGTCGACGAGGCCCACGAGCTCAGCGACCGCGTCACGGCCGCCGCGACCGCGGACCTGTCGGTGCCCATCATCGAGCACGCCGCTCGCCTCGCCCGCCGCCACGGAGGAGTCCAGACGACCGACCTCGACCTCGCGACCGGGGCGTTCGGGACCGTCGTGACCTCGCTCCCCGCGGAGCGCTTCCCCGACGGCCTGCCCGACGACGCGCGCTCGGCCGTCGCGGCCGTCCGTGACGCGGCCCGCACCGTGCTGAGCGCGCTCAAGCCCGACACCTCGGGTGGCCCGGGGGCCCAGCCGGACACCGGGATGAAGATGGCCCAGGCGACCATGCTCCAGGTCTTCGAGATCGCCGAGCGCATGGCCCAGGACCCCACGGGGCACGACGTCCTGTGGTGCTCGCGCGCGGGCGACGACGGACGGTGGAGCGGGGACGGCGTGAGCAAGCTGCACGCCGCGCCCCTCGCGGTCGCAGGCCTCATCCGCACGCACCTCCTGACCGAGCGCACGGGCGTCTTCACGTCGGCGACGCTCGCGCTCGGCGGCACGTTCGACCCCGTGGCCCGCTCGCTGGGCCTCGACGACGACGGCGCCACCTGGACCGGCGTGGACGTCGGCAGCCCGTTCGACTACCCCCAGCAGGGCATCCTCTACATCGCCAAGCACCTGCCGCAGCCCGGCCGGGAGGCCGCCACGGACGGACAGCTCGACGAGATCGCCGACCTCATCACCGCCGCAGGCGGCCGCACCCTCGGGCTCTTCTCGTCGCGGCGAGCGGCGCTCGCGGTCGCGGAGGCCATGCGCGAGCGCCTCGACGTCCCGATCCTGTGCCAGGGCGACGACCAGCTCCCGACGCTCGTCAAGGAGTTCGCCGCAGACCCCGCGACGTGCCTGTTCGGCACGCTCTCGTTGTGGCAGGGCGTGGACGTCCCCGGGCCGAGCTGCCAGCTCGTCCTGATCGACCGGATCCCCTTCCCGCGGCCCGACGACCCGGTGAAGTCGGCCCGTGCGAGAGCGGTCGAGGCCGCGGGCGGCAACGGCTTCATGCAGGTCTCGGCCAACCACGCCGCGCTGCTGCTCGCGCAGGGCGCCGGACGGCTCATCCGGTCGACGGCCGATCGAGGCGTCGTCGCGGTCCTCGACCCGCGTCTGGCGACCGCTCGCTACGGCTCCTACCTCACGAAGTCGATGCCGGACTTCTGGACCACGACGGACCGACGTGTCGTCCTCTCTGCGCTCGAGCGCCTGTCCGCCCTAGGCTGAGACCTGGTAGTCCACGCGACGGACGTCGTGACGCTCGTGCAGCGACCGACGTCCGGTGCTCAACGTCCAGGAGGCACAGTGCCCGCCCGTACCACCAAGCTCGCGATCGTCGGCGCAGGTTCCGTCGGATCGACCCTCGCCTACGCGGCGCTCATGCGTGGAGCCGCTCACACCGTGAGCCTGCTCGACATCAACCGGACCAAGGTCGAGGCCGAGGTCCTCGACCTCCAGCACGGCATCCAGTTCATGCCCATGGCCAAGGTCGAGGGCTCCGACGACGTGGCGGTGTGCGCCGACGCGGACGTCGTGGTCTTCACTGCCGGGGCCAAGCAGAAGCCCGGGCAGACACGGCTGGACCTCGCCGAGGCGACGATCTCCCTCGTGCGCAAGATCCTGCCCGGCCTCGTCGAGGTGGCGCCCAACGCCGTCTACATCATGGTGACCAACCCGGTCGACGTGGTCACGTACGCGGCCCTCAAGTACTCGGGACTGCCGCCGAACCAGCTCTTCGGGAGCGGCACGGTCCTGGACTCCTCGAGGCTGCGGTTCCTCGTCGCGCAGCACTGCGGCGTCGCGGTCCAGAACGTGCACGCGTACATCGCCGGAGAGCACGGGGACAGCGAGATCCCGCTCTGGAGCTCGGCGACGATCAGCGGGGTGCCGCTGCTCGAGTGGCAGGGGCTCAAGGGTCGGGGACCGCTCACGGCCGAGGTGCGCGAGGACATCGCGCACGAGGTCGTGCAGTCGGCCTACCGCATCATCGAGGGCAAGGGCGCCACGAACTACGCCGTCGCGCTCGCCGCGACCCGCATCATCGAGGCCGTCCTCGACGACGAGCACCGGGTCCTGCCGGTGTCCTCGCTCCTCGAGGACTTCCACGGGATCAGCGACGTCTGCCTCTCCGTCCCCTCGCTGCTCGAGCGGCGTGGCTGCGGCGAGCGGATCGAGGTCCCGCTGTCGGACCACGAGCTCGCGGGCCTCCGGGCGTCCGCGGACTCGGTGCGCGCCGTCGCCAAGAGCTTCGGACTGTAGTCGTCCCCTCGGTGCCCGTGACGGGCGCCGGGCACGACGAAGGGGACGGCCCACCGGGCCGTCCCCTTCGTCGTGCTGAGCGCCGGTCCCTGGGGGCCGGCGGGACGCTGTGCTCAGAGGCTCCGCAGGACCGAGACGACCCGGCCGAGGATCTGGGCGTCGTCCCCCGAGATGGGCCGGTACGCCGCGTTGTGCGGCATGAGCCACACGTGCTTGTCGATGCGCTTGAACGTCTTGACGGTCGCCTCGCCGTCGATCATCGCGGCGACGATCTCGCCGTTCTCGGCGACGGGCTGGCGACGGACCACGACCCAGTCGCCGTCGCAGATCGCGGCGTCGATCATCGAGTCACCGGCCACGCGCAGCAGGAAGAGCTCGCCGTCGCCGACGAGCTGGCGGGGGAGGGGGAACACGTCCTCGACGACCTGCTCGGCCAGGATGGGACCACCGGCGGCGATGCGTCCCACGACGGGGACGTACGACGGCGTGGGGCGCTCGGGTGAGTCCTCGGTCGTGTCGATGCCCTCGACGCGCGGGAACGCGCTGCCGGGAAGCGCTGCGATGGACCGCGCGTCGTCGTGCTGGACGACCTCGATCGCGCGGGGGCGGTTGGGGTCGCGACGCAGGTAGCCCTTGCGCTCGAGCGTCGTGAGCTGGTGCTTGACGCTCGACGGGCTCGTCAGGCCGACGGCCTCGCCGATCTCGCGCATGCTCGGCGGGTAGCCCCGCTGGTCGACCGACGCGCGGATCGTCTCGAGCACGAGCCGCTGGCGCGGTGTGAGACCGTCCCCGCCCGTCGTGCCGTCGGGCAGCTCGTGCACCTTCGCGAGCCTGCCCGTGGTGTCGGCCACCCGTCCCGCCATCGTCGTCTCCGCCCTGCTCGGCCGTCTCGGTCCCTGTCCTGCGGAGGGGCGCCGCGAGCGGCACCGGCTCCTGAGCGTGGCCGCGGCGATCTCGTCAGCCCGGGGGCGGGACGTCCCACCGCCGGGCGTCCGACATATCGGACGACCAGTACTCGAACAGCGTAGGTCACGCGGCGACACGAATCAAACACATGTTCGAGCATGTCTCGACATCGGCGCCCGACGGTGATAGAAATCGTACAGATGTTCGACGAACAGGTGTTCGAACCGACCGGGGAAGGCGGTTCGGGCGCCACGGACGAAGGAGTGGCTATGAGTGTGATCACCGCGATGGGCGCGACGGACGGGTGGCGTGTCGAGCGTCGTCCTCAGGGGCAGGCCGAGGCTCCGCTGCGGCTGACCACGCGAGGCCGTGTCGTCCTGGTACTGCTCGTCGCGACGGTCCTCGCCCTCGGGGCCCTGTGGGGCGCCCGTGCGGTGGCGTCCGGCCCCGGCGAGCCGGTCGAGGTCCGGATCCACGTCGTCGAGGCGGGGGAGACCTTGTGGCAGCACGCGTCCGCCCTGGCATCGGGCGGCCGGGACGTGCGAGACGTGATGGCGGAGCTCGCCGAGCTCAACAACCTCTCGTCGACCGGGCTCCAGGTCGGGCAGCAGCTCCTGCTGCCGGTCGACCCCGACTTCGCGCGCTGACCGGTCGAGGGTTCCGTGCCGCTCAGGCGTCGGCAGCCCTTCGGCCCGGGGTGATTCTGCCCTCGCTGTGAGGACCCGTGCCCGGAGGGCTTGCGCAATCGCATTAGGTTCCCCTAAGTTAGTGCTGCCTCACCAACCCGGCTGGGGGGTCGGTCGGTGAGGAGGAGGCGCGCCAGCGCGTCTCCGCAGTTGCGTCGACGTTCGCGAGGCGAGTCGCGAACGTGAGATGGGGACGGGGGCGTCCCGACGGAGGTGGCCGATCATCGGCCACCTCCGTTCTCATGTGTGCTGACCGGCGTGTGGAACGCGTCGCGCTGTCTCGTCGTGGCGGGGCGTCTTGCGCCTCGTCAGGGTCGAGACATAGGTTCGGGACGCACCGTCCGTGGCGACCGCCACGGAGCACTCGCGCAGACCCACAGGAGTACCGCCTCATGCACTGTCCGTTCTGTCGGCACGCGGACTCCCGGGTCGTCGACTCGCGGACCTCCGACGACGGTGCCTCGATCCGTCGTCGCAGACAGTGCCCTGCCTGCAACCGCCGCTTCACGACGATCGAGACGGCGAGCCTGTCGGTCGTCAAGCGCTCTGGAGTGACCGAGCCGTTCAGCCGGGAGAAGATCGTGACCGGCGTGCGCAAGGCCTGCCAAGGGCGCCCGGTCAACGAGGACGACCTGGCGGTCCTCGCGCAGAAGGTCGAGGAGTCGCTCCGGGCCGGTGGTAGCGCGGAGCTGGACGCGTACGAGATCGGGCTGGCCATCCTCGGTCCCCTGCGGGAGCTCGACGAGGTCGCCTACCTGCGGTTCGCGAGCGTCTACCAGGCGTTCGACTCGCTCGAGGACTTCGAGTCGGCGATCAACTCCCTCCGGGCCGAGCGTGAGGAGCGCGAGGCGGCGTTCGGCGGTGCCGGGTCCGAGGCCGGCGCGACGGACGACGAGCCTGCGGCCGACGTGGTCCCGGATCGCGCCTGATCCCTCGCTCGGGACCAGCAAGCGGTCGCGAGGGCCCTGCTAGAGGTCGCTCGAGCGCGCCGCCCAGATGTTGATGCCGGTGTCCAGAGGTCGACGGCTCCCGTCGGGCGTGAGCTCGGTCGTCACGGCGTCGATCGCCGTGAGCTCGTCGGTCGTGAAGGGCGGCGCGTCGAGGGCCGAGAGGTTGTCGTCGACCTGCGCCGTGGTCCGGGCCCCGACGAGGACCGACGTGACACGCGGGTCGCGCAGCGTCCAGGCGACCGCCGTCCGGGCGAGCGGCTCTCCGCGGCCGGCCGCGACGTCGCGCAGCGCGCGGATCCGGGCCAGGTTCTCCGGGGCGAGGTGCTCGGGCCGCAGCGACGCCGAGCGAGCCGCGCGCGAGTCGGACGGTACGCCGTCGAGGTACCGGTCCGAGAGCATGCCCTGGGCCAGCGGCGAGAAGACGATCAGTCCGGTGCCCGAGTCGCCGGCGACGTCGAGCAGGCTGCGTCCGCTCGAGTCGGGCACCTCGATCCACCGGTTCAGCATCGAGTACGACGGCTGGTGCAGCACCAGGGGCAGGCCGAGGTCGTCGGCGACCGCGAGGGCCTCGGTCGTACGCCTCGCCGAGTACGAGGAGACGGCCGCGTACGTGGCCCGGCCCGAGGACACCGCCGTGGCGAGTGCACCGATCGTCTCCTCGAGCGGCGTGGTGGGATCGAACCGGTGGGAGTAGAAGACGTCCACGTGGTCGGTGCCGAGTCGGCGCAGCGACGCGTCGAGCGACGACAGCAGGTACTTGCGCGAACCGCCCTCGCCGTAGGGCCCTGGGCCCATGCGGTAGCCCGCCTTGGTCGAGATCAGGAGCTCGTCGCGATGCCCTCGGAGATCCGAGGCCAGCAGGCGCCCGAAGGCAGCCTCTGCGGACCCGGGCGGCGGCCCGTAGTTGTTCGCGAGGTCGAAGTGCACGACCCCCCGCTCGTGGGCGTGCAGGACCAGCTCGCGCTGCGCGGAGAAGGGCGTCGGCTCCCCGAAGTTCTGCCAGAGGCCGAGGGAGAGGCGGGGCAGGACGAGGCCGGAGCGTCCGGCACGGGCGAAGGGCATCCCGGAGCCCGGCTCCGGCGCTTTGTGCGACATGTCTCGACCGTACCCGGTGGTATTCGCTGGCGTTACCTCGCCGGGTGCGACAGGCTGGGGCACGGGAGCGCCCGACGGCGCGCCTGATCCACCGAGAGAAGGAGGCCCGCCGATGACGACGTCCAAGGACGAGACACCCGCGACCACGCCCAGCGAGGACGCCAAGGCGAAGTTCCGCGAGGCGCTCGACCGTAAGAACGCCGCGAGCCACCGCACTGCGGACGGCGGCTCGAACACGGGCTCCGTCCACGGGTCGGAGACCGTCGGACCTGTGCAGCGCACGTTCCGCCGCAAGTCCGGCTGAGTGGCGGCCGGGAACCTGCGAGGTTCCCCCGCACCTGCACGACATGAGGAAGGGGACCAGCCCGGCGGGCTGGTCCCCTTCCTCATGCCCTGTGGGCTGCGGTCAGGACAGCACGCGCAGCTTGACGGTCGCGTCCATGGCCTGCAGCTCGTCGATGGCCGCGGGCAGGAGCTCTGCGCCGACGTCGGTCACCACGTAGCCGAGCTCGCCACGCGTCGCGAGCATCTGGCCCTCGATGTTCGTGCCGTGCTCGGCGAGGACCGCGTTCACGGCCGCGAGCACGCCCGGGGTGTTGCGGTGCAGGTGGGCGATCCGGCTGACGCCCGTGCTCTGCTCGAGCGCGAGGTTCGGCATGTTGACGCTGAGGGTCGTCGACCCGGTCGCGAGGTAGTCGCGGAGCTTCCCGGCGACGAACTGGCCGATGGACTCCTGCGCCTCCTCGGTCGAGCCGCCGATGTGCGGGGTGAGGATGACGTTCGGCAGGCCGCGCAGCTCCGAGTCGAAGTGGTCGCCGCGCTTCTTGGGCTCCTCGGGGAACACGTCGATGGCTGCGCCCGACAGGTGCCCGGAGAGGATCGCCTCGCGCAGCGCGACGGTGTCGACGACGAAGCCGCGCGAGAGATTGAGCAGGATCGAGCCCTGGCGCATGCGCGAGAGCTGCTTCTCGCCGAACAGGCCGGCGTTGCCACCGCGCCCGTCGACGTGGAGCGTGACGACGTCGGCCGTCTCGAGGAGCTCGTCGAGGCTGTCCATGCGGCGCGCGTTGCCCAGGGCGAGCTTCTCGGCCGTGTCGTAGAAGACGACCGACATGCCCAGCGCCTCGGCGACCACCGAGAGCTGCGTGCCGATGTTGCCGTACCCGATGATGCCCAGGGTGCGGCCGCGGACCTCGTGGGCGCCCTCGGCGGACTTGTCCCAGATGCCCTCGTGCAGCGCGCGGTCGCGCTCGGTCAGGCGGCGGGTCAGCGCGATGATCTCGGCGAGCGCGATCTCGACGACCGAGCGCGTGTTCGAGAACGGCGCGTTGAAGGTCGCGACGCCGTGCGACGCCGCGGCCTTGAGGTCGATCTGGTTGGTCCCGATGCAGAACGCGCCGATCGCGATCAGGTCCGGGGAGGACTCGATCACCCGGGCCGTGACGTTGGTCTTGGACCGGATACCGAGGATGTTCACACCCTCGAGGGCCTCGATCAGCTCGGACTCGTCCATGGCCCCGGTGCGCACGGTCACGTCGATACCGGCGGACTCGAGGATCGAGGTGGCGAGGGGGTGCAGGTTTTCAAGGAGGAGGGCGCGTAGCACGTGTCTATGGTGCGCCGAGTTGGTGCGAGCACCAAACGAGTCTTGTCCCTCGGACGACGCGATCTCCTCCGGTCAGTCGGCGAAGCCCTGGGGGAGGGGGCGTGAGTGCACCACCACGAGCCGCTGCGTCGGGCGGGTCATCGCGACGTAGAGCTCGGACGCCCCGGAGGTCGCCGCGAGGACGTCGGCGGGCTCCAGCAGGACGACCGCATCGAACTCGAGCCCCTTGGCCTGGGTCGGGCTCAGGACCGTGAGCGCGGCTCCCAGGGCGCCCTCGACCTCGGCCGCGGAGCCGGTGAGCAACGGGTCGGTCAGGTGGACGCGGGTCAGGTGCTCGCGCACGTCCGTCAGCCGGTGCGCCGGCGCGACGACCGCGACCCGGCCTGCGCCGTCGGGCCCGACGAACTCCGCCAGGGCCGACCGGACCCGGGCGGCCACCTCGGCCAGCGGGTCCTCCCCGCCCGCTACGGGGGACAGGACGAGCGCCCCCGGGACGTCGCGTGCCGAGGTGAGCGAGGACGTCGGGAGACGGTGGGCCGCGGCGAACCGCTGTGCGGTGTCGGCGATCTGCGTGGGTGTGCGGTAGTTGACCGTGAGGGTCGCGAGGCGCCACGAGCTGCGCAGCAACGGGTCGAGCATGCTCGCCCACGACCGTGCTCCCGCGAGCGAGGACGTCTGGGCGACGTCGCCGACGATGGTCATCGACCGGGTGGGGCAGCGCCGCACCAGGGCCCGCCACGCCATCGCGGACAGCTCCTGCGCCTCGTCGACCACGACGTGCGCGTAGGTCCACGTGCGGTCCTGGGCCGCGCGCTCGGCCGTGGTCAGGCGAGAACCGCCCCCGGCGAACCGGTCGGCGAGGATCTCCGCACCGACGATCCCGCCGCCGGCACCGGACGACTCGAGGACCTGCCGTGCGTAGTCGAGGCTGGCCGCCCGTTCGGCCGCCTCGGCCTTGGCCTGGGCGCGCGCGGCCTGGTCGTCCTCGCCCAGGAGCTCCGCGGCCTCGTCGAGGAGCGGCACGTCCGCCGGGGTCCACGGGGAGCCCTTGGGGCGCACCAGCGCCGCACGGTCCGCGCGCGACATGTCGGGCGCGGCCTCGGCGAGGCGGTGCGGCTTGACGAACAGGTCCTCGATCAGGCGTTCGGGCGTCAGCGGCATCCAGGCGAGGTTGAGCGCGATCCGGATCTCTCGCTGGCGCCGCAGGTCGTCGATCACCTCGGCCCGCTCCTCGGGCGCGACCGGCCCGCCGAGCTCCGCGAGGTACTGGTCCGCGAGCCGACCCAGCATCTCGCGCACGAACGGGACGCGCGCGAGGTTGTGCGGCTTGTGCGTGCGGTGAGCCTTCGCGATCGCGTCGCGCACGTCGGAGCGGCGGATCACGAGATCGTGGCCGTCGATACGCAGGTGCTGGTCCGCGGCGGGCACGCGCTGGCGTGCGCGGACCGCGCGCTGCACGACCTTGGCCCACGACGCGCGCCCCTTGATCCGGGCGACCTCGGGCGACTCCTCCCCGTCCGCGACGAGCCCCGGCAGGAGCTCGGAGATGGTCGTGCTCACGACGCCCGTCTCACCGAGCGAGGGCAGGACCTGGTCGATGTAGTGCAGGAAGGACAGGCTCGGCCCGACGAGGAGCACGCCCGAGCGTTCGAGCAGGCGGCGGTGGGCGTACAGCAGGTAGGCCGCCCGGTGCAGCGCCACGGCCGTCTTGCCCGTCCCGGGGCCGCCCTGGACCACGAGCGCCCCGGCGAGCTCCGAGCGGATGATCGCGTCCTGCTCGGCCTGGATCGTGGCGACGATGTCGCCCATGCGGCTCGTGCGCCCGGCCGCCATGGCCGCGAGCAGCGCGCCCTCGCCCGAGAGGTTCGAGTCGGCCGCGGCGCCCGAGGAGAGGTCGAGGACCTCGTCCTCGACGCCCGTGACCGAGCGCCCCTTGGTCACGAGGTGGCGACGGCGACGAACGCCGTCCGGGTGGGCCGCCGTCGCGCGGTAGAACGACTGCGCGGCAGGTGCGCGCCAGTCCGTGAGGATCGACGCGTGGTCCTCGTCGGACAGGCCGATGCGCCCGACGTACCGGGTCGCGCCGTCGTCCAGGTCGAGACGACCGAACGCGAGCCGGTCCTCGACCGCCTCGAGCTGGGCGAGCCGGTCCTCGTAGAGGGTCGCGAAGGCGTCGCGCTCGCTGCGGTTCTGCGGAGAACCCGAGGGGCCCGACCGGCGCACGCCGGCGAGCCGTGAGCGGGTCGAGGCACGCAGCTCGTCGAGACGGGCGTAGAGCGTGTCGACGACGACCTGCTCCCTGCTGATCTCGTGCCGACGGTCCGGCGTCGGGGCGTCCCGCTCCGGCCGGACCTGCTCGTCGGTGGTCGGCGCCCCGCTCGTCCGGTCGCTCGTCTCGCGCACGCTGTTCCGTCCTGTCGTCTCGTCCCTCGCGGTCCGCTCGCGCACCCCGCGACGCAGCCGTCCATTATTGCCGATCCAGGGCGCCCCGGTCGCCATCGACGTCGTGCGTGGACACGCTCTCCCGCGACGCCCGGGACCGTGCGGCGGGGACCCCGCCTCCCAGCACGAGACGCCCGCGTCCTCTACGATCGGGAACCATGGCGACTGTCGGAGGCGCGCGTCGTGGTGACTGAGCCCTTGTCGCCCCGTCCGGAGGGAGGGGCTCCGGGTGTCCTGTCCCCGGAGGACCTCCTGCGCGTCCTGCTGGTCGAGGACGACGACGGGGACGCGATCCTCGTCGAAGAGCTCCTCGACGACGCCCGGGTCAAGGTCGAGCTGCACCGCGCACGGAGCCTCGACGTGGCCCTCGAGATGCTGCGCCTGCACGACGTGCACTGCGTCCTGCTCGACCTCGGTCTCCCCGACGCCGTCGGGCTCTCCGCCGTCGAGCGACTCCAGTCCCGTCAGGACCCGCCCGCGCTGGTCGTGCTCACCGGGCACACCGGGATCGACCTCGGGGTCCAGGCCGTCGCGGCGGGCGCGGACGACTACCTGGTCAAGGGAGAGGTGGACGGCGACCTCCTGGGGCGCTCGGTCCGCTACGCCGTCCAGCGCCGTCGCTCCAAGGAGCAGCAGCGCGCGCTCTACCGCAGCGAGGTGCGCGCGGCCGAGACCGCCCGGCTCGAGCACGCCCTGCTGCCCAAGCCGCTCGTGACCGACGAGTCGATCGCCGTGATGGTGGGCTACATCCCCGGCGGCAACGGCCTGCTGGGCGGAGACTTCTACGACGCCGTGGAGCGCCCCGACGGACGGGTCCTGTGCCTGATCGGGGACGTCGCGGGGCACGGCCCGGACGAGGCGGCGCTCGGCGCGACCCTGCGCACCGCGTGGCGCACCCTCGTCCTGTCGGACGTCGACCCTGCCGAGATCCTTCCCCTCGTCGAACGGGTCCTGATCCCCGAGCGAGCCAGGCCCGAGGTCTTCGTGACCCTCTGCCAGGTCGTCATCTCGCCGGACCGCACCGGCGTGGACCTCTTCCTCGCGGGACACATGTCCCCGCTGCTCCTGCAGGACTCCTGCACGGAGCTTCCAACGACCTCGCGCGGCCGGGCGCTCGGCATCCCCGTCACGGGCGGGTGGCGCGCCGAGCGCGTCCCGCTCGAGGCTCCCTGGGCGCTCATGCTCTACACCGACGGCCTGATCGAGGCGACCCTCGCCGAGGACGCACAGGCCACCACGGGCGCGGGGACCGACGCGCCCCCCGTCGGGGGCACGCCCGGGCGTCGGGAACGCCTCGGCGTCCACGGTCTCGTCGCGGCCGTCGACACCGAGCTCGCGCACGGTGGGGAGGGACTCGTCGAGAGGCTCTTCCGACGGGTGCGAACCCTGCACGGCGGGCCCCTCGCGGACGATGCCGCGGTGCTCGTGATCGGATGGGGCGGCCCGGACCAGGACACGCGGGGCGAGCGGACCGCGACGCTCGCCGACTCCGACGAGTGGTCGCAGTGAGCGGACCGACCTCGACCGGACCGGTCGACGCGCCCGGGACCGCGCCCCTCGACGCTCCGGCACCGGAGAGGCCCGCGCCCGAGGCGCTGGACGAGGCGACCACCACCGAACCTCCCACGGGTCCGTCGCTGCGGCGCCGGCTCGGCCGGCTCCTCGCGCTCGCCGCCGCGATCCTCCTCGCGGTGGTCTGCCTCTCGGTCGTCGCCCTGGTCAACGTCGTGCGCTACCAGGACGAGGTCACGAACCCGTACTTCACCGCCGTCACGCAGGCCGACAGCGCGTACGTGACCCTGATCGACGCCGAGTCCTCGGTCCGGGGCTACCTGGCCACGGGTACCGCCCTGAGCCTCGAGGCCTTCGAACGCTCGCTCGAGAACGAAGGGGCCGGCGCGATCCACGACGACCTCACGGCCGAGCGCGTCACGAGGTCGCCGCAGGTCGCGACGGCGCTCGACCACGCGACCCGAGCCGTCCAGGACTGGTCGTCCGGGTACGCGGTACCGATGGTCGAGAAGGTGCGGCAGGACGGCCCGGACGCGGTCACGACCGACGAACGGCTCGAGGGTGCCCGACTCTTCGAGCAGGCCCGCACCGCGACGCGGGAGTACATCTCGGTGCTGCGCGAGGTCCGGGAGGAGAAGGTCCGATCCCTCGAGATCTGGACGCAGGTGCTGTTCGGCTCGGTCGTCGTGCTCGTCGTCGCCGCGATCCTCGTCGGGGGGTTCCTCTGGAGCGTGCTCAAGCGCTGGATCACCGACCCCGTCACGACGCTCGCCCACCAGGTCCGCGTCGTGAGCGACGGGAACCTGCGCCAACCCGTCGCCGTCCAGGCACCGGGAGAGATCGGGGCGCTCGCGGTCGACGTCGAGCACATGCGCCGAGAGCTCGTGAGCCAGGTCGCGGAGATCCGCTCGTCGCACGAGGAGGTCGAGCACTCGCACGAGATGCTCGCGGCGCAGGCGCAGGAGCTGGCGCGCTCCAACCGCGACCTGGAGCAGTTCGCGTACGTGGCCTCGCACGACCTGCAGGAGCCGTTGCGCAAGGTCGCGTCGTTCACCCAGCTCCTGCAGAAGCGGTACGGGGGGCAGCTCGACGACCGCGCCGACCAGTACATCGAGTTCGCGGTCGACGGCGCGAAGCGCATGCAGCGCCTCATCCAGGACCTGCTGGGTTTCTCGCGCGTCGGGCGCACGGGGACCGAGAGGGGGCCCGTGGACCTCGAGAAGTCCTTCGCCGTGGTGCTCTCCGACCTCGAGGAGAAGATCGCGACGACCGGCACGAGCGTGACCCACGACCCCCTGCCCACGGTGCGGGGGGAGCGGGCGCTGCTCGAACAGCTCTTCGTCAACCTCGTCGGCAACGCGATCAAGTTCCGGGACCCCGAGCGTCCCCCCGTGGTGCACGTCGCGGTCCGCTCGCTCGACACCGCCTGGGAGTTCGCGGTGTCCGACAACGGCATCGGCATCGACGCGCAGTACGCGGAACGGGTCTTCGTGATCTTCCAGCGCCTGCACCCCAAGGACGTCTACGAGGGGACCGGGATCGGTCTGGCACTGTGCAAGCGGATCGTCGAGTACCACGGGGGCAGGATCTGGATCGAGCAGACCCCGGGAGGCGGCACGACGGTCCGGTTCACGATCGCGCACCAGTACGACCCGGTCGGGGCCGCCCCGTCCGCGTCGTCGGCGGGGTGAGGACCGACCGCGTCGCTCGCCCGTCGGCGCGCGCAGCCGCGCCCGGACGTCTCGCGTCGACTAGGCTCACGGCGTGGCTCCGGAGGACCGGGGCCCGACGACGAGGAACGGCGCGGTGGACGACATGAGCAACGGGCACAAGGTGATCGACGTCCTGCTGGTCGAGGACGACCCCGGTGACGTGCTCATGACGCGTGAGGCCTTCGAGGACCACAAGGTCACCAACCGTCTCTCGGTCGTCAGCGACGGCGTGAGCGCGATGGCGTTCCTGCGCAAGGAGGGGGAGTACGCCGACGCCCCGACGCCCGACCTGATCCTGCTCGACCTGAACCTGCCGCGCATGGACGGTCGCGAGGTGCTCGGCGAGCTCAAGTCCGACCCTGCGCTGCGGCAGATCCCGGTGGTCGTGCTGACGACGTCGGAGGCCGAGGAGGACGTCGTGCGGTCGTACTCGCTGCACGCCAACGCCTACGTGACCAAGCCGGTCGACTTCGACCGGTTCATCGACGTCGTGCGTCAGATCGACGACTTCTTCGTCACGGTCGTCCGGCTGCCCGCTCGCTGAGCGCGCCCCGCGGTCGCGCGCCGGGGTGCCCGGCCCGTACGAGAGAGCGCCCAGGCCAGCGTGCCGGGAAGCATCGGGCGGCCCCCGGTGTTGTCGTGATCGAACCGCCCGAGAACCGTGCCGGCACCGCCCGGCCGACGACCTGGGCGGGCGAGGACGACGACGGAGGAGCATCTGGTGTTGGACCCACGAGAGATCTACGAGGTGGACGAGGGCGCTGTGGCGCGCGTCCTGCCTGCGGCGACGGGGGCGCAGGGAGAGGCTGCCGTCCGTGCGACGGGCCCGGTCATGCTGCACTCGGTCCGCGGGTTCGTGGACGCGGGGACGGCCGGCGAGCTCGCGGTCGAGCACCTGCTCGAGGAGTTCGAGGTCACGCGGTTGGTCACGTTCGACGTGGACCAGCTCCTGGACTACCGCTCGAAGCGCGTGACGATGGTGTTCGACGCTGACCGGTGGGCGTCGTACGACGAGCCGTTCCTCGCGATCGACCACCTGCGGGACGCCGAGGGCACGGGCTTCCTGCTCCTGCACGGCATGGAGCCGGACCTGCAGTGGGAGCGCGTGGTCGCCGCGCTGCGCGAGCTGGTGAACCGCTTCGACGTGTCGCTCGTCGTGGGCTTCCACGGCATCCCCATGGGCATCCCGCACACGCGTCCGCTGTCGGTGACGGCGCACGCGACGCGCCGCGAGCTCATCGAGGACCACACGTCGTGGTTCGGTACGGTCAAGGTCCCGGGCTCGCTGGCTTCGCTGCTCGAGCTGCGCCTGGGCGAGTCGGGGCACGACGCGATGGGTTTCACGGTGCACGTGCCGCACTATCTCGCCCAGTCGCCGTTCCCGCCCGCGGCCGTGGTGGCGCTCGAGAACGTCCAGCGGTCGACCGGCCTGGACCTGCGGGTCGCGGCTCTCACGGCGGGCGCCCAGGAGGCGGTGGCCGAGGTCGAGCGGCAGATGGCCGAGTCGGAGGAGGTCACGGCGGTCGTGCGCGCGCTCGAGGAGCAGTACGACGCGTTCGCGCGCTCGGTGGGCCGCACGAGCCTGCTCGCCGAGTCGGCTCCCATTCCGACTGCTGACGAGCTCGGGGCCGAGTTCGAACGTTTCCTTGCCCAGCAGACGGGGGAGTGACGTCCGCTCGCGGAGGTTCTGCGGAGGTTGTGCGGACGAATCACGGTATTTCGTCGGCGCTTGACGTGGCGAACTTCACCTTCACCGTGCAAAACTAAGTCTCGTTGCAGTGACGTGCTCGAGACATGCCTTCGCGTGAACCGGTATCGGCGCAGCACGATCCCGGTCCGCCGAGGTCGTGCCAGTCCAACCGGCGGTCGCCACGACCGGACCTCGCGGAGCGCGTCGCGGGTCCGCGTGGCTGCGGCTCGATGAACGGACGAAGGGTTCGTTCGCGGATGTCCCCGCATGGACAGAAGGTACGAGGAACAGCATGGCGCAGGGTTCTGTGAAGTGGTTCAACGCTGAGAAGGGCTACGGGTTCATCGCCCAGGACGGCGGCGGCGCCGACGTCTTCGTCCACTACTCCGCGATCGAGGCCCAGGGCTACCGGTCGCTCGAAGAGGCTCAGCGGGTCGAGTTCGAGATCACCCAGGGTCCCAAGGGCCCGCAGGCGGAGAACGTCCGCCCGCTCTGATCTCCCTGATCGTGTGCCGACTCTCGCGGGTCGGTGTCGGAGGCCGTACCCCCGCCAGGGGGTGCGGCCTCCGTGCTGCGTCAGCCCTTCCCGTGCCCGACGACGTCGCGTCCGTCCGCGTTCGCCGCACCCGCGGGCGTGGCGTCGGCGGGCGGGAGCGACGGCTCCGGGTCCGTGGGCGGGCCGGGCACCGGTGGGTCCTCGAGCGGTGCCGCCGTGCCGGCGAACCGGCGTGCTTCCTCGCCCGTGAGCAGCGTGGCCGGGACGGGCAGGCTGCGCAGCGTGCGTGCGAGCCCAGCGTCGCGCAGGTCGAGCCCTGCCGGGGCCGAGGTGTCGGACGAGCCGGCCACGGTGGGGGCCGCGCCGCGGACGGCGACCAGGACGAGGTTCCCGTAGCGGCGCCCCTTGAGCTGTCCCGGTTCGGCGATCAGACCCACCTCGTCCCAGACGTCCCGGTCGGTCGAGCCGCTCGCGGCGAGGGCGGAGACGGCCGTGGCGAGCTCGGCCCGCGCGAGGGCGAGCGGCGGGCGGTCGGCGCAGTTCGCGAGGTAGAGGCCGCCGGGGCGCAGCACGCGCAGGACGTCGCGCACGAAGGCCGTCGTCGTGACGTGCTCGGGGGTGGTGTCCCCCGCGAAGACGTCGCGCACGACGACGTCCGCGCTCGCGTCCGCCAGCGTCGCGAGCTCCGCGCGAGCGTCGCCGGCGCGCAACCGCAGGCGGGGGGCACGGGGGAGCGCGAACCACTCGCGCACGCGCGTGACGAGGTCGGCGTCCAGGTCGACCGCGACCTGGCGGGAGTCGGGGCGCTCGTGCTCGACGTACCGGGCGAACGTGCACCCGGCGGCGCCCAGGTGGACGACCCGCAGGGGGCCGGGCGGGAGCGCGGCGAGGACCGCCGCCATCTGCTGCATGTACTCGAACGTGAGAAGGCCCGGGTCGGCGAGGTCCAGGTGCGAGCTCGGCACCCCGTTGACGAGGAGGGTGACGCCCGTGCTGCCGTCCGGGTCCGGCACCAGCCGGGCGGTGCCCGTCGAGGTGCGAAGCTCCTCGGTGGGCAGGTCGCGAGTGGTCTCGGCGCCCTGCGGCCGCGCGCCTGCGCGGCCGCGGCGCGACGGCGGGACGGTCTCTGTGGGTGGGGAGGTGGATGCTGAGGAACGACGGGACGAGCGCCCGGTGGTCTTGCGGCCCATGAGGTCAACCGTAGGGGGTGCTGGACCGCGGGTGCGTCCTCGTCGCCGGACCGCCGGGTCGACCTGACCGAGCGGATTGACAGATTCGAACAGGTGTTCGATAGTTGGCATGGAGGTGTTCCGATGACCACACAGCACAGGGCGCTCCCGGGAGCGGGGGCCGTCGCTCCCGAGGTCGCGCGCCTCCTGGCCCGTGCCGACGCCGAGCTGGTCGCTGCCGGGCTCACGGCCGACCCTGCGGAGCGCTTCGTCCACTCGCACCTCGGGGCGCTGCGGTCCGCGGCCGCCGTGGTCGCGCTCCGTGGCAGGCCCTCCTCGCGGTCTCGCGCGCGGTCCGTCTGGGACATGCTCGCGCTCGTCGAGCCGGGCCTGTCAGGCTGGTCGGTCTACTTCGCGGGCGGGGCGCGGATCAGGGCCGCAGTCGACGCGGGGCGCTTCGACGCGGTCGAGGCGCGCCAGGCCGACGAGATCATGGCCTGCGCCGAGGACTTCCGCGACGAGGTCGCCATGCTCGTCGACCCCGACGTCGGGTTCGTCCGCCATCCCTCCCTGCGGGTCGTGGCCTCGTGAGGCCCCTCGTGGCGGGCGTGCGATGAGCCGCGGCCCACGAGCCACGCAGGCTCGACGCGACTGGGGGGACGACGAGACGGGCTGCTCCATCCTGCACGTCGACATGGACGCCTTCTTCGCCTCGGTCGAGCTGACGCGCCGCCCGGAGCTGGTGGGGAGGCCCGTGATCGTCGGCGGGGCCGAGCGCAGCGTCGTCCTGGCGGCCACGTACGAGGCGCGCGAGTTCGGCGTCCACTCGGCCATGCCCATGGCGCTCGCCCGTCGGCTGTGCCCGCAAGCCGTCATCGTGCCTCCTGACCACCGGGCGTACCAGGACGCTTCGCGCGCGGTCATGGAGATCGTCCACGAGATCACGGCGCTCGTCGAGCAGATCAGCATCGACGAGGCGTTCCTCGACGTGAGCGGCGCCCGTCGCAGGCTGGGCGCGCCGACGTCCATCGCCCAGGGTCTGCGGGAGCGGGTCCGGCAGGAGGTCGGCATCACCTGCTCCGTCGGGATAGCCACGACCAAGTTCGTCGCCAAGCTCGCGTCCACGCACGCCAAGCCGGACGGCCTGATGCTGGTCCCGGCAGCCTCGACCGTGCCCTTCCTGCGCACGCTGCCCGCAGGGGCTCTGTGGGGGGTCGGGGAGCGGACCGAGAAGACGCTCGCGGGATGGGGCATCACGACCGTCGCGGAGCTCGCCGACACCGACGTCGCGACGTTGCAGGCCGCGGTCGGGAAGGCGGCCGGTGCCCACCTGCACGACCTCGCCTGGGGTCGGGACCCCCGTCCCGTCGAACCCGGGCGTGCCGAGCAGAGCATCGGTGCCGAGACGACGTTCGCGCAGGACCTCTACGACTTCGCGGTCATCGGATCGGCCTTGCTGGGCCTCGCGGACCGGTGTGCGTCCCGCCTGCGCAGCCAGGGGTTCGTGGCGCGGACGGTGTCGGTGAAGGTCCGGACGGCGGACTTCCGCACGCTCACGCGTTCCCGAACGCTCGCTTCGCCCACCGACGTGGCGCAGGAGATCCACGCCGTGGCGCTCGAGCTCGCACGGGGCGTGGACCGACGTGGCCTGCCCGTGCGCCTCGTGGGTGTGCGTGCGGAGAACCTGGAACGTCGGGGCGCCTCGGTCGAACAGCCGACGCTCGAGGAGTCGGTGCAGGAGGCGTCCGGCGCGCAACGCGAGGCCGAGCGGGCGCTCGACCTGATCCGCGACCGTTTTGGGGTGAATTCGATCGGCCCGGCGTCCACGCGACGGCGCTCGACTACCACCCGGGCAGATGTAGAACTATCCTGAGGGGGACACATATCAACCGCTGAGAACCGGGGGTGCCCATGCCTCTGTCAGAGTACGAGCAGCGCGTACTGGAACAGATGGAAAGAGCGCTGACCTCGGATGATCCGCGGTTGGCGACGACGCTTCAGTCGAGCCCCCGGAAGTCGGGTCTGCGCTACGTCGCCGCAGGCGTCGGCGTCGTCGGAGGACTGCTTCTCCTCGTGTTCGGTGCGGCGTCGGCCTCGCCGGTGCTGGGAGTCGCCGGGTTCGTCGTGATGTTCGCGGGCGTCGCGTTCGCGTTCTCCGCGCCCCGCAAGTCGACGACCGGTCCGGTCGGGGTCGTGGACGAGCACGGCAAGGTCACGCCCCCGAAGGCCTCGGCCAAGGGAGGCGCGTCCCGTCAGGGCTTCCTCACCCGACTGGAAGAGCGTTGGGACCGTCGACGCGAGCAGGGCGGTCGTTGAGCTCTTCACGAACCCCCGCCACCACCTGGTCACGCAACGCGGCCAGGTCGTTCGGCGGCGGAGGAGACCAGGTGCGCGCGTAGCGCTCCGACTCCACCTCTGCGGCCAGTGCGACGAGGGCGTCGACCGTCGTGTCCGGGAGGTGGCGGCCCGTCCTCTGCGCGACCTGGCTCGCCACGACGGCCGGGACCTGGCGGAGCGTGACGGACGTCTGCCAGCGAACGCCCAGGTCGTCGAGCTGCCGGACGAGGTCCGCCCACGTCGACTCGACGTCGAGCTCGGGGGTCGAGCCCCCTCGGCGTCGCACCGCCACCCACCCCACGACCGACAGGACGAGGACGACCACCAGGGTGATGATGCCCGCGCCCCAGCCGCCCCCTGAGGTCGCCTGGCCGTCTTCCTGCCCGGCACCTGCCCCTGGCGCCGGAGCCGTGGTCTGACCGGTTCCGGCCGTGGCGTCCGGGCCGACCTGGCTCGTCGGCACGTCGTCGGGCACGGACGTCGAGTCGTCACCCGACGGGCCGAGCAACGGGTCGGCCCAGGAGGGGACAGGGCCGGCCTGCACCGCGGGGGTCGGCTCGAACCTGACCCATCCCTGACCCGGGAAGTACAGCTCCGGCCAGGCGTGCGAGTCCTTGCCGGTGACCTGGTAGACGTTGTCGCTCGTGCGCTCGCCCGGCAGGAAGCCCACGGCCAGGCGCGCCGGGATCCCGACCGAGCGGGCCATCATCGTCATCGAGGTCGCGAACTGGACGCAGTATCCTTCGCGGTCCTGGAGGAAGTTCCACACCGTGTCGTCGGTCGCGCCGTCGGGGACCTGCGTGGAGTAGGTGAAGTTGGCTCCGTCGCGGAAGTAGGACTGCAGGGCGACCGCGGCGTCGTAGCGCGTCGTGGTGCCCGCGACGATCTCTTCGGCAAGGGTGCGGATCTCGTCCTGGTGCGCGCTGTCGGGGACCTCGACCACGTTGGGGTCGTCCACGTCGTCGCCCGAGCTGGTCCGCAGCGCGTCGGCGGTCAGCTGGCGCGCGAAGACCTCGAACGAGTAGGTCATGCCTGGCGTCGTCGCAGAGCTCCCCGACACCTCGTCCCGGGAGTCGTCGTAGAACCACTCGCCCTCGACGTCGATCGACCTGGGCTCGGTCGGCAGGACCAGCTTCTCGTCGCGCAGCGTCCGGAGCGTGACGTCGACCGTCCGGGGGTCGCCCGACCCGATCTCGGCGCCGGTGGGCCACAGCACCTGCCCGGCGTCGACCGGGGGGCCTTGCCTCGAGTCGCCGCGGCGCCAGCTCTTCCCGTCGAAGCCGGTCAGCGTGAACATGCGCAGGGGGCCGATGCTGGTGCTGGTTCCTCCCTGCGCCGCCTCCTGCGGAAACTCGTAGGTCAGCGCGACCTCCTGGGAGCGGGCGCCGAGGTCGTCCTCCATGTCCAGGTCGCTGGCCAGGCGTTCGGTCGGGCCGGCGGTCGTGAAGAACGCCGACCACGGCGAGCTCAGGATCTGGGGGATCGCGCCGGCGGCGCTGCCCGCGACGAGCGCCACCACGGCGATCGCCGCAGTGGCTCCCAGGATTCCTCCGGCACGCAGGACCCGTGCGGCGGGGCTGACGGGGGCGGCCGCTGCGCCCCGGCGACGGCTCGCGAGGTGCGGGTTGTCGACCGCCACGAGAAGAAGGAGCGCGACGACCGTGACGACGAACACTGGCGGCGGGATGGCGCCTTCGATGACCAGGGGCGGGATCCACAGGGCGAGGAGCGGGAGCGCGGCTGCCGCGGGGAACCGCAGGCCGCCCACGACGAGGTCGGTGGCGAGGAAGACGAGGGCGGCACCGGCCACCGCGATGAGGGCGAGGGGGAACGAGGGGTCGATCGGGGCGACCTCGGCGGCGATCAGTGCCCGCCCCGCCGCGAGGCGGGCCAGGAGGCGATCGATGCTCGCGCCGCTGATCGCGAGGTCGATGCCGCGTGAGGTCGGCCCGCCGAACAGGGCCAGGAGTCCCCAGGCCCCGACCACCAGTCCCGCCAGCGTGGGGACGATCCCCCTGAGCCCGACGTCGTGGCGTCGCGAGCGAGCATCAGGACCGCGCTCGAGCAGGAGTCGGGTGCCCCCGGTCACGAGTGCGAGCACCAGGACGAGCGCCGTCCCGGTGCTGGTCCACTGCCCTGGTCCGATGAGCACCGTGAGGGCTCGGAACGACGCGAGGGTCGCGACGACGACGAGGGCGGTGGTGGCGACGACCCGCAGGACGGTCGCGCGCGAGGCGCGGCGGGTTGGCTGGGGGGACGTGCTCGTCACCGGTGCTCCTCCATGAGTCGGTTCCATGCGTCGGTGATCGTGGTGGAGCGCGGGTCGACGGCGACGGCGTGCCACCCGATCGTGCGGAGCCTGGTCAAGGTGTCCTGGACGGCGGCGTCCCGGTCGTCGTGCGCGGGGGCGACGACGAAGGCCCAGTGGTTGCCGTCTCCCGCCAGCGGGACGAGCGACGGCCCGGAGAGGGGGCCGAGAGGGCCGATCACCGCGAACGTCAGCTCGCCGGGACGTCGAGAGGCTCGCAGCGCGTCCGCGGTCGCCGCGAGAGCGCGCTCCGCGTCACGCGGGCTGGCGTGGCCCTCGAGGTCGATCGTGTCGTCGAGGATCTGAGCGGCACCGTCGCTCCCGCGCCCGGTCGAGTAGGGGTACGCCTCGAGGGCAGGCGCCGCGGTCGACGCGACGAGCCGGGCCGGGTGTCCGGCACCCAGGAGCGTGACGGCGACCGAGGCCGCCGCCTCGACCGCCCATTCCCCGTCCTGCGCCGCCCGCGACGACCTGTCGGTGTCCGGAGGGGGGAGGACTCCTCGGTCGAGGAGCACGGTGACGGGCGGCACGCCGGCGTTCTCGTCGGTGCGCACCATGAGCTGTCCTCGGCGGGCGGCCGTGGCCCAGTGCACGCGGCGGGGGTCGTCGCCCGAGACGTACTCCCTCAGGATGCTGTCGTCGCTCGACGAGGTGCGCGCACCGTTGGCTGACCGGGCGAGGTCGCCGAAGGCGCGCGACCCGCGTGTCGCCAGCTCGGTCGTGCGCGGGCGGACGGAGACCATGCTCCGTTCCCCGAGCGGCTGCGCGGCCCGGACGAGGCCGAAGACGTCCACCCTGCTGGTGAGGACGGGGCCGAGCGGCCAGCGACCGCGGTGCTCGGGGCGCAGCCGGTAGCGGACGGCGATCCGGTCGGGGTGCGAGACGACCTGCGCGCGCAGCGCGTCGTGCTCGCACAGCTCGGCCGCTGCCTGCTCGCTGATCTGCAGCCGAGCGAGTCGTGCGAGCGCCGTCGCGGTCGGGGAGACGGGGGAGACGAGGAGCCGGGTGGTGACCTGATGACCGCGGACCGCGGGATCCGGCTCGACACGGCGCGAGACGCGCAGGGCGCCCCGGCCCCGGTCGATCCTGCGCAGCGCCATCCAGGCCCAGGCACCGCCGACGACGAGCAGCCCTGCTGCGCCGAGCGCGACGAGGTCCGCGAGGCCGAGGGCGGTGCCGGCGGCGACGAGGGCGACGCTCGCTGCGAGGACTGCGGTACCCCGGGTGGTGGGACGGACTCGCGCGAGCCTGCTCGGGCTCCGCGGTGCGCGACGCGGACCAGGCACCTCAGTGACGTTCCGTCGCCGTGTGGGCCGGGATCGGGGTCGCCTCGACGAGGGAGCGCACGACCTGCTCGGTCGTGCGGCCCGCGAGCCGGGACTCGGTCGAGAGGATCAGCCGGTGCGCCAGGACGGGCTGCGCCAGGAGCTGGACGTCGTCCGGCAGGACGTGGTCACGACCCGCCATCGCGGCGACCGCCTTGGCGGCGCGCAGCAGCTGGAGCGAGGTACGGGGGGAGGCGCCGAGCTTCAGGCCGGGGTGCTCCCTGGTCTGGGTGACGAGCGCGAGCACGTAGCGCTTGACGGCGGGCGAGGCGTAGACGGACCGGGCGACCTGGGCGAACCTCAGGATCGTCGGGCCGTCGACGACCGGTTCGATGTGCTCGAGCGGGGTGTCCGACTCCTGGCGCTCGAGCATCTCGAGCTCGGCGTCGAGGTCCGGGTAGCCGACCGTGAGCCGGGCCATGAAGCGGTCCCGCTGCGCCTCGGGGAGGGGGTACGTGCCCTCCATCTCGACGGGGTTCTGGGTCGCGACGACGAGGAACGGGCGAGGGAGCCGGTGCGTGGTCCCGTCGACCGTCGTCTGCCCTTCCTCCATGCACTCGAGCAGGGCGGACTGGGTCTTGGGCGACGCTCGGTTGATCTCGTCGCCGATGACGATGTTGGAGAACACGGGTCCCGGACGGAACTCGAAGTCGTGGGTCTCCGTGCGGAAGATGTTGACCCCGGTGAGGTCGCTGGGCAGCAGGTCCGGTGTGAACTGGATGCGCCCGACGTGGCAGTCGATCGTCCGGGCGAGCGCCTTGGCGAGCGTCGTCTTGCCGACGCCGGGGACGTCCTCGAGGAGGAGGTGTCCCTCTGCGAGGAGGACGGCGACCGTCAGGTGGACGAGCTCCGGCCGTCCGGAGATCACCGACTCGATCCGGGTCCGGATCCGTCCGGTCGCCTCGACGAGCTCGCCGAGAGGATCGATCCCGTCGCGCCGTGGCGCGGTGGAGTAGTCGGTGAGCACGAGAACCTCCGTTGGTCACGCCTTGCATCTGGAAGGTCGAGCCTAGTTGACCATCCTCCCCACTTCCCTCCACGTCCGGATCACGGGATCGTCCGCCGGGCGCGCGGACCGGGGACGAGTCGGGCGTACTCCGCGAAGGCCCCGCAGCGGCGACGCAACGCGCGCGGCGCGCTCCACTGCTGCCCATGCCTTCTGACCTGCGGAGATTCTGCGAAGAGGGGTGAAATGAATCCGATATCCCAGGCCCGGTGGAGGCATGTGGAGTACTGTGGAGGACGAGGGAGCGGGAGGGGAGGTGCAGGCTGATGAACGAGTCGTTCAGCGGTTCTCCGAGCCTGCTCCTCGGGACGTACACCCCTCGGCTCGACGACAAGGGACGGCTCATCCTGCCTGCGAAGTTCCGTGGACAGCTCGCCTCGGGGCTGGTCATGACCAGGGGGCAGGAGAGGTGCTTGTTCCTCCTGCCGATGGACGAGTTCCGCCGGATGTACGACCAGATCCGCCAGGCCCCCGTCACGAGCAAGCAGGCGAGGGACTACCTCCGCGTCTTCCTCTCGGGAGCCAGCGACGAGATCCCGGACAAGCAGGGCAGGATCTCGATCCCGGCCCCGCTGCGGACGTACGCGGGGCTCGACCGGGACGTCGCCGTGATCGGTGCCGGCACCCGTGTCGAGATCTGGGACGCCGCCGCGTGGGAGACGTACCTCGCCGACCAGGAGGCCGAGTACGCCGTCACGGCCGAGGAGGTGCTCCCGGCGTTGCGCTTCTGACCGCACGGACCTCCGGGTCCGACCCGCACGAGAGACCAGCACGAGCAGCACGAGAAGCAGGTGGCAGGCTCCGCACGATGAGGCCTCCTCCCGCCCGGTCTGGCGCACTTCCCCGGCGCCAGAAAGGACGCGGAGGGAGACCTGATCGGGCGGGGCGGCCCGCAGGACGAACGACGAACAGCCCCGCACAGAATGCACCACCCCTCTTCAGCCCGACGAGGACCGACCAGGAAGGAGGCGTCATGACCACACCTCGCAGCACGTCAGGATCAGGAGCGGAGGACCGTCACGTGCCGGTCCTCCTGCAACGGTGCGTGGACCTCCTCGCCCCTGCCCTCGCCGAACCCGGTTCCGTGCTGGTCGACTGCACGCTCGGGATGGGTGGCCACACGGAGGCGGTGCTCGAGCAGGTCCCCACCGCACGTGTCGTGGGGATCGACCGCGACCCGCAGGCCATCGCGCTCGCCTCGGAGCGGCTCGCCCGCTTCGGTGAGCGGTTCCAGGCCGTGCACGCGGTCTACGACGAGATCGGCGAGGTCGTCGCGGACCTGGGGCTGTCCGCCGTCCAGGGCGTCCTCATGGACCTCGGCGTCTCGTCGCTGCAGATCGACGAGTCGGAGCGCGGCTTCTCGTACGCCCAGGACGCACCGCTCGACATGCGCATGGACACGACGGCGGGCCTGACGGCGGCCGACGTCCTCAACACCTACGACGAGCGAGAGCTGACGAGGATCCTGCGGGAGTACGGCGAGGAGCGCTTCGCGCAGCGGATCGCGCGAGCGGTCGTCCGTCGCCGTGAGGTCGAGCCCTGGACCCGCAGCGCCGCTCTGGTGGACCTCGTGCGGTCGAACATCCCGGCTGCCACGCGCAAGACCGGCGGCAACCCGGCCAAGCGCACCTTCCAGGCGTTGCGGATCGAGGTCAACGGCGAGCTCGAGGTGCTCGAGCGCGCTGTACCGGCCGCTGTCGACGTCCTTGCCGTGGGAGGCCGGATCGTCGTCGAGTCCTACCAGTCGCTCGAGGACCGCATCGTCAAGCGCGAGCTCGCCCGCGGCGCGACGTCGAGCGCGCCGGCCGGGCTGCCCGTCGAGCCCGAGACCCACAAGCCCTATCTCAAGCTGCTCGTCCGCGGGGCCGAGGAGGCTCCTGCCGACGAGCTCGAGCGCAACCCGCGCTCGGCCTCGGTCCGGCTGCGGGCCGCCGAGAGGCTGCGACCCACACCTGACCACCTACGCCACCGCCCACGAGGGGAGAACAAGCCATGAGCGCACGACAGGCCGCTGCCCGGCCTCTGACGTCGACCAGCCCGGCGCCCGCCCGCAGGCCGTCGCTCACCGCCCTGCCGGGAGGCGCAGCGGGGAGGTCGCAGCGCCCGCGGCTCGAGGCGGTGCGAGCCCCGCTGCAGGTGCGGTCCCGCGTGCCCTTCCTGGTCCTGTGCATGTCGATCCTCGGGGCCGCGCTGCTGGGTGCGCTCCTGCTGAACACGACCATGGCCAAGGGGTCGTACCAGATCTCGGACCTGCGGACCAAGGCGGGGGTGCTCGAGCAGGACACGCAGTCCCTGCACTCGCAGCTGCAGGCCGCGGCGACGTCGCTCCACAGCCGCGCGACAGCGCTGGGCATGGTCGAGTCCGACGCGCCGACGATGCTGCGCCTGTCGGACGGTGCGATCGTGGGAGCGCCGGAGGCCGGGAGCGTCCCGTGACCCGTGGGGCGGACCGGCAGGGTCGTGGCGCTCAGCCACGCCGTGCCGGGGCGTCCCGTGGGAGCGCCTCGGCGCCCCGCAAGGCCGGCGACCGCTCTGCGAGCGAGGCGTCGGCCGCGCGCGGCGCGAGCAGCGCTCAGCGGTCGCCCGCGCAGGGTTCGACCGTGGCCCGCAGTGGTGGAGCAGGGCGGGGCACGGGGCTCGGCCGACCCGCCGCGGCCGCCCTGCCCGCCCCCGGGCGTCCGGAACGTCGTCAGCGCTGGATCATGGGGATCGCCCTGGCGGTCCTGCTGGTCTTCGCGGTCCGGCTCGTCTACGTCCAGGTCGTGATCGGCCCGAGCCTCGCTCAGGCGGCCGAGAACCAGCGCACGCAGTCGCACGTGACGATGGCGCACCGGGGGGACATCACGGACGCCGACGGCGTGGTGCTGGCCACGTCGATCGACCGCTACACGGTCTCGGCGGACCAGAAGACGATCCCGGACTTCGTGCCGTCGGCCCGGCACACGGTCGACGGGAAGAAGGTCGAGGGCACGGGGGCGGTCGCGCTCGCACGCCTGCTCGCCCCCATCCTCGACCGCTCGGCGCCCGAGCTCGCGGCCCAGCTCAGCGGGACGAACGGGCGGGTCAACCGCAACGTGATCCTCAAGAAGGACGTCGTCCCGGAGGTGCAGCGCCAGATCGTCGAGCTCGGTGTCTCGGCGTACATCAGCACGAAGCTGACCACCGAGCGCACGTACCCGGCGGGCACCACGGCCGGGAACATCGTCGGCTACGTCGGCGCTCAGCCGTCCGAGGACGGCACGACCGAGCAGGTCGTGGGTCTCGGAGGGATCGAGGCGACCTACGACGACCTCCTCACCGGGACCCCGGGGAGCGAGAGCTTCCAGCGTGCCGGAGGTGCGGGCGGGGTGCGGATCCCCGGGAGCACGCGCGAGAACGTCGAGGCCGTGCCCGGCAGCTCGGTGGCGCTGAGCCTCGTGCGCGACATCGGCTGGAAGGCCCAGGACTCGATCGACAAGGCGGTGGCGGAGACGGGGGCGGACTACGGGATCGCGGTGGTCCAGGACGTCAGGACCCAGGAGGTCCTGGCGCTCGCCGACTCGGGCGCGATCGACCCGAACGACCGCAGCGACGCGCGGGTCGCGGACGGCAGCCGAGCCGTCAAGGACGTCTTCGCGCCGGGCTCGACGGGCAAGGTCGTGACGATGGCCGCCGTGATCGAGGAGGGGCTCGCGACGCCCGCGAGCCAGTACGAGGTCGACTACACGTACACGACCGCGAACGGTGAGACCTTCAGGGACTCGCACGTCCACGGGCTGGAGAAGCTGACCCTCGCGGGCATCCTCGCGGAGTCCTCCAACACCGGCACGGTCATGGTCGGCCAGGACCTGCCCAAGCAGACCCGTGAGGACTACCTGCGGGCCTTCGGGTTCGGGGCGAAGACCGGGCTCGGGCTGCCCGGCGAGTCCGCGGGCCTCCTCGCCCCGGCCGACAAGTGGGACGGGCGGACCGAGTACGCGGTCCTGTTCGGCCAGGGGCTGGCGGTCAACGCGGTCCAGGCCACGAGCGTCTTCTCGACGATCGCCAACGGTGGCAAGCGCGTCGCCCCGACGCTCCTCAAGGGCACGACGGGCCCCGACGGCGTCTTCACCCCCGCCCCGGCGCGCGAGACGACCCAGGTGGTGTCGGAGTCGACGGCCGACCAGGTCCTGCACATGATGGAGGCCGTGGTCGAGGAGGGGTCCGGCGCAGCGGCGGCGATCGACGGCTACCGTGTGGCCGGCAAGACGGGCACGGCGGAGGAGGTCGGTGCGGACGGGCGGCTGACGGACATCATGGCCTCGTTCATCGGGGTGGCCCCCGCCGACGACCCGCGGTACACCGTGTCGGTGTTCCTCAAGAACCCTCGGACGAACATCTTCGGCGGGCTCGTCGCAGCACCTGTGTTCAAGGACGTGATGGGCTTCACGCTGCAGCACATGAACGTGCCGCCGAGCTCGAAGGTCGAGGAGCCCTACGCGACCGAGTGGTGACCGCGTCGGCGCGTAGCCGGGGGTGCGCCCGTCGGGCAGCCTCCCAGGCGGGCGCGGGGCGCGGGGCGCGTGCCGAGGTGCCGCTCCGGGTGCCCGTGGCGACGGCGCCCTGCGGACGGCCCTGTGGGGGTTCCCACACGGGCCGACGCGGCGTGCGCCGAGCACGACGGACGTGCGTGAAGGTCCCGTGAAGTACCCGGTCGGGGCGTCCTCGCCGACGGGGCGAGACCCTGACGCACGGTAGGTTCTACTCGTGACATCCCCGATCGACCGCCTTCGTCCCGCCACGTCCGTGCACCGCACAGCCCGGGAGCTCGCGACCGCCTTCGACCTCGTCACCGACGCCGGGGGGACGGCGTCGGGCCAGGGGGACGACGCCCTCGGAGCGACCGAGATCTGGTCCGTGGCCTCGGACAACCGCGTCGTCGCCGACGGCGACCTCTTCGTCGCCCTGCCCGGCGCGGGCACGCATGGAGCACGGTTCGCGAGCGACGCGATCTCGCGCGGCGCGCGTGCCGTGCTGACGGACCCGCAGGGCGCGCGGCTGCTCGCCGACGCCCAGGAGACCCGCGTGCCGGTGCTCGTGACGCAGGACCCGCGCACCGTCCTGGGGCACGTCGCGGCCTGGGTCTACGGACAGCCCGCAGCGCAGCTGACCACGTTCGCCGTGACGGGCACCAACGGCAAGACGACCACGACGTACCTGCTGGACCACGTGCTGCGCACCCTCGGGTGGAAGGGCGGCCTGATCGGCACGGTCGAGATGCGCTCGGGCGACCGGGTCCTGCCGAGCCGTCTGACGACTCCCGAGGCCGCGGACCTGCAGGCCCTGCTGGCCACGATGCGCGAGGACGGAGTCGGGACGCTCGCGATGGAGGTGTCCTCGCACGCGCTGTCGCTGCACCGCGTGGACGGCATCGTGTTCGACGTGGCGGGGTTCACCAACCTGAGCCAGGACCACCTCGACTTCCACGGGGACCTCCAGGAGTACTTCGAGGCCAAGGCTGCGCTCTTCACGCCGCAGCACGCGCGCCGGGGTGTGGTCGTGGTGGACGACCCCTGGGGCCGACGGCTGGCCGAGGTCGCCACGATCCCGGTGGCGACGCTCGCCGTCGCCGGCGGCGACAGGACCGACGCCACGGACGCGGACTGGACCGTGACCGACGTGCGCGCCGTCGACCCGGCCACCGGCACGGGAAGCTCGTTCGTCCTGCGTCACCGCGACGGCCGCGAGCTGCGGACCTCGACCGCTCTCCCCGGTGGGTTCAACGTGGCCAACGCGGCGCTCGCGCTGGCGATGGTCCTGGAGGCGGGCGCCGACCCGCGCGACGTCGCCACGGCGCTCGAGGCGGCCGGCGGCGTGAGCGCCCAGGTTCCCGGGCGCATGGAGGTCGTGGGCACCGCTCCACGCGTCGTGGTCGACTTCGCGCACAACACGGACGCGCTCTCGCTCGCCCTGGCCGCCCTGCGCCCGACGACGACGGGGCGCCTCGTGGTGGTGTTCGGCGCGACCGGGGACCGGGACAAGGGCAAGCGACCCAGCATGGGGGCGGTCGCGGTCGAGGGCGCCGACGTGGTCGTCGTCACGGACGACGACCCGCACGGGGAGGACCCGGCCGCGATCCGCGCGGAGGTGCTCGCCGGGGCGAGGGCGGCACAGCAGGTCGCAGAGGCGGGTGAGGGCGAAGACGTGCGCGACGACGTCGGGCACGGGGGAGCGGCGCACGCGCGAACCGTGGTCGAGGTCGCACCGCGAGCCACCGCGATCCATGACACGATCCGGGAGGCCGACGCGCAGGACACCGTCCTGATCGCGGGCCGTGGCCACGAGGTCTGGCAGGAGATCGCCGGGGTGGACCATGCCCTGGACGACAGGGTGGAGGCGCGCGCCGCACTGGCCGCGCGCCACGAGACGACGAAGGAGCACGGAGAATGATCGAGCTGACTGCGGCGGAGGTCGCCGCAGCGACCGGTGGGCGGCTGGCCGCCGACCCGGACGTGAGGGTGACCGGCTCGGTCGTCATCGACTCCCGACGGGTGCAGGAGGGCTCGCTCTTCGTGGCGCTCCCCGGGGAGCACGTCGACGGGCACGACTTCGTGCCGGTCGCGGTCGGCAACGGCGCGACGCTCGTCCTGGCGGCGCGCGACGTCGACGCGCCGGCGGTCGTCGTGGCGGACGTTCAGGCCGCGCTCGGCGACCTGGCCCGCGAGGTCCTGCGTCGCCTGCGCGCGACGGGCGACCTCCAGGTCGTCGGGATCACCGGGTCGGTCGGCAAGACCACCACGAAGGACCTCCTGGGGCAGCTGCTCGCTCCCCACGGCCGGACCGTCGTGCCGCGGGGCTCGTTCAACAACGAGATCGGCCTGCCCCTGACCGTGCTCGAGGCCGACGCCTCGACCCGCTTCCTCGTCCTCGAGATGGGGGCCAGCGGGATCGGCCACCTGACCTACCTGACGCAGATCGCGCCCCCCGACGTCTCCGTCGTCCTGGCCGTGGGCAGCGCCCACCTGGGGGAGTTCGGCGGGATCGAGGCAGTGGCCACGGCCAAGTCCGAGATCGTCACGGGCCTCGCGCCGGGGGGCACGGCCGTCCTCAACGCGGACGACCTGCGGGTGGTCGCGATGGCCGCCGTCGCGCCGGGACCCGTGCGGACGTTCGGCACCATCCCGGCTGCCGACGTGCGCGCCGAGAACATCGGGATGGACCGCAGCGGGTGCGCGTCGTTCGACCTGCGCGTGCGCGGGTCCGAGGTCGAGAACCTCCCGGTCCAGCTCCGGCTCGTGGGCGAGCACCACGTCACCAACGCGCTCGCGGCGGCGGCGGCGGCGATCCGGCTGGGGCTAGACCCGCGCTCCGTCGCGGCCGGTCTGAACGAGGCGACCGCGATCAGCCCGCACCGCATGGCGGTCACGGAGCGTCCCGACGGCATCACGGTGATCGACGACTCCTACAACGCGAACCCCGACTCGATGCGCGCCGCGCTCAAGGCCCTCGCGGTCATGGCAGGGCGTGAGCGCAGGTCGGTCGCGGTCCTGGGCGAGATGCGAGAACTCGGGCCCGATTCGCGCGCCGCTCACGACGAGATCGGCCGTCTCGTGGTGCGATTGAACATCAAGCTGCTCGTGGTGGTCGGTGACGGTGCCGGCGGCATCCACGACGGCGCCACCCAAGAGGGGTCCTGGGGCGATGAGACTCGTTTCGTGCCTGACGTCGAGGCGGCCTCCGCGCTGCTGCGCGACGAGCTCCTGCCGGGCGACGTGGTCCTGGTGAAGTCGTCGAACGGCTCGGGCCTGTGGCGCCTGGGCGACGAGCTCGCGGGTGAGGTGCGCCCGTGATCGCGATCCTCGTCTCCGCGTGCGTCGCGCTGCTCGTGGCCCTGCTGGGGACCCCGCTGTTCATCAAGTTCCTGGTCCACCGCAACTACGGCCAGTTCGTCCGCCAGGACGGCCCGACGGCGCACTTCACCAAGCGCGGCACCCCCACCATGGGTGGGGTCGTCATCATCGGGGCGACCCTGATCGGCTGGGCGATGTCCTACGTCGTGGCGTCGATCGTCTCGGACACGCCGAGGACGCCGAGCGTGTCCTCGCTCCTCGTGCTGTTCCTCATGACGGGCCTCGGCCTGGTCGGCTTCTTCGACGACTTCACGAAGATCCGCAAGCAGCGCAGCCTGGGCCTGTCCCCGCGGGCCAAGATCGTCGGCCAGGGGGTCGTGGGCGTCACGTTCGCGGTCCTCGCGCTCCAGTTCCCCAACGAGAACTTCCGCACCCCGGCCTCGACGCACATCTCGTTCCTGCGGGACACGAACCTCGATCTCGCGTTCGCGGGGGCGACGGTCGGCCTGATCCTCTTCGTCCTGTGGGCGAACTTCCTCATCACGGCGTGGTCGAACGCGGTGAACCTGACGGACGGCCTCGACGGGCTGGCCACGGGCGTGTCCGTGATCGTCTTCGGCAGCTACATCCTCGTGAGCATCTGGCAGCTGAACCAGAGCTGCCAGATCCTCGACGCCGCCGGGCCGCGCTGCTACGAGGTCCGCGACCCGCAGGACCTGGCGATCGTCGCCGCGGCCATCATGGGCGCGTGCGTCGGCTTCCTGTGGTGGAACGCGAGCCCCGCGAAGATCTTCATGGGTGACACGGGTTCGCTCGCCCTGGGCGGCGCGCTGGCCGGCCTCACGATCCTGTCGCGCACCGAGGTCCTCGCGGTGATCATCGGCGGCCTGTTCGTCATCATCGTGCTCTCGGACGTCATCCAGATCGGGTACTTCAAGATGACGGGCAAGCGGGTCTTCAAGATGGCGCCCTTGCACCACCACTTCGAGCTGTCCGGGTGGGGAGAGGTGACGATCGTCATCCGGTTCTGGTTGATCGCCGGCCTGTTCGCGGGTCTCGGGCTGGGGATCTTCTACGCGGAGTGGGTGGTCAGCTAGTGTCCGACGCGACCGACCATGCGCTGCGCGTCCCGTGGGACCGGGCACGCGTCCTGGTCGCCGGGCTCGGGGTCTCCGGTCGCGCCGCGGTCTCCGCGCTGACGACCCGGGTGGCCTCGGTCGTCACGGTGGACCGTGCGGCCCCCGACGCCGACACGGCGGACGCCGCGCAGGTCGACCTGTCCACGGTCGACCTCGTGGTCGCCTCGCCCGGGTGGGCGCCGTCGTCGGACCTGCTGGTGGCCGCCCGGGAGGCGGGCGTCCCCGTCTGGAGCGAGGTCGAGCTCGCCTGGCAGCTGCGCACGGCGCGTGCCGACGGGTCCTACGCCCCGTGGCTCGCGGTCACGGGGACGAACGGCAAGACGACCACGGTCGAGATGCTCACCTCGATCCTGACCGCCGCCGGGCTGCGCACCGCGGCCGTGGGCAACGTGGGCACGCCCGTCGTGACCGCTGCGCTCGACCCGTCCCTCGACGTGCTCGCGGTCGAGCTCTCGAGCTTTCAGCTCCACTTCACGCACAGCATGTCGGCCCAGGCCGCGGCGGTGCTCAACGTCGCGCCCGACCACCTCGACTGGCACGGCTCGCTCGACGCCTACGCGGGCGACAAGGGACGCGTCTACGAGCGTGCCCAGGTGGCCTGCGTGTACAACGTGGCGGACGCCCGGACGGAGCACCTCGTCCGGGAGGCCGACGTCGAGGAGGGGGCTCGGGCGATCGGCTTCACCGTCGGGGCACCCGCGCGGGCGCAGCTCGGCGTGATCGAGGACGTCCTGGTGGACCGTGCGTTCCACACGGCCCCCGACGACCCCGCGCGGCACCGCAGCGCCCAGGAGCTCGCGACGTTCGCGGACCTCGCGCACCTCGCGGGTCCCGACGGCGTGGTGCCCGTCCACGTGGTCGCCAACGCCCTCGCGGCCGCGGCGCTCGCCCGGGCGCACGGGGTGGACGCGCGCGCCGTCCGGGAGGGGCTGCGTTCCTTCAGCCCCGGCGCTCACCGGATCGCGCACGTGGCGACGGTCGACGGCGTCGCGTACGTCGACGACTCGAAGGCGACGAACGCGCACGCCGCGGCCGCGTCGCTCGGCGCCTTCGCGCCCAGGTCGGTCGTGTGGGTCGCGGGCGGACTGGCCAAGGGAGCGACGTTCGACGACCTGGTGCGCTCCCGCGTGTCGAGGCTGCGCGCCGTGGTGCTGATCGGGGCGGACCCCGAGCCTCTCGAGGGCGCACTGGCCCGACACGCACCCGATGTCCCCGTGGTCCGAGTCGATCCCGGCGACACTGGGACGGTGATGCAGCGCGCGGTCTCGAGCGCCCGTGGACTGGCGGTCCCCGGGGACACTGTGCTGCTCGCCCCCGCGTGCGCGTCGATGGACCAGTTCGCGTCCTACGCGACCCGCGGCGACGCGTTCGTGCGCGCGGTCCACGACCTGCCGGGTTCCGAGACCGAGCTGGAGGGGTAGCCCAGTGGCCCAGACGACGAGTGGGCGCGGGCCTGCGTCCCGCTCGGCCGCGGGCCGCACCACGCCGAAGCCTCCGGCCCCGGGCGACGCCCGGCCCACGACCGCTCGCCAGGCCGGGAGGGCGGCGCCGTCGAACCCCGTCCGGACGAAGGGGAGCGAGGCCGGGGGAGCCGCTCGACCCCGCACGCAGGCGGGCGCCGACGGCCCCCGTGCTCCTCGGGCCACCGGCACCGGGAAGCAGACGGGCGCCACCAAGGCCCCCGGCAGGGCAAGGCCTGCGGCGCGCGCGACCAGCACGGCCGCCTCGGGACTGCTCGGTCGGCGCAAGGACGGCGCGACGGCGAAGGCGGGCACCCCCCGCAGGCGACCGCGCGCGACCAGGCGCCCGGCCGTCGACGAGCGCGCCTGGCTGGGTCAGTGGGACAGCGCGGTGACGAGCTACTACCTGCTGGTCGGTGCGACGACCCTGCTCGCGATCATCGGTCTGGTCATGGTGCTGTCGAGCTCGGCGGTCACGGAGATCGCCGCAGGCCGCTCGCCGTACGAGGCGTTCTTCACCCAGGCCCGGTTCGCCCTCATGGGCCTGCCCGTGCTGCTCGTCGCGACGCGGCTTCCCACGAGCTTCTACCGGCACGCGGCGTGGCCGCTCCTGGGCGTCAGCCTGCTGCTCCAGCTCCTGATCTTCAGCCCGCTCGGCAAGGAGGTCAACGGCAACCTCAACTGGCTGAACTTCGGCTCGTTCTACGTCCAGCCCTCGGAGCCGGCCAAGCTCGCGCTCGCGGTCTGGCTCGGGGTGGTCCTCGGCCGCAAGCAGCGGCTGCTGGGGTCGTGGAAGCACGCGATCGTCCCGGCGGTCCCCGGCGCGCTCCTGGTCATGGGGCTCGTCCTGGCGGGCCACGACCTGGGCACCATGCTCGTGATCCTCCTGCTCGTGGCGGGGGCCTTCTTCGTCGCCGGTGTCGACTGGAAGCTCCTCGCGACGGCGGGCGGCATCTCCGCGGTCGTGGTCGGCGTCGGGTTCGTGGCCATGCAGGAGAGCTCGAACCGCATGAGCCGGTTCCTCGCGACCTACGCCGGCGTCTGCGACACGACGGACGCGAACGTGGGCACGGGGTGCTACCAGTCCGTCCACGGCCTGTGGGCCCTCGGGACGGGCGGGCTCGGCGGCGTGGGCCTGGGGGCGAGCCGTGAGAAGTGGAGCTACCTGCCCGAGGCGCACAACGACTTCATCTTCGGCGTGATCGGCGAGGAGCTGGGCCTGCTCGGCACGCTCCTCGTCCTCGCGCTCTTCGCGGTGCTCGGCCTGGCGATGAGCCGCGTGATCCGTCGGCACCCTGACCCGTTCGTCAAGATCACGACCGCGGGCATCGCCTGCTGGATCGTCGGGCAGGCGTTCATCAACATCGGGGTGGTGATCGGCATCGTCCCCGTGATCGGCGTGCCCCTGCCCCTCGTCTCCTCGGGCGGGTCGGCGCTCATCACGACCATGGCCGCGCTCGGCGTCGTCATCTCGTTCGCGCGCGACGAGCCGGGGGCGCGCGAAGCGCTCAGCGCCCGGGGGAGCGTGGTGCGCAGGTCGCTCGCCGTCGTCGGGCACGCCGGGCGGCGGGCCGTCCCGCGCAGACGTCCCCAGAAGCGATGACGCCGGACGGGTGCACGGGGCGGCGGTGCCGACCCGGGCCTCCCGGACGACGCGCACGGCTACTCTCAGGGTCCCGGACCGTTCCGGGACGGACAACCAGCGACAGCAAGGACAGGTGACAGGTACGTGGTGAGCTCTTCAGTCGGCTCGGTGGTGCTCGCAGGCGGCGGGACGGCGGGGCACGTCAACCCGCTGCTCGCGGTCGCGGACGAGCTGCGTGCGCGCAACCCCGAGGCGGTCGTCACGGTGCTCGGGACGGAGAGCGGTCTGGAGGCGGACCTGGTGCCCGCGCGGGGCTACCCGTTGCGTCTCGTGCCCAAGGTGCCGATGCCTCGCCGCCCGAGCGGCGAGTGGGTAGCGCTGCCGGGCCGGCTCAAGGCCGCGGTCGAGGCTGCCGGGGCCGTGATCGACGAGACGCGGGCCGAGGTCGTGGTGGGCTTCGGCGGCTACGTCTCGACCCCGGCCTACATCGCGGCGCACCGTCGCGGGGTGCCGATCGTGATCCACGAGCAGAACGCGCGACCGGGCCTCGCGAACCGGGCAGGGGCCCGGTGGGCGACGTCGGTCGCGCTCACGTTCGAGGGGACGCCGCTCAAGGGCGGCGTGGTCACGGGGCTGCCCCTGCGCTGGGAGATCGCGGACCTGATCCGCGACCGCGGGGTCGACGCCCCGACGGTCCGGGCCAACGCGGCGGCGTCGCTGGGCCTGGACCCGGCGCGCCCCACGGTGGTCGTCACGGGCGGGTCGCTCGGCGCGCAGAGCCTCAACGAGGCCGTGTCGGGTGCGGCGCGCGAGGTCCTCGCGACCGGGGCGCAGGTCCTGCACCTGACCGGCCGGGGCAAGGCCGACGCGGTGCGCGCCGTCGTGGCGGGCCTGCCGGGCTACGACGTGCGGGAATACCTGTCGGAGATGCACCTCGCGTACGCGGTCGCCGACCTCGTGGTGTGCCGGTCGGGCGCGGGCACGGTGAGCGAGCTCGCGGCGCTGGGCATCCCGGCGGTCTACGTGCCGCTGCCCATCGGGAACGGCGAGCAGCGGCTCAACGCCGCGCCGGTCGTGCGGGCCGGCGGCGGCATCCTCGTCGACGACGACGCGTTCACGGCCGCGTGGGTCGCGCAGAACGTGCCGGCGCTCGTGGCCGACGGCGACCGGTTGCGCACGATGGCCTCGCTCGCCTCGCGCGCGGGCATCCAGGACGCGGCGGCTCGGGTCGCCGACCTGGTCGCGCAGGCGGCCGGGGGCTCGCGGTGACGGGGACGACGGGCCGGGACGACGGCGGGGCGGCGGCGACGGCCCCGGCGCTCGCGGACCTCGGCACGGTCCACCTCGTCGGCATCGGCGGCGCGGGCATGTCCGTCGTGGCGCGTCTGCTCGCCGCGCGCGGGGTGCGCGTCCAGGGCTCGGACGCGAAGGACGGCGCCGTGGTCGGGGCCCTGCGTGCGGACGGGATCCGGGTGCTCGTGGGTCATGCGGCGAGCAACGTCGAGGGGGCCGACACGCTCGTGCTCTCGAGCGCGGTGCGCCCCGACAACCCGGAGCTGGTCGCCGCGCGGGCGGCAGGCCTGCGCGTGCTGCACCGCTCGGAGGCGCTCGCCGTCCTCATGGCCCAGGGGCGGTCGGTCGCCGTCGCGGGGGCGCACGGCAAGACGACGACGTCCGCCATGGTCGCGACGACCCTGCGCGCCGCGGGCCTCGACCCGTCGTTCGCGATCGGGGGCTCGGTCATCACGAGCGACGGCGCGATCCCGGGGGGCCACCTGGGTTCCGGTGACGTCGTGGTCGCCGAGGCCGACGAGTCGGACGGCTCGTTCCTCAACTACGCACCGACGATCGCGGTCGTGCTGAACGTCGAGCCCGACCACCTGGACCACTACGGGTCGCGCGAGGCGTTCGAGCAGGCGTTCGTCGACTTCGCGCAGCGGGTCGTGCCCGGCGGGTTCCTCGTCGCGTGCGCCGACGACCCTGGGGCGCGCGCCCTGGCGGACGCGCACCGCGCGGCGGGCGGCCGGGTCGTCACGTACGGCACGACGCCGGGCAGCGACGTGCTGCTGGCGGACGTCCGGCCCGACGGCGCCGCGGGGGTGGCCGCTCGGCTCACCGTCGTCGGTGGTGCGGAGGGTGGAGAGGCCCGACCTCTCGCCGGTGCGCTCGGTGCGCTCGGTGCGGGCGAGAGCCTGGGCCTCGACGTGGGCCTCGACCTGCGCCTGCAGGTGCCCGGCGCGCACAACGCTCTCAACGCAGCGGCAGCGGTCGCGACCGCCGTCCTGCTGGGCGTGAGCGCCGAGCGGGCCGTGGCGGGGGTCGGCGAGTTCCTGGGCACGGGCCGACGCTTCGAGGCGCGGGGCGAGGCGGGCGGGGTCCGGGTGGTCGACGACTACGCGCACCACCCGACCGAGGTCGCGGCGCTCCTGACCGCGGCTCGCCCCGTGGCCGCGGGTGGGCGGGTGCTCGTGCTCTTCCAGCCGCACCTGTTCTCCCGTACGCGCACGTTCGCGCGCGAGTTCGCCGACGCCCTGTCCCTCGCCGACGAGGTCGTCGTCACGGGCGTCTACGCGGCGCGCGAGGACCCCGACCCGGCCACGGGCTCGTGGACCATCACCGACCTGATGCCGGGCGGTTCGGCACGAGGCGTCGAGGACCGCGTCGAGGCGGCTCGTGCGCTGGCCGCGTCGGCGCGGCCCGGAGACCTCCTGCTCACGGTGGGGGCCGGGGACGTCACGGAGCTCGGTGCCGTCGTCCTCGACGCGCTCTCCGGGTCCGAGCCCGCCGCCCCTGCGGGGGAGGTCGAGGACTGATGCGTCCGCCGTCCCGTCCGCGTCCCGCTGCTCCTCGCCCGACCCCGGCGCCGCCTCGCGAGGAGCAGCCGGCCCGCTCTCGTCCGGCGACGCCCGGGCGGGCCCGTCCCGCGGGGACGCGGGACGACGTCGGGACCCCGGGGCACCCGGACGACGACATCGCGACGCAGCCGCTCGTGCTGCGGGGGAGCGAGCTCGCTCGGACCGGCTCGGCGCCCGCGGCGGGGACCTCGACGCGCGAGCGTCCCGCGACCGGACCGGTCCCCTTCGTCCGGGGGCCGGTGGGTGGTGGGGGTCGCCCCGTCGACCGCGTGGTCTCGACCGGGATGGCGGACCGGCTCGCCGAGAAGGCCGCGATGCGTCGGCACCGTCTCCGGAACCGGGTCCTCGGCTGGGCCGGTGGGGTGCTCGTGCTCGCGACCGCGGTCTGGGTCGCGCTCTTCTCGCCGCTGCTCGGGGCCGATCCCGCCAAGGTCGAGATCTCGGGGGAGGGGACCGTGATCGACATCGCCGAGGTCCAGCAGGTGATCGGGGGCGTGGCGGGGGTCCCGTTGCCCCGGGTCGACACCATCGGCCTGCGCGACGAGATCCTCGAGCTCAACGGTGTGCGCGACGTGCGGATCCTGCGGGAGTGGCCCGACGGGCTGAGCGTGACCCTGGAGTCGAGGGAGCCGGTGGCCGCGGTGCCGCACGAAGGGGCCTTTGCGCTGCTGGATCGTGACGGGGTCCAGGTCGCGACGGTCGAGGCGGTGCCGGAGGGGCTGCCGGCCATCGGCGTGACGCTCGACGAGGGGGGTGCGCGCTCGCTGCGGGCCGCGCGCATCGTGCTCAACGCGCTGCCGCCCGAGCTGCAGGCCGAGGTCGCCGAGGTCACGGCACCGACGCAGGACGCGGTCACCATGACGCTGCGTGACGGCGCGGTCGTCGAGTGGGGGAACGACGAGGACGCGGCGCTCAAGGTCAGGGTGCTCCAGGCACTCCGCGGGCTGCCGGAGAACCAGGGGGCCAAGCTCTACGACGTCTCGGCCCCGACGATGCCGATCACCCGGTGAGGGCCGGGGAGAGGTGTGACGTGAACCATCGCAGAGGTTTTCGCCGACACGCGCGGGCGGGTCGTTGATACGGCAGGGGCGGGCACCTACCGTCGACACAGCACAACCTGACATAACTATAACCCTCTAGTTGAGGGTGAAGGTTGAGGGCTACAGGATCGAGAGGCATTGACGTGGCAACTCCGCAGAACTACCTAGCAGTGATCAAGGTGGTCGGCATCGGCGGTGGTGGCGTGAACGCCGTCAACCGGATGATCGAGGTCGGTCTCAAGGGCGTCGAGTTCATCGCCATCAACACCGACGCGCAGGCGTTGCTGATGTCCGACGCGGACGTCAAGCTCGACGTCGGGCGCGAGCTCACGCGTGGCCTCGGAGCGGGTGCCGACCCCGAGGTGGGCAAGAAGGCGGCCGAGGACCACGCCGAGGAGATCGAGGACGTCCTGCGGGGCGCCGACATGGTCTTCGTCACGGCGGGCGAGGGCGGTGGCACCGGGACCGGTGGCGCCCCGGTGGTCGCGCGCATCGCGCGTTCGCTGGGCGCCCTGACCGTCGGTGTCGTCACGCGACCCTTCACGTTCGAGGGGCGCCGTCGTTCGGTCCAGGCCGACCAGGGGATCGAGGCCCTGCGCAACGAGGTCGATACCCTCATCGTCATCCCCAACGACCGGCTCCTGTCGATGTCGGACCGCAACGTCTCGGCGCTCGACGCGTTCCACTCGGCCGACCAGGTCCTGCTCTCGGGCGTCCAGGGGATCACGGACCTCATCACGACCCCGGGCCTGATCAACCTCGACTTCGCCGACGTGAAGTCGGTCATGCAGGGTGCGGGCAGCGCCCTCATGGGGATCGGCTCGGCACGAGGCGAGGACCGCGCGGTCCAGGCGGCCGAGCTCGCCATCTCCTCGCCCCTGCTCGAGGCGAGCATCGACGGTGCGCACGGCGTGCTGCTCTCGATCCAGGGCGGCTCGGACCTCGGTCTCTTCGAGATCAACGAGGCCGCGCGACTGGTCCACGAGGCCGCGCACACCGAGGCGAACATCATCTTCGGTGCCGTGATCGACGACGCCCTGGGTGACGAGGTCCGCGTGACGGTCATCGCGGCCGGGTTCGACGGTGGCACGCCCCAGATCCGCAAGGACGCCCGTGCGCTGGGTCAGGTCGCCGGCACGCCCGCGACGCCACCCGCTCCGGCGCCGGTCCCGGCGCCGGTCCCGGCGGCGGTGCCCACGGCCACGGGCAGCCACACGCTGCCGCGCCCGGTGGTCCCGATCACCTCGGAGCCCGACGACGTCCCCGTGACCTTCGGGGGAGGGGCGGCCACGGTCTCGGCCGGCTACGCGCCGATCCCGACGTTCAGCGTCGTCCCCACCGACGAGAACGTGAACGCCGAGCAGGCGGCGGCCGACCGTTCCGCCCAGGTCGAGGTGCCCCGCCTGTACGACGAGGAGCCCGTCCGGCGCAAGGTCGAGGACCTCGACGTCCCCGACTTCCTGAAGTAGCCCGTGCTCGATCCTGCACTCCCCGCACCCCCGGTTCTCGAGGTCGACCTCGGGCCGGGGGTGCGTGCTGCGTTCACCGGTCGTGCGGGAGGCACGTCGCCCGCGCCCTGGTCGGGGCTCAACCTCGGGCTGGGCGTCGGGGACGACGCCCAGCGCGTCCTCGGCCACCGGGCCGCGGTCGGCCGACTCCTCGGTGCGCCCCTCGTCTTCGGCACCCAGGTGCACGGTGCCGGGGTCCGTGTGCTCACGGCGGACGACCGGGCAGCGCGGGTCGAGCGTGACGCGGGGGCTGCGACGTGCGGCGAGCACGACGCCCTCGTCACGGCCCAGCCCGGCCTCGGGCTCGGTGTCCTCGTCGCCGACTGCGTCCCGGTCCTGCTCGCCGACCCCGAGGCCCGGGTCGTCGGCGTGGCCCACGCGGGTCGGCAGGGCCTGCTCGCAGGGGTCGTCGGTACGGCCCTCGACGCGCTGCTCGCGCAGGGGGCGCGAGCGGGCCGGGTGCGTGCCGTCGTCGGGCCCGCCGCGTGCGGGCGGTGCTATGAGGTCCCCGAGGAGATGCGCGACGAGGTGGCCGCCCTCCGTCCGGGCACCGAGTCGACCACGAGCTGGGGCACGCCCGCGCTCGACCTGCCGGCGGGAGTCGTCGCCGAGCTGCGTGCCGCCGGGGTGGCGGAGATCGTCGAGACCGGGATCTGCACCCTCGAGGACGAGCGCTTCTACTCGCACCGTCTCGCGACGCGCCGCGGCGCCACCACGGGGCGGTTCGCGGGAGTCGTCGCCCTGGGATGAGCCGGTGCCCGTCTCGTGCCGTGCGTGATTCTCACCCCACGGCCCGTTGTCGCTTCCTGGGCGTGTCGCATCACGCGCGTGTCCGGGGCTGGGTTAGCGTGCAAAGCACGGAACCAGCAGTCGACATGAGGACGGAGAGAGGGCGATGGCCGGAGCACTTCGCAAGACCATGCTTTACCTGGGCCTCGCTGATGATCGAGGCGAGGGCGACCAGGAAGAGTTCATCGACGAGTACGACGACTTGGGGGCCGACGTGCCGACCGACTACCAGGCTCAGGTGACCCCCCTGCACAGGACGGTCGCCCCACGAGAGGTACCCCAGACGAGCATGTCAGCAGCAGAGCTCCGCCGGATCACCACCGTGCACCCGCGTTCCTACAACGACGCCCGCGTCATCGGGGAGGCGTTCCGTGGTGGCACACCGGTCATCATGAACCTCTCCGACATGGACGACGCGGACGCCAAGCGTCTCGTCGACTTCTCCGCGGGGCTCATCTTCGGTCTGCACGGGGCCATCGAGCGCGTGACCAACAAGGTCTTCCTGCTCTCGCCCGAGCACGTCGAGATCACGGGCGAGGAGCAGGCGCCCGAGCCTCCGGTGAGCCGCGCCGGCTTCTTCAACCAGAGCTGACCGCGGACTCTGGCACAGTTGACCCTGTGAATTTCGTCTTCGATCTGCTGGCATTCGTCCTCGGCCTCTACCTCGTGGTGCTCATCGGACGTGTGGTGTTCGACTGGGTGCAGGTCTTCGCGCGCGACTGGCGCCCCCGCGGTGTCATGCTCGTCCTGGCGGAGGCCATCTACTCCCTGACCGACCCGCCGCTGCGCGCACTGCGCAAGGTCATCCCGCCCCTGACCCTCGGTCAGGTGCGGATCGACCTCGGGTTCATCGTGCTCTTTCTCGCAGTGTCGTTCGCTGCACAGATCCTGAGGTCTCTGTAAACACGTAGAAATCTGACATCACGGCGTTCTTGCGACCGGTGGCCCCGACGGGGCCTCGGTCGGAGTCCGCCTCCGCTGACAATCTCCGCTACTTTGGACTGTGGCGATCTCGAGATCGCCCGGACTGACGGCGCAAACGCATTGAGGTGAGACGATGGCACTGCTGACAGCAGAGGACATCCTGAACAAGAAGTTCTCCGCGACGAAGTTCCGCGAGGGCTACGACGTCGAAGAGGTCGATGACTTCCTGGACGAGGTGGTGAGGACGCTCAACTCCGTGCAGGAGGAGAACGACGACCTCAAGACCAAGTTGGCCGCAGCGGAGCGACGCGTCGCCGAGCTCAGCCGCGCCGACGCCTCGGCGCCGTCCAAGCCGGCCGTGGTCGAGACCCCGTCCGCTCCGGAGCCCGCACCCGTCGTCGCGAGCTCGGCTCCCGTCCTGGGCAAGCCGGCCGCGGAGCCCGAGTCGGCCACGGGCATGCTCCAGCTCGCCCAGAAGCTGCACGACGACTACGTGCGCTCGGGCCAGCAGGAGGGGGACCGCCTCATCGCAGAAGCGAAGGAGGAGGGCACCCGGATCGTGCAGGAGGCCGAGGAGACCTCGCACCGCACGCTCTCGCAGCTCGAGCAGGAGCGCTCGCTCCTGGAGCGCAAGATCGACGAGCTCCGCCTCTTCGAGCGGGACTACCGCACGCGTCTCAAGAGCTACCTGCAGAACCTCATGGGGGACCTCGACAACCGCGGCAGCGCTCTCCCGCCCCGCAGCGGTTCCGGCGCGGGTCGCTCGAGCGACCTCAGCGCGGGCATCTAGTCCACCTGCCACCTGGCAGACGATCACACCAGGCGTGCGGACCACAGGGTTCGCCGTCGGTCGGTCCGTGACGACGCACCACACCGGTCCATCCGGCGTGGTGCGTTGTGCGTACCGGCAGGCGGCGTCTACTCTCACCGCAACTCGAACCGGAGGGGCGACATGACCAAGCTCAGCACCGCGACGCGCGCGGTCGTACGACAGCAGTTCCCGAACCTAGCTCGCGACGTCAAGTCCTTCCCCGTGCGTGACGGTGAGGAGCCGTGGACGGTGAAGGAGGCGGAGGAGCAGGCAGCGACCCTGCTGGAGGAGCGCGAGCGCCTCGAGCGAGAGCTCACCGAGGCCGACCAGGAGCTCTCGGAGCTCCTGCGCAACTCGGGGGACGGTGCGGGTGACGACCAGGCGGACTCCGGGTCCAGCGCGCTCGAACGTGAGCAGGAGCTCACCCTCGTCAACAACATGAGGGATCTGCTCGAGCAGACCAAGCACGCGCTCGACCGCATCGCGGCCGGGACCTACGCGACGTGCGAGGCGACCGGGCTCCCGATCGGCAAGGCGCGTCTGCAGGCCTACCCGCGGGCGAACCTGTCCGTCGAGGCGAAGCAGCGCGAGGAACGTCGCTGACGCGACCGCCCTGCGTACGCGAGAAGGCCGCCGGCCCCCCCGGGGCGGCGGCCGTCGCCGTCCCGGCTCGTGGCCCAGCGGCCGGCC
>NZ_JACSQE010000007.1:209234-217988 GCF_014836745.1 Oerskovia gallyi
CGACCTCGACCATGCTGGCCTGCGGGGTCGTGGGGGCCCCCCGGGGGCGGGGGGCCTTCGCCGTCCCGGATCGTGGACCAGCGGCCGGACATGGCAGACTTGCCGCCGATGCCATCGACTCCCTCTCCCCAGCAGCCCGCGCCCGCCGACCCGTCCGAGGGTGGCACCGGGGCCGTGTCCGCGGCCCCCGCCACGGACGTCCCCCCGCGCGTGACCGTCGCCCCGCGGCGCCTCGTCCTGTGGGTCGTGGTGCTCGCGGCCCTCGTGATCCTGGTCGACCAGGTCACCAAGATCTGGGCCGTCGCCGAGCTCGAGGGTCACGAGACCATCGAGCTCCTCGGCGAGTGGCTCCACCTGACGTTCATCCGCAACGAGGGGGCGGCGCTCGGGATCGGATCGGGCTACACCTGGATCCTGACGATCGTCGTCACGGTCGTGATCGTGTTCATCGTGCGCAGCATGCGCAAGATCGGGTCGCGCGGCTGGGCGGTCGCCCTCGGGCTGCTGCTCGGTGGAGCCCTGGGCAACCTCATCGACCGGATCTTCCGCGAGCCGGGCTTCGCGCAGGGGCACGTGGTGGACTTCATCGGGTACGGGGACCTGTTCATCGGGAACGTCGCGGACATCGCGGTCGTGGCGGCCGCGGTGATGATCGCGATCCTCTCGGTCCAGGGCATCGGCATCGACGGCCAGCGGCACGTGGAGGAGACGGCGGCGACCGCAGAGGCCGGGGACGACGCGTCCCCCGTCGTGGAGCACGGACCAGACGCCCCCGCGCCGGGTGCCGGGACGAGGACCGCGCCGGGCGCAGGTCCCCAGGCCTCCGGCACGACCGGGTCGACGACCGGGACGGAGTCCTGATGGGCCAGGTGCGCTCGCTCCCTGTGCCCGACGGGCTGGCCGGCGAGAGGGTCGACGCGGCCCTCGCACGCCTGCTGGGCCTGTCGCGCACGCGTGCGGCCGAGGTTGCCGCCGCGGGCGGGGTGCGCGTCGACGGTCGGGAGCTCGGCAAGTCCGACCGCCTGGTCGCCGGGGCCTGGCTCGAGGTCGAGATCCCCGACGAGCCGGAGGCGTCCACGCCGCAGGTCGTCGACGAGCCCGTGCCGGGGATGAAGATCGTGTACGACGACGACGACGTGGTGGTCATCGACAAGCCCGTCGGCGTCGCGGCGCACCCCTCGCCCGGCTGGACGGGGCCGACGGTCGTCGGTGCCCTGGTCGCCGCGGGGTACCGCATCTCGACGTCGGGGGCCGCGGAGCGCCAGGGCATCGTGCACCGGCTCGACGTCGGCACCTCGGGTCTCATGGTGGTCGCCAAGAGCGAGCTCGCGTACTCGGTGCTCAAGCGTGCGTTCAAGGAGCGCACGGTCGAGAAGGTCTACCACGCGCTCGTCCAGGGACACCCCGAGCCGACGACGGGCACGATCGACGCGCCCATCGGGCGCCACCCGTCGGCCGACTACAAGTTCGCGGTGACGGCCGAGGGCAAGCCCTCGGTCACGCACTACGAGGTCCTCGAGATGCTCCCGGCGGCCTCGCTCGTCGAGGTGCACCTCGAGACCGGTCGCACGCACCAGATCCGCGTGCACTTCTCGGCGCTGCGCCACCCCTGCGTGGGTGACCTGACGTACGGGGCCGACCCGGTGCTGGCCAAGAAGGTCGGGCTCACGCGGCAGTGGCTGCACGCGGTGCAGCTCGGTTTCGAGCACCCGGCGACCGGGCGGTGGACGCAGGTCACGAGCGAGTACCCCGACGACCTGGCGCGTGCGCTCGACGTCGTGCGCGGGGCGTACTCCTGACCCGGCTCGGCGGGCTCGCGGGTCCGCCGACGGAAGGACGACGATGCTGACGACCGAACGGGTCCGGACGCCCGAACAGCTCACCGAGGCGCACGCGCTGCGGCTGGCGGTCTTCGTGGACGAGCAGCAGGTCCCGCTCGCCGAGGAGATCGACGACGCCGACTTCGCGCCGACCACCACCCATGTCGTGGTCCGGGACGCGACGGGGCTCGTCGTGGGGACCGGCCGCCTGCTCTCCGACCCTGCCCACCCGGGCGAGGTGCACGTCGGACGGGTCGCGGTCGCCCGCGCCGCCCGAGGCACGGGCGCGGGCGCGACGGTCATGCGCGCGCTCGAGGAGATCGCGCTCGCCGAGCACGCGGCGGACGGCAGGGTCCGGATCGAGCTCAGCGCGCAGACGCAGGCCACGGGCTTCTACGAACGCCTCGGGTACGAGGTGTACGGGCCGGTGTACCTCGACGCGGGGATCGACCACCGGGACGCCGCGAAGACCTTGCGCCTGCGCGGCTGACGCGCAGACGGGGGCTGTCACGGGCCGCGAACGGTTCCAGCCGCCGTCCCTCGTGGGGCGACCCATGCCCCGGGGCGCCGAGCCCGTGAGGCTCGTGGCGCCGTCGGGCGGGCATGAGAGAAGGCACACGCCGGTGTCGTCGGGCGACACGCCGGGAGGCGTCGGTGGGTCGATCTAGACTCGTCGCATGCCGTCTGCCGTCGCCCCCGGAAGCACCCAGAAGTCCGACGACTTCGTCCACCTGCACGTCCACACCGAGTACTCGATGCTGGACGGCGCCGCGCGGCTCGGAGACCTCTTCGAGGAGACCGCGCGCCTGGGGCAGAAGGCCATCGCGACCACGGACCACGGCTACATCTTCGGGGCGTTCGACTTCTGGTCCAAGGCGACGCAGGCGGGCATCAAGCCCATCATCGGCGTCGAGGCGTACGTCACGCCCGGCACGAGCCGCTTCGACCAGACGCGCGTGCGCTTCGGCGAGAAGGGCCAGGAGTCCGACGACGTCTCGGCCCGTGGCGCGTACACGCACCTGACGATGTGGGCCCGCAACAACGAGGGCTTGCACAACCTCTTCCGCGCGAGCTCGCTCGCCTCGCTCGACGGCCAGATGGGCAAGTGGCCCCGCATGGACCGCGACCTGCTCGAGCGCTACGGCAAGGGCATGATCGCGTCCTCGGGCTGCCCCTCGGGCGAGATCCAGACCAAGCTGCGGCTCGGCCAGTGGGACGCGGCCGTGCAGGCCGCCGGCGAGCTCCAGGACGTGTTCGGCAAGGAGAACTTCTACGTCGAGCTCATGGACCACGGGCTCGACATCGAACGACGTGTCATCAAGGACCTGCTGCGGCTCTCCGAGACGATCGGGGCACCGCTCGTCGCGACCAACGACCTGCACTACGTGAAGAAGGAGGACAGCCACTCCCAGGAGGCGCTGCTGTGCATCAACTCCGGCTCCACGCTCGCCGACCCGGACCGCTTCAAGTTCGACGGCGACGGGTACTACGTGAAGTCGGCAGCCGAGATGCGGCACATCTGGAAGGAGCTGCCCGAGGCCTGCGACAACACCCTGCTCATCGCCGAGCAGTGCGAGGTCAGCTTCGACACCTCCGCGAACTACATGCCCAACTACCCCTGCCCCCCGGGCGAGGACGAGACCTCCTGGTTCATCAAGGAGGTCGAGAAGGGCCTGCACTACCGCTACCCGGACGGCATCTCGGACGCCGTGCGCAAGCAGGCCGAGTACGAGACCCAGGTCATCGTGCAGATGGGCTTCCCGGGCTACTTCCTCGTCGTCGCCGACTTCATCAACTGGGCCAAGGACAACGGCATCCGCGTGGGGCCGGGGCGTGGCTCGGGTGCGGGCTCCATGGCCGCGTACGCGATGCGCATCACGGACCTCGACCCGCTCCAGCACGGCCTGATCTTCGAGCGGTTCCTCAACCCCGACCGTGTGTCCATGCCCGACTTCGACGTCGACTTCGACGAGCGTCGTCGTGGTGAGGTCATCCGCTACGTGACGGAGAAGTACGGCGAGGACCGCGTCGCCCAGATCGTCACGTACGGCACCATCAAGGCCAAGCAGGCCCTCAAGGACTCCTCGCGTCTCCTGGGCTTCCCCTTCGCGATGGGGGAGAAGCTCACCAAGGCCATGCCGCCCGCGATCATGGGCAAGGACATCTCGCTCACGGGGATCTTCAACCCCGACGACAAGCGGTACAACGAGGCCGACGAGTTCCGCCAGATCCACTCGGCGGACCCCGACGCGCAGCGCGTCGTCGAGCTCGCCAAGGGCATCGAGGGACTGAAGCGCCAGTGGGGCGTGCACGCGGCCGGCGTCATCATGTCGAGCGAGCCGCTCATCGACATCATCCCGATCATGCGCCGCCTGCAGGACGGCGCGGTCATCACGCAGTTCGACTACCCCACCTGTGAGGGCCTCGGCCTGATCAAGATGGACTTCCTGGGGCTGCGCAACCTCACGATCCTCGACGACGCGCTCGAGAACATCGTGATGAACGGCAAGGACCCGGTCGAGCTCGAGGCGCTCACGCTCGACGACCCCAAGACGTACGAGCTCCTGGGGCGCGGCGACACCCTGGGCGTGTTCCAGCTCGACGGCGGCGGCATGCGGACGCTGCTCAAGCTCATGCGCCCCGACAACTTCGAGGACATCTCGGCCGTGGGCGCTCTCTACCGCCCGGGCCCCATGGGAGCCAACTCCCACACCAACTACGCGCTGCGCAAGAACGGGATGCAGGAGGTCACTCCGATCCACCCCGAGCTCGAGGAAGCCCTCGAGGACATCCTGGGGACCACCTACGGCCTGATCGTGTACCAGGAGCAGGTCATGGCCATCGCGCAGAAGGTCGCCGGGTACTCGCTCGGCCAGGCCGACATCCTGCGCCGTGCCATGGGCAAGAAGAAGAAGTCCGAGCTGGACAAGCAGTTCGAGGGCTTCTCGAACGGCATGAAGGAGCGCGGCTTCTCCATGGCCGCGGTCAAGACGCTGTGGGACATCCTGCTGCCGTTCTCGGACTACGCGTTCAACAAGGCGCACTCCGCGGCGTACGGTGTCGTCTCCTACTGGACCGCCTACCTCAAGGCCAACTACCCGACCGAGTACATGGCCGCGCTGCTCACGAGCGTGCGCGACGACAAGGACAAGTCGGCCCTCTACCTCAACGAGTGCCGCCGCATGGGGATCACGGTCCTGCCGCCGGACGTGAACTCGTCGTCGGCCAACTTCACCGCCGTCGGGAAGGACATCCGCTTCGGCCTGACCGCGGTCCGCAACGTCGGCGCCAACGTGGTGGACGCGATCGTCGCGACCCGCGAGGAGAAGGGGACCTTCGGGTCCTTCACCGACTTCCTCGACAAGGTCCCCGCCGTGGTGTGCAACAAGCGGACCATCGAGTCGCTCATCAAGGCGGGGGCGTTCGACTCGCTCGACCACGCGCGGCGCGCGCTGCTCGTGGTGCACGAGCAGGCGGTGGACTCGGTCATCAGCGTCAAGCGCGAGGAGGCCAAGGGGCAGTTCGACCTCTTCGCCGACCTGGGCGCCGAGGATCCCGCCATGTCGTTCAGCGTCGACGTGCCCGACATCCCCGACTGGGACAAGAAGCAGCGCCTCGCGTTCGAGCGCGAGATGCTCGGCCTGTACGTGTCCGACCACCCGCTGTCGGGGCTCGAGCACGTCCTGACACGCGCGGCCGACACGTCGATCGCCGCGCTCATGGCGGACGAGGCACGCCCCGACGGCTCGACGGTCGTCATCGCCGGCCTCATCACCTCGCTCCAGCGCAAGATGAGCAAGAACGGCAACCCCTGGGCCGCGGTCACGATCGAGGACCTCGAGGGCGGGGTCGAGGTCATGTTCTTCGGCGAGACGTACCTCGCGTACTCGACGATCCTCGCCGAGGACCAGGTCGTGGTCCTGAGGGGTCGCGTGCGACGCCGTGACGAGACCATGCAGCTCCAGGCCATGGAGGTCTCGCTCCCGGACATCTCGACGGTCGCCGAGACGCCGGTGCTGGTGAGCCTGCCCGAGTCGCGCTGCACCCAGCCCGTGGTCGAGCGGCTGCGCGAGATCCTCTCGACGCACCCGGGGGTGACCGAGGTCCACCTCAAGCTCACGAGCCCTGGCCGGACCAAGGTCATGCGGCTCGAGGACACCCTGCGCGTCGAGAAGAGCCCTGCGCTGTACGGGGACCTCAAGGCGCTGCTCGGGCCGACGTGCCTCACGGTGTGACCGGAACCGAGGGCCCAGGGCCCGGGGGCGGGTACCTCCCGGCGCCGGACGGCTCCCCGGGGCGCTTCCAGGTGATCCCGGCTGCCTACGTGCTGCTGCGTCGCGGCGACGAGGTCCTGCTCCAGCTCCGGCGGAACACCGGGTACATGGACGGCCACTGGGCCGCGGCCGCGGCCGGGCACGTCGAGGAGGGCGAGAGCGTGCTGGCCGCCGCGCGGCGGGAGGCGCGCGAGGAGCTGGGGATCGACGTCGCGACGGCGGACCTCGAACCGCTCACGGTCATGCACCGCACGCGTCCGGGCGGTGGACCGATCGAGCAACGGGTCGACTTCTTCTTCGCGAGCCGCACGTGGGCCGGCGAGCCGGTGGTCGTCGAGCGGGACAAGGCCGCCGACCTGCGCTGGTTCGCGCTCTCCGCCCTGCCCACCCCCGTCGTGCCGCACGAGGCCGCGGTGCTCACCGCGCTCGCACAGGGCACCGTCCCGCCCGTCACGACCTACGGCTTCGGGCCCGGCCAGGACACGTAGACTCGCGGTCGTGATCCACCTGACCCCCGAGCAGCGCGTCTTCGTGACCGAGCGCCACCTGGCGACCCTGACCACCCTGCGGGAGGACGGCAGCCCGCACGTCGTGCCCGTGGGCTTCACCTGGGACCCCGAGACCGGGGTCGTGCGGATCACCACGAACGACACGTCGGTCAAGGCGCTCAACGCCGAGCGCCTCACGCCCGAGGGGGCTCGCCCCCGGGCGGCCGTCTGCCAGGTCGAGGGCGGGCGGTGGATCACCCTCGAGGGCACCATCTCGGTCTCGCGCGACCCCGACGAGGTCGCCGAGGCCGTGCGCCGGTACACGCGGCGCTACAAGGAGCCGCGCGTCAACCCGCGCCGCGTCGTCCTGCGGATCGTCGCGGACAAGGTCATGAGCTCGAGCTACATGGCCTTCTGAGGGGTACGGGGGGCGGCTGCTGGGCAGCCGGGGCGCCCGGTACCCCCCGGCTGCTAGCCGACGATCGCGCCGATCTGGCCGGTCGGCACGTCGACCGTGACGACGTCGCCCTTGCGGAGCTGGCGGCCGCGGCGCGTGTCGACCTCGCCGTTGACCTGGACCTCTCCCTCCGAGATGAGGTCGCGGGCGTGGGCACCGGAGTCGACGAGGCTCGCGAGCTTGAGGAACTGGCCGAGGCGGATGACGTCGTCGGTGATCTCCACCGTGGGTGTCGTGGTCATGAGGACCATTCTCTCGCGTCCGGGACGTGCCGGGGACCTGCCCACCTGCTGAATGGCCTGGAGGTCGGCTCGCGGCCCGGCCTACGATGGGTCGGTGATCAATCGCATCGACCTGCGTGGTCGTTCCCTGTCTCCCCGTGAGCTCACGGAGATCCTGCCTCGTCCGGAGATCGGCGTCGAGGACGCCGCGGAGAAGGTCGCCCCGATCCTGCATGACGTCCGCCTGCACGGTGCCTCGGCGCTGCGGGACCTCTCGGAGCGGTTCGACGGCGTGCGACCGGTCCACCTGCGGGTCCCGGCGGAGCGCATGGCCCAGGCCCTCGAGACGCTCGACCCGCTCGTGCGCGACGGTCTCGAGGAGGCGATCCGCCGCGTCCGCACGGTGCACGCCGCCCAGCGCCCCCAGCCGTTCTCGGTCGACCTGGCGCCGGGAGCCCAGGTCCGCCAGCGCTGGATCCCGGTGCGTCGCGTCGGGCTCTACGTGCCCGGTGGGATCGCCGTCTACCCGTCGTCGGTCATCATGAGCGTCGTCGCGGCGCAGGAGGCCGGCGTGCGCGAGCTCGCGGTGGCCTCTCCGCCGCAGCGCGAGAACGACGGCCTGCCGCACCCCACGATCCTCGCGGCGTGCGCGCTGCTGGGCGTCGAGGAGGTGTACGCCGTCGGCGGGGCCCAGGCGATCGGGATGTTCGCGTACGGCGCCGCGGGCAGCGAGCCGCAGGACGGCGACTACCTGTGCGAGCCCGTCGACGTCATCACGGGTCCGGGGAACATCTACGTCGCGGCCGCCAAGCGGCTCGTGCGCGGTGTCGTCGGGATCGACTCCGAGGCAGGTCCCACCGAGATCGCGATCCTCGCGGACGGCGGCGCGGACCCCACGCACGTCGCGCTCGACCTCATCAGCCAGGGCGAGCACACGCCTGACGCCGCGGCCGTGCTCGTGACACCGTCGGTCGAGCTGGCAGCGGCCGTCGATGCCCGCCTCGTGGACCTCGTCCCCGAGACCAAGCACGCGGCGCGCGTGGCGCAGGCGCTGTCCGGGCCGCAGTCCGCGATCATCGTGGTCGACGACCTGGAGCAGGGTCTCGACGTCGTCGACTCGTACGGCGCCGAGCACCTCGAGGTCCAGACGGCCGACGCCGCCGCCGTGGCCGAGCGGGTGCAGAGCGCGGGCGCGATCTTCGTCGGCCCGTACTCGCCCGTCCCGCTGGGCGACTACATGGCGGGCTCCAACCACGTCCTGCCGACCGGTGGCTGCGCGCACTACTCCAGCGGGCTCGGGGTGCACAGCTTCCTGCGCGCGGTCCAGGTCGTCGAGTACTCGGCCGACGCGCTCCAGGAGCTGGCGGACCGCATCGTGGCCGTGGCCAACGACGAGGACCTGCCCGCGCACGGCGAGGCGATCAGGGCGCGCTTCCAGTAGGCGCGGCACGTCCCGAAAGAGCGGGGGGGGGGGGGGGGGGGGGGGGGGGGGGG
>NZ_JACSQE010000007.1:217998-220690 GCF_014836745.1 Oerskovia gallyi
CCCCCCCCCCCCCCCCCCCCCCCCCCCCCCCCCGCTCTCGTGCGTCATGGCCAGCGTCGTCAGCGCCGTCCGAGCTGTCAGGGCCTATCGCACCCCGAGCACGAACGGGTAGACCGCCGCAGCGCCTGCCTGGCGCAGCAGGCGGGCGGCGACCGTGAGGGTCCAGCCCGAGTCGGTGTAGTCGTCGACCAGGAGGATCCGGCGTCCCGCGAGACCGGCCAGCGCGGGCCCGGACAGCTCGAGCCGGAGGCGTTCGACGACCCCCGCCAGGCGCATGGCCGAGTTCACGTCGTGGCGCCCGGGCTGCTCGCGGCCCGGCACGGGACCGACAGACCCGACGAGCGGGCGGTCGAGGTAGCGCGCGAGCCCGCCCGCGAGGTGCTGGACGAGGTGAGGTCGCGTGGCCGACCGGACCGACACGACGCCGTCGAGCAGGAGCCGGCGCGCGGGAGCCGGCTCGTCGCCCGCCCCGTCCGCCGCCGACGCGGCGTCGGCCGCCCCGGCGGCATCGAGGCCGTCGCCGCTGGGTGCGGCGTAGAGCGCGTCCCACTCGTCGAGCACGCGCGCGGCCGCACGGCGCAGCGCGACGGGGGTCTCGCCGTCGGGTACGCCGGGCGCGAAGAGCTCACGCAGCGGACCCGACCAGCCCAGCCCGTCGAGGCGCGCGACGGCGCGTCCCGGGGACGCGAGCTCCTCGGGCGACAGCCGGCCCTTGAGGTCGAGCCCCAGCCGGTCGAGGCCTGTGGGCCACTGGCGGCGCGCGACGACCTCGACTCCCGGGCGGTCCATGTCTGCACGCGCGGCGGACACGGCCTCGGCGTCGGGGGCCGCGGGCAGGTCGACGCCGCCGCACCGGTCGCACCGTCCGCACCGCCAGCCGGGCTCGAGCTCGGGGTCGTCGAGCGTCGCGCGCAGGAAGGCCATGCGGCAGCCGGTCGTGGCCTCGTAGTCGATCATGGACCGCTGCTCGGCGAGCCGGGTCTGCTCGACGCGCGCGTACCGGTCGGCGTCGTAGACCCACGGCTGCCCGGTCGAGACCCAGCCGCCCTTGACCCGGCGCACCGCGCCGTCGACGTCGAGCACCTTGAGCATGGTCTCGAGGCGTGAGCGCTTGAGGTCGACCTGCGTCTCGAGGGCCGCGACCGACTGCGTGCCGCCCCCGGCCTCGAGGGCCGCGAGCGTCTCGCGGACCTGTCGCTCGGCGGGGAAGGCGAGCGAGCCGAAGTACTCCCAGATGCGCCGGTCCTCCTCGCCGGGCAGGAGCACGACGACCGCGCTGTCGACGCCACGCCCCGCACGACCGACCTGCTGGTAGTACGCGATGGGCGACGAGGGTGCCCCGAGGTGCACGACGAACGCGAGGTCCGGCTTGTCGAAGCCCATGCCGAGCGCCGAGGTCGCGATGAGCGCCTTGACCCGGTTCTCCTTGAGGTCGGCCTCGAGCTGCTCGCGCTCGGTCGTGTCCGTCTGGCCCGTGTACGCGGCCACGGCCAGCCCCGTCGCGCGGAGCTGGCTCGCGACCTGCTCGGCGGCCGAGACCGTCAGGCAGTAGACGATCCCCGAGCCGTCGACGTCCTGGAGCGTCTCGGCGAGCCACGCGATGCGGCTCGGCTGGTCGGGCAGGTTCAGCACGGCCAGGTGCAGCGACTCGCGGTCGAGGCCGCCGCGCAGCACGAGCACGTCCTCGCGCGGGGCTCCGGGCGCACCGGCGACGGCGCCCGGGGCTCCCGCCCCGACCGACGCCCCCGTGACCCCGAGCTGCTCCGCGACGTCGGCGGTCACGCGCTCGTTCGCGGTCGCGGTCGTCGCCAGCACGGGGATGCCCGGGGGCAGGTCCGCGAGCAGGGTGCGGATGCGGCGGTAGTCGGGCCGGAAGTCGTGGCCCCAGTCGGAGATGCAGTGCGCCTCGTCGATCACGACGAGGCCCGCGTCGGCCGCGAGCCGGGGGAGCACCTCGTCGCGGAAGCCGGGGTTGTTGAGCCGCTCGGGCGAGCAGAGCAGCACGTCGACCTCGCCCGCGGCGATCGCGGCGTGCACCTCGTCCCACTCGGTCATGTTCGAGGAGTTGATGGTCACAGCACGGATCCCGGCGCGGGCCGCGGCCGAGATCTGGTCGCGCATCAGGGCGAGCAGCGGCGAGACGATGACCGTGGGACCCGCGCCGCGCGAGCGCAGCAGCGAGGTCGCGACGAAGTAGACCGCGGACTTTCCCCAGCCGGTGCGCTGGACCACGAGGGCCCGACGGCGGAACGCGACCAGGGCCTCGATCGCGAGCCACTGGTCGTCGCGCAGCGCGGCGTCGTCGCGGCCCACGAGCTTGCGGAGCGCGGCCTCGGCCTCCTCGCGCAGGTCCTTGCCCTCGAGGAGCCCGCGCAGCATGGCGACCTTGGCGAGCCGCGCGGCGTCGGCGGCCGAGGCAGCGTCGGCCGGGGTGTCGGTCGCCGTGTCGGCCGGGGCAGGCGCCGGGGCCGGTGCCCCGCCGGGGGCGGCGGCGCGACGCACCGCGGGTCCCGCGTCGTCGGGGACCGGGGGCTCGTCGTAGAGGTCGGCGGGTGGCTCCGACGCGAAGTCGGGCGGGAGGTCGGCGTACGGGTCGTGCGGGTCACGGGGGAACGAGGTCACCCAGCGATCGTAGGCGCTGGGTGGGACAGCGCGCGGTCGTGCACAGGTCGGGCCCGGTGCGTCCGACGGG
>NZ_JACSQE010000007.1:220700-264019 GCF_014836745.1 Oerskovia gallyi
CGCCCCCCCGGGGCCCGTGTGGGCGGCGCCGTCGCCCGCCCAGGGGCGGGCACGAGCCGCTCACCGGGTGCTCAGGAGCGCATGTCCATGACGACGCGCCCGTCGATCTTGCCCTGCTCCATCTCGCTGAAGATGTCGTTGACGTCGCTCAGCGGCCGGACGGTGTAGGTCGGGGTGACCTTGCCGCGGGCGAAGAAGTCCAGGGCCTCGGCCATGTCCTTGCGGGTCCCGACGATCGAGCCGCGGACCGTGAGACCGAACAGCACGGTCGTGAAGATGTCGAGCGGGAACTTCTCCGGGGGCAGCCCCACGAGGGACACGGTGCCGCCGCGGCGCAGCGCTCCGACGGCCTGGGGGAACGCGTGCGCGTTGACAGCCGTCACGAGCGCCCCGTGCACGCCGCCCCCGGTCTTCTCCTGGATCTCGGCCGCGGCGTCGGCCGACGTGGCGGCGTTGACCGTGACCTCGGCGCCGTGCTTGCGGGCCAGGGCGAGCTTGTCGTCGTCGACGTCGACCGCGGCGACGCGGCGGCCCATCGCGACCGCGTACTGGACGGCGATGTGGCCCAGGCCGCCGATGCCGGAGACCAGGACCCACTCGCCGGGCTGGGTGTCGGTCTGCTTGAGGCCCTTGTAGACCGTGACGCCCGCGCACAGGATGGGGCCCACCGCGGAGTCGTCGACGCCGTCGGGGATGATCGGGGCGTAGCGGGAGTCCACGAGCATGTACTGACCGAACGAGCCGTCGACCGAGTAGCCGCCGTTCTTCTGGTTCGGGCAGAGGGTCTCCCAGCCGGTCTCGCAGTACTCGCACTCGCCGCACGCGCTCCAGAGCCAGGCGTTGCCGACCTTGTCGCCGACCTTCACACGTGTGACCTGGTCGCCGACGGCCACGACCGTGCCGACGCCCTCGTGGCCGGGGACGAACGGCGGGGACGGCTTGACCGGCCAGTCGCCGTGGGCGGCGTGCAGGTCGGTGTGACACACGCCGGTGTAGTCGACCTTGACGAGCGCTTCGAGGGGTCCGGGGGTGGGGACCTCGACGTCGTCGATCGTCAGGGGTGCGGCGAACGTGTGGACGACGGCTGCCTTCATGGTGCTCATGGCTCTCCTCCAGGAGCGGACACCGGGGGGTCGAGCCGTCGACTGGCGCGTCAGGCGCGACGGGACGCGCTGCGCGTCCCATGATGTCCGGCTCCTCGACCGTATCCGAGCGGGTCGGCGGGTGCGCGGTGAGTGCCGGTGAGCACGGACCGGAGGCTTGTGAAGATCATCACAAGCGATGTTCGTGCAGTTCAGGGGCCCCTCCGCGACCGCCCCGACGCCCGGCGACGTTCGACCACGAGCGCCAGCAGCGCACCGACGAGCGCGACCCACTCGGCCACCGCGGCCGTGACCTGCTGGACCCCGCCGACCGTCTCGTTCACGCTGAAGAAGCCGACGGTCGTCGACAGGTAGAACGCGCCCAGCGTCGCGACGGAGAACCCGATCGCCCCCAGCAGCGGCAACCAGTGGCGCCACACCAGGACCGCGAGCCCGAGCGCGAACCCGGCGACCGCGTTGAGCAGGAACAGCGGCCCGACGACCTCGATGTCCTGGTAGCCCTGGACGTACAGGAACAGGTGGACGTCGGCCGACAGCAGCAGCCCCGCGGCCGTCACGCCGCGCAGCAGCCACGCGCCGCGCGGCAGCGGCGGGGGAGTGGGAGGCGTGCCCGACGCCGGGGAGCGCCCGGGCGTCGAGCCGTCGGTGGGAGGTGGGCCGGACGCGTCCATGGGGTGCTCCGAGTGCTCTGGTGCAGGTGCGCTGAGCGCTCCGGCGCGCGCAGGATGCGCGCCCCGGGCGGGCCGCTCCGCGCTCGCGCGCGGCACGGGACCCGATGCTTCAATTGAAGGACCGATCGACCCGCGACGCACGGCGGAGGGTGACCATGAGGACCTCGACCACGCAGGTGACCTCGGCGCAGCCGATGCCCCACGGACAGGCGGTGGCGCCCGTGCAGGAGCCTGCGCACTCGCACGACCTCCTCACCCGACGCTCGCTCCTCGTGTCCGCAGGTACGGGCGCGGGGGCGCTGGTCCTCGCTGCCTGCTCGGGCGGCGGTGGCGGGAGCAGTGCCACCGGGACCACGGGCGAGGGCGGGGGGACGAGCGGGACTGCCGCGGCGCCGTCGGGCACCGTGGTCACCGCCACGGGCGACGTGCCCGTGGGCGGCGCGGTGTCCGTCCAGGTCGACGGCGCGCCCTACCTCGTGACCCAGCCCGAGGAGGGGACGTTCGAGGCCTTCAGCGCGATCTGCACGCACCAGGGCTGCACGGTCGCGCCGGGCGACGGCGAGCTCGACTGCCCGTGCCACGGGTCCCGCTTCGACCTGAGCACGGGCGACGTGCTCGCCGGCCCGGCGCCCTCGCCGCTCCCACGGCTCGCCGTCACGGTCAGCGGGACGGACGTCGTCACGACCTGACGCACGGCCGACGGGACGCGCGTCGCACACAGGCTCACCGACCGCCTGCCGGACGTCCACCGCTCCCGCACGAACGGCTTCGTAGACTGTCCTGGTGACCACTCCACTCCTCGAGTCCCCGGACGGCGCACCCCAGGCGGGTGCCTCCCTCTCGCAGCCCCGCGCGCACGCCGCGTCCGAGGTGCACCTGCCGGTGCGGACCGAGCACGCGGGGATCGAGCCGTACGGGGCGCCGCAGCTCGACGTCCCCGTCCTGCTCAACGTCAACGAGAACCCCTACGCGCCCTCGGCCGAGGTCGTCGCGACCATCGCCGCCGACGTCGCCGCTGCCGCCGCGACCCTCAACCGCTACCCGGACCGCGACTTCCTGGGACTGCGCCAGGACCTCGCGGACTACCTCGCGGGGGAGTCGGGCGTGCGCGTGGCCCCCGAGCAGGTGTGGGCGGCCAACGGGTCGAACGAGATCATGCTGCACCTGCTCCAGGCCTTCGGCGGCCCGGGGCGCACCGCGCTGTCCTTCGCGCCCACCTACTCGATGTACCCCGAGTACGCGCGCGACACCTCCACGGCCTGGGTCACCGGCCGCCGCGAGGAGGACTTCACGCTCGACGCCGACGCCGCTCGTGCGGCGATCGCCGAGCACGCGCCGTCCGTGATCCTCCTGGCGAGCCCCAACAACCCGACGGGCACGGCCCTGTCGCGCGAGGTCGTCGAGGCCGTGTGCGAGGCGGCGCTCGCGGTCACGCCGCGCGGCGCCGAGCCGGGCACGTCCGCGGTCGTCGTGGTCGACGAGGCGTACGGCGAGTTCCGTCGCGCCGGGGTCCCCTCGGCCCTCGAGCTCCTCGAGCGCTACCCGAACCTCGCGGTCACCCGCACCATGTCCAAGGCGTTCGCGCTGGCCGGGGCCCGTGTGGGCTACCTCGCTGCGGCGCGCCCGCTCGTGGACGCGCTGCGCGTGGTCCGCCTGCCGTACCACCTGTCGGCCGTGACGCAGGCCGTCGCCCGCGCGGCGCTCAAGCACTCGGCGTCCCTCCTGGCCCAGGTCGACGACCTGCGGGCCGAGCGCGACGCCACCGTCGCCTGGCTGCGCGCGCAGCGTCCGGCCGTCCTGGACGGCGAGCCCTTGCAGGTCGCGGACTCCGACGCGAACTTCGTCCTGTTCGGCACGTTCCCGGACCGCCACGCGATCTGGCAGGGCCTGTTGGATCGAGGCGTCCTCATCCGGGAGACTGGACCGGACGGATGGCTGCGGGTGTCGATCGGCACGCCGCAGGAGATGACGGCGTTCAAGGACGCCCTGGTGGAGGTGGCAGGACTGTGAAGCGCACCGCGCGCATCGAGCGGGCGACGTCGGAGTCGAGCGTGCTCGTCGAGCTGGACCTCGACGGGACCGGGAAGACGGACATCTCGACGACCGTCCCGTTCTACGACCACATGCTGACGGCCCTCGGCAAGCACTCGCTCATCGACCTCACGGTCAAGGCCACGGGTGACACGCACATCGACGCGCACCACACGGTCGAGGACGTCGCGATCACGATCGGCGAGGCGCTGCGGATCGCGCTGGGCGACAAGGCCGGGATCTCACGGTTCGGCGACGCCATGGTCCCGCTCGACGAGGCGCTCGCGCTCGCGGTCGTGGACGTGTCGGGTCGCCCGTACCTCGTGCACGAGGGTGAGCCCGCGGGGCAGGAGTACCACCTGATCGGTGGCCACTTCACGGGGTCGCTCACCCGCCACGTGCTTGAGTCGATCGCGCACCACGCGGCCATCTGCATCCACGTGCGCGTGCTCTCGGGCCGCGACCCCCACCACATCGTGGAGGCGCAGTTCAAGGCGCTCGCCCGCGCGCTGCGGTTCGCCGTGGCGCCCGACGCCCGGGTCGACGGCATCCCGTCGACCAAGGGCGCCCTGTGACCTCCGAGCCGACCACCCCCGCTCAGCCCGACGGGCCTGAGCACGGCGATCACCCCCGCGACCCGCGGACGACCGAGACGGACGACATGACCACCCCGCAGAACCCCGCCGACGAGCCCGAGCTGGACCTGGAGATCCCGGACGACATCTCGAGCCTGCTCACCCCGTCCGCCGACCCCGACGTCGCTGTCCTCGTGACGCAGATCGCGGGCGCCGAGCCGCTCGCGGCGGCGTGCTCCATCGCGCAGATCGAGGTCGACGCCGTGCCCACCGGCATCGGTGCGCTCGCCGTCCTGCGCGACCTGTCGGGCGACGCCCCGCAGCGGGCGGCGGCCGCGATCTCGACGCTCGTCAAGGGCGTGCCCCTGATCCTCCTCACGCGTCGTGGCGAGCAGCTCACGGCGACCCGCTGGGAGGACGGGGTCGAGGGCGACACCCTCGCCCCCGGCCTCGTGCTCGGCGGCGCCCCCGAGGAGCTCGAGGACCTCGTGACGGGGCACGCGACCGTCACGGACCTCCCGGGCGTCGTCCCCAGCTCGGGCATCTCACGCTGGAAGGCCATGCGTCTGCTCACCGCCTCCGCCCGCAAGGCGCGCAAGAAGTGAGCGAGGGCCCCTCGGTCGTCGTCCTCGACTACGGTTTCGGCAACGTCCGCTCCGCGGTCCGCGCGCTCGAGCGGGTCGGCGCGCGCGTCGAGCTGACCGCGGACCGGGCGCGCGCGTCGGAGGCAGAGGGCCTGGTCGTGCCCGGCGTCGGCGCGTTCGCCGCGGTCATGGCGGGGCTCAAGGCCGTGCGCGGCGACCAGATCGTCGAGCGCCGCCTCGCGGGCGGTCGTCCCGTGCTCGGGATCTGCGTCGGCATGCAGGTCATGTTCGACGAGGGCGACGAGCACGGCACCCTCACCGAGGGGCTCGGCGAGTGGCCCGGCATCGTCGACCGCCTCGAGGCGCCCGTCGTCCCGCACATGGGCTGGGACACCGTCGAGGTGCCCGAGGGCTCGGTGCTGTTCGACGGGATCGCCGACGAGCGGTTCTACTTCGTGCACTCCTACGCGGCGCGCCACTTCTCGCTGGGCGTCGACGAGCCCGTGGGTGCGGCGTTCCGCGCCCCGCTCGTCACGTGGTCCGACCACGGCGGCCGGTTCGTCGCGGCCGTCGAGAACGGTCCGCTCTCCGCGACGCAGTTCCACCCGGAGAAGTCCGGCGACGCCGGTGCCCGGCTCCTGGAGAACTGGGTCCGTTCGCTCTGATACCCGTCCGGGAGGGGCTCAGGCCCCGCCCCTCGCTCGACCGTTCATCGTGTCACCCGGCGCCTGCGCCCCGCGCTCGCGCCCACCCCCTCGTGAATCCTCGGAAGGACCACCTCATGACCGATCGTCTCGTCCTGCTGCCCGCCGTCGACGTCGCCGCCGGGCAGGCGGTGCGCCTCGTCCAGGGGGAGGCGGGCTCGGAGACCTCGTACGGCGACCCGCTGTCGGCGGCCCTCGACTGGCAGGCCGGCGGCGCCGAGTGGGTGCACCTCGTCGACCTCGACGCGGCCTTCGGTCGCGGCTCCAACGCCGAGCTCCTGGCCGACGTCGTCGCGCGCCTCGACGTCAAGGTCGAGCTCTCCGGTGGCATCCGGGACGACGAGTCCCTGGCCCGTGCGCTCGCGACGGGCTGCTCGCGGGTCAACCTCGGCACCGCGGCCCTCGAGAACCCCGAGTGGACGGCCAAGGTCATCGCCGAGCACGGCGACGCGATCGCGGTCGGGCTCGACGTGCGTGGCACGACCCTCGCGGCCCGCGGCTGGACGCAGGAGGGCGGGGACCTGTGGGAGGTCCTCGAGCGCCTCGACGCGGCAGGCTGCTCGCGCTACGTCGTGACCGACGTGACCAAGGACGGGACGCTGCGCGGCCCCAACATCGACCTGCTGCGCGAGGTCGCCTCGCGCACCGACGCCCCGGTCGTCGCGTCGGGCGGCATCTCGAGCCTCGCGGACCTCGAGGCGCTGCGCGCGCTCGTGGGCGAGGGCGTCGAGGGGGCCATCGTCGGCAAGGCCCTGTACGCGGGCGCCTTCACGCTGCCCCAGGCCCTCGACGTGGCAGGCCGTCCGTGACCTCGCCCTTCTCCGACCGCTCCGCCGGTTCCGACCCTTCGGCCGCCTCGGCTCCTCCGGTCATCGGTGATCCGCACGCGGGGCACGCGCACGGCGCGTCGCCGTTCTCGAAGGGCCCGGCGGGCGAGGGGACGGGCAAGGCGCTGCCTCCGTCCTCGGGCTTCGCGGACGACGACGGCTCGGCCGACCCGGCGCTCACGAGCGTCCTCGCGGACTTCTCGGCGGGGACGGCGAGCCTCACGGAGGTCGTCGCGCAGCTCGGCCGCACGCGACTGCTGATCCCCATCCTGGCCGAGCTCGAGAAGTCGGGCGTCGGGGAGCACGGGCAGAAGGTCGACAAGGAGGCCTCGGCGGGCGTCGTCGCGCTCGAGGCGCCCGACGGACGCCGTGCGCTCCCGGTGTTCTCGAGCGTCGCGAGCATGGCCGCCTGGCGTCCCGACGCGCGCCCGGTCCCGGTCGACGCCCCGCGCGCCGCCCTGTCCGCCGTGAGCGAGGACTGGTCGCTCCTGGTCCTCGACCCCTCAGGACCGGTCACGGTCCTGGTCCCGCGCCCTGCGGTGTGGGCGCTCGCGCAGGGCAAGCAGTGGGCGCCCGCGGTCGCGGACGGCGTGGTCGCGGCAGACGTCTCTGCGGAGATCGCGGGCGCGGTCTCGGGGATCGAGCACGTCGCGGCGGTCCGCGCCGAGACCGGTCGGAGCGCCGAGGTCGCGGTCGTGCTCTCGATCGACTCGGGGCTCGACCGGCGCGGCCTGGACGCGGTGCTGGCGCAGGTCAACGCGGCCCTCGCGGGCAGCGACGTGGTCTCGGAGCGGGTCGACTCGCTCGAGCTGCGCATCGGGCGCGCCGACTGACCTGCGGACGCGACGTCGTCGGGCGCCTGGCGGGGACCGTGCGGTGCCCGGAGGATGCCCGACGACGCCACCCGGCTCGCGCTGCGCGGTAGGCGAACGCAGGGGTTCAGCGGCGACGGCGCCCCAGGACCCAGCCGCCCACGAGCGCGACCACCATGGCCACGACCTGGCCTCCCAGGATGACCCGGTTGAGGTCGAGGGCGGGGTGCCACCGGGTGCCGTCGGGGCCCACGGCGTAGACGCCGACGGGACGCACGTGCACGCCGAAACCCCCGCCGCCCCCGGCTCCCTCGCCCGGACCCTCGCCCTGCCCGGTGTCGTCCGCCGAGGAGGCCGTCGACCCGTCGAGCGCGCCGACGCCGTACCCGTAGCCCGTCCCGCTGCCGCCCCACACCTTGGCGACGGGAATCACCAGGGTCCCGTCGCGCTCGTAGGCCTCGCCGAAGACCTTGCGCACCGAGAAGGCGTCGCTCGCGGCGCGTGTGATGAAGGAGGGGTCCGGTCGGCCCGTCGCGTCCTTGCTGCTGTCGCTGCTCATGCTTGGCAGCCTACGAGCAGGGCGGCAGGGTCGCGAAGGCTGACGAGTCGTCGAGCATCGCGCGCAGCGTCGAGACGGGCACGAGGAGCGACGCGTCGGTCGACTTCGCGTAGACCACGCCGATCACCTCGCCGGCCTCGTTGAGCGCGGCCGACCCCGAGCTGCCGGGTTCGACCTGCGCGTCGGTCACGAGCACCTGGCCCAGGTTCTCGTGCAGGGGGTCCGTGGCGGTGCCCACGACCTTGCCCTGCGTGACCGTGAGCTGGCCGCCCTCGGGGTAGCCGACGACCGTCACGGTGTCGCCCTGGGCCGGGTCGGCGGCCGCGAGCGTCGGGGCCGAGGGGAGGTCGTCGCTCGTGCGCACGATCGCGAGGTCCGCGAGCCCCGCCGCGCTCGCTGTCTCGACCTGGATGTCGCGGCCGTCGTAGGTCAGGACCTGGAGGGACTTCGACCCCTCGACCACGTGCTTGTTGGTGATGAGCGTGCGGTCGTCGAGCGCGAAGCCCGAGCCCGTCGAGAGCGACGAGCACCCGACGTTGCGGATGCGGACCGCCATGCGCTTGACCGCGTCGAAGCCGTCCGGGGAGAGGTTCTCCGAGCCGACGGGATCGGCCTGGGGCGCCACGCTGGGCACGACCGAGGTGGGCATGGGCTCGGGGAGCCCGGGCAGGACCCCGCACCCCGCGGCCAGGGCCGCGAGGAGCGTCGCGGTGACGGCGGCGGTCACCGGGCGGGCGGGCGACCGGGGACCGGAGCGCCGTGCCCGACTCACTTCTCGAGCTCCTTCTGGAGCTCGGTGTTGGCGGCCGTCGCGGCGTTGCACAGGTCGTCGACCTGGGTCGCGAAGCGCGCGAGGTCGTCGGGGTTGTAGGCGTCGCGGTTGTTGAGGTAGCCGATGAGCTCGTCCTGGGCGGTGGTGCACTGGCCGAGGGCCGCGGCGACGGTGCCGGCGGCCTCGGAGATGCGGGCCTGGTAGTCGAGGTACTGCTGCGAGGCCACGTTCTCGTCGCCGAGCTGGGCCTTCTCGTTCGCGAGCGCGGTGATGCGCTCCTGGGCCGTCGTGAGCTGGGAGCGCGCGGACTCGAGCTCGGCGTTCGCGCCGTCGAGGTCGGCGTCGAGCTGGGCGACCTGGCGACCGAGCTCGCGGGACTCCTTCTCCCACTGCGCGCTGCGGTCCTGCCAGCTCAGCGTCGTGACCAGGAGGTACGCCGCGAGCCCCAGCGCGACGACGAGCGCTGCGGAGAGCACGAGGATCGCGACGGTCTTCCCGCGCCCCGACCCGCCACGCGCGGGTCCGGTCTCCGGTCCCGTCCGGTCCGCGGCGGACAGGTAGGCCTGGGTCTGCGGGGCGGCCCCCGGGAGCGGGGTCGAGCTGCCCGGGACGAACGCCGGGGGAGCGGGCGGCGGACCAGGGGTCCCACCGGGCGGGGGCACGACGCCGTCGCCCCCGTGCGCGCTGGACGGCGGGGGAGGCGTCGGCTGCCCGCCCGGCGGGGTGCTCAACTGACCGCGCCCGTGTACTTCTCGCCGGGGCCCTCGCCCAGGGCGTCGGGGTAGACCGAGGCCTCGCGGAACGCGAGCTGGAGCGAGCGCAGGCCGTCGCGGAGCGACCGGGCGTGCTGGTTGCCGATGTCGGGGGCCGAGGCCGTCACGAGCGCGGCGAGGGCGTTGATGAGCTTGCGCGCCTCGTCGAGGTCCAGGTGCTCCTTCTCGGCGGCGTCCTCGGCGAGGCCGCACTTGACGGCGGCGGCGCTCATGAGGTGGACGGCGGCGGAGGTGATGACCTCGACGGCTGCGACGTCGGCGATGTCCCGGGTGGCGTCCTGGGCGATGGGGTCGTTCTCGGTAGTCATGTGCTCATCCTTCCAGAGGGAACGAGCGCTCGGGACCCGTCCGGGGTGCCCGAGCGGGCCCGACCGCGGGGCGCGGTGGACGGCAGAGGTGCGCGGCGCCGTCGGGCACCTCGCTCGGCCCAAATAGTGTGCCAAGCGACCGAGTCCGGCTCCGCCTCGCCCGGCAGCCGCGCGGAGGCGGCGAAGAGCCCGGAGGCCGGGCCCGCGGGGAGCGGACCCGGCCTCCGGGCGTGACGTACGCCCTGCCCGACGACGGTGCGTCGGGCAGCGGCGCGGCGTCAGGAGTGCGCGGGCTCCGACGTGACGCCGGGCTCGTCGGCCGCGAGCGGGGCGACCTCGAGAGCGCTGCGCAGGGCGGCGCCCAGGGCTGCGTCCACGTTCGTCCAGTACTGGATCGCGCGCTCGCGGATCGCGATGCTCTGCACCCCGCCGACGGCGTTCGTGATGGTCTCGAGGAAGCGCGCCTTGGCCGCGTCGTCGAAGACCTCGCGGTAGAGCGTGCCGGCCTGGCCGAAGTCGTCGTCCTGCGCGTGCAGCGTCGCCGCGGAACGCGTCAGCTCACCGTCCGACTCCCAGGACCCGACGCCCGCACGTGCCTCGTCGGCCACGGGGCCGCCCAGGCTGTTGGGGGCGTAGACCGGCGTCGTGGGCGCGTTGAACCCGTGACGCTGGGCGCCGTCCTGCGAGTAGTTGTGCACCGGCGCGGCGTGCGGCGCGTTGACCGGGATCTGGTTGTAGTTGGTGCCCACGCGGTAGCGCTGCGCGTCCGGGTAGGAGAACACGCGGGCCATGAGCATCTTGTCGGGGCTGATGTCGATGCCCGGGACCGTGTTCGCGGGGGAGAACGCCGCCTGCTCGATCTCCGCGAAGAAGTTCTGCGGGTTGCGGTTGAGCGTGTGCGTCCCGACCTTGATGAGCGGGTAGTCCGCGTGCGGCCAGACCTTCGTCAGGTCGAACGGGTTGAAGCGGTACGTCTTGGCGTCCTCGTACGGCATGACCTGGACGTGCACGTCCCAGGAGGGGAAGTTGCCGGCCTCGATCGCCTCGTACAGGTCGCGGCGGTAGTAGTCCGCGTCGGCGCCTGCGATGAGCTCGGCCTCCGAGCCCTCCATCTCGACGTTGCCCTGGTTCGAGGTGAAGTGGTACTTGACCCAGAAGCGCTCGCCGGCGGCGTTGATCCACTGGTAGGTGTGCGAGCCGAAGCCCGGCATCTCGCGCCACGAGCGCGGCAGGCCGCGGTCGCCCATGAGGTACGTGACCTGGTGCGCCGACTCGGGGGACAGGGTCCAGAAGTCCCACTGCATGTCGGCGTCGCGCAGGCCCGAGCCCGGCAGGCGCTTCTGCGAGTGGATGAAGTCGGGGAACTTGATGCCGTCGCGGATGAAGAAGACCGGGGTGTTGTTGCCGACGATGTCGTAGTTGCCCTCGGTCGTGTAGAACTTCACCGAGAACCCGCGCACGTCGCGCCAGGTGTCGGGGGAGCCCTGCTCGCCCGCGACGCTCGAGAAGCGCTGCAGCGTCTCGGTGCGCGCGCCCGGCTGGAAGACTGCCGCGCGGGTGTACGCCGAGACGTCCTCCGTGACGACGAACTCGCCGAACGCGCCACCGCCCTTGGCGTGCACGATGCGCTCCGGGATGCGCTCGCGGTTGAACTGCGCGAGCTTCTCGACCAGGTAGCGGTCGTGCAGCGCCGTCGCGCCGTCAGCGCCCGCGGTCAGCGAGTGGGCGTCGCTCGGGACGGGGGTGCCCGTCTGGGTCGTGGTGAAGGGGGTGTTCGTCATCGTCTTCTCCTTCAGGTGAGGCCGTCATGGGCCCAGGACCTGTGCGTGGGTAGGGGGCGGTAGGGACAGGTGCTCCGGGGGAGCGGTGAGGGGTCGTGGCTGTGCCCCGCAGGTAGGGGGCCGGTCAGGGGGTCGTGTGGTGGTGCCGGCGGGCGGTCAGTCGGCGCAGTCCGGACACAGACCCCAGTACGTGACCTCGGCGGTGTCGATCGTGAAGCCGTTGTTCCCGCTCGGGGTGAGGCACGGTGCATGACCGACGGCGCAGTCGATGTCCGCCACGGCCCCGCACGAGCGGCACACCACGTGGTGGTGGTTGTCGCCCAGGCGCCGCTCGTAGCGGGCCGGGTGGCCCGCAGGTTCGATGCGACGCAGGAGGCCGTGCTCGGTGAGCGCGTTCAGGACGTCGTAGACGGCCTGGACGGACACCGACCCGAGCACCTCGCGCGTCGCCCGCAGGACGTCGTCCGCGTCGGCGTGCTGCTGCCGGGTGACCACGTCGAGGACCGCGAGACGGGCAGCGGTCACCCGGAGCCCGCTGTCGCGGAGCTCGGTCTCGTGGTCCGCTGGGCGGATCGTCTTGTCGGTGGGCACGCCGCCACTCTACCCCCATTTTCTGGAAGAGTTCCATTGATGGAGGATGTCCAGTGCGTGGCGCGTCGGTGGACGAGGCGGCCCGGCGGGGTGCTTCGCCACGTCCGCCGGTGGGCGGCGTGCCGGGTCGAGCGGGGGCGGGGTGGGGTCCCCGGACATGCGTGCTAGTCTTGGTGGCTGACCGACCCGTACGTTCTCGTCGAGGCTCCAGCTGGTGCTTCGAAGAGTCGAGTACGGGTGCGCAAAGTGGATTCCATCCCACCTGAGCTTCAACTGCTGACGATCGTCACGACAGAGGCCGGGTCTCGGTCCGGAGCGTCGCCGTTCTTCACGGTGGCGCGACGGTGTGTTCGTCGCACCCGCGACGACCCGATCGATGGCCTCCTCCTGCGCTCTGGGACGGGGGCCTTTCCCGTTCCTGGTGGTCTACCGACGACTTCCTAGGAGCATCACATCAGCGAGCCTCGCATCAACGATCGGATCCGTGTCCCCGAGGTCCGACTCGTCGGCCCAGGTGGGGAGCAGGTCGGCGTCGTCCGCATTGAGGTCGCCCTGAGCCTTGCCCAGGACGCTGACCTCGACCTGGTGGAGGTCGCCCCCGACGCACGCCCGCCGGTGTGCAAGCTCATGGACTACGGCAAGTTCAAGTACGAGTCGGACATGAAGGCCCGTGAGGCTCGCCGGAACCAGGCGAACACGGTCCTCAAGGAGATCCGTTTCCGTCTGAAGATCGACCCGCACGACTACGGCACCAAGAAGGGCCACGTCGAGCGCTTCCTCGCTGCGGGCGACAAGGTCAAGGTCATGATCATGTTCCGTGGCCGTGAGCAGTCGCGCCCGGAGATGGGTGTCCGCCTCCTGCAGCGCCTCGCCGACGACGTCGCCGAGCTCGGTTTCATCGAGAGCATGCCCAAGCAGGACGGGCGCAACATGGTCATGGTGCTCGGCCCGGTCAAGAAGAAGGCCGAGGCCAAGAGCGAGCAGCGCAAGCGTGCTCAGGAGGCCGAGCCCCGCCCGACGAAGTCGGCCGCCAAGCCCGCTCCGGTCGAGGTCTCCGAGGAGCCCGCGGACGGCGACGACGTACCCTTCGAGGTGCAGGTCGCCGAGGCCGCCGAGCTCGTCGCGTCGGCCGAGGCCGCTGCCGCGGCCAAGGCTGCTGCCGCTCCTGAGCCGGCTCCCGCACCTGCCGCCGCGCCGGTGGCCGCACCCAAGGCTGCCCCCCGTGCAGCAGCGCCCAAGGCCGCAGCGCCCAAGGCCGCCGCGCCCAAGGCCGCCGCCCCGGCCGCCACGCCCAAGCCTGCGACGGCGCCCAAGCCCGTCGCGGTGCCGAAGCCGGCTGCCATGCCGAAGCCTCCGGCCCCGCGCCCGGCGCCCAAGCCGAGCTCGGCCTCCAAGCCGAAGCCCGGCGGCAAGCCCAGCTGACCAACTGACACCGAGCCAGGCCCACCGGCCACGGCCCGAACACGTCGGGTCCCTCCCGGGATCTCGACCAGACAAAGGAGAAACGGCAGCCATGCCGAAGAACAAGACGCACTCCGGCGCCAAGAAGCGGTTCCGCATCACCGGCAGCGGCAAGGTCATGCGCGAGCAGGCCAACAAGCGCCACCTGCTCGAGCACAAGTCGAGCACCCGCACGCGTCGCCTGTCTGCTGACCAGGTCGTCGCCCCCGCTGACGTCAAGAAGATCAAGAAGCTGCTCGGTAAGTGATCTGCCTGGTGGTCGCGCCCCTGGTGCTGACCACCGCTGAGTCCCTACCTGAGCCCCGAACTGCAAGGAGCATCACGTGGCACGCGTGAAGCGGGCGGTCAACGCCCAGAAGAAGCGCCGTACAACTCTCGAGCGCGCTGCGGGTTACCGCGGCCAGCGTTCGCGTCTCTACCGGAAGGCGAAGGAGCAGGTCACCCACTCCCTCGTCTACTCCTACCGCGACCGCAAGGCGCGCAAGGGCGACTTCCGTCGCCTGTGGATCCAGCGCATCAACGCTGCGTCCCGCGCGCAGGGCCTGACGTACAACCGCCTCATCCAGGGCCTCAAGGCCGCTGGCATCGAGGTCGACCGTCGCGTCCTCGCTGACCTCGCGGTCAACGACGTCACGGTCTTCAACGCGCTCGTCCAGGCTGCGAAGGACGCTCTGCCTGCCGACGTGAACGCCCCGAAGGCTGCTGCCTGATCATCGAGCAGCGACTCTTCTCACCGGACGCCCGCACAGTGAACGATCTGTCCTCAGGTCGCCCCGTACCGTTCTTCCGTCGCGTTCCCGAGGTCTCGAACCCTCGGAGCGACCGGGTCAAGGCGGTCCGGGCACTGTCCGGGCGTTCGGCGCGTTCGCGCCACCAGCAGTTCCTCGTCGAGGGACCGCAGGGGGTGCGTGAGGCCGTCCGGCACGGCGCGCGCCTCGTCCGCGACGTGTACGTGACGTCGTCGGCCGCAGACCGCTACGCGGAGATCGTCGACGACGCGCTCGCCGAGGGCCTGCACGTGCACCTCACGACGCCCGACGCGTTCGAGGCCATGAGCTCCGACGCCCAGGGCATCCTCGCGGTCGTCCGGACCCAGGACCTCACGCTCGACGACGCGGTCTCCGCCTCGCCGCGGCTCGTCGCGGTCCTCGCGACCGTCCGCGACCCCGGCAACGCGGGCACGGTGATCCGTGCCGCTGATGCTGCCGGCGCCGACCTGGTCGTCCTCGCGGGCGAGAGCGTCGACGTGCACAACCCCAAGGTCGTGCGCTCCACGGCGGGCTCGCTGTTCCACGTCCCCGTCGTGACGGGCGTGAGCCTCGCCGAGACGGTCGACGCGCTGCGCTCCGCCGGGCTGGTGGTCCTCGCCGCCGACGGCGCCGGGGACCACGACCTCGACGACCTGCTCGACGTCGCCGGTAGCGCCCCTGGCGAGACTCCCGACCTCTCGCGGCCGACCGCGTGGGTCTTCGGCAACGAGGCCTGGGGCCTGCCACCCGAGGATCGTGAGCTCGCCGACGCCGTCGTGAGCGTCCCGATCCGCGGGCAGGCCGAGTCGCTCAACCTCGCGACGGCCGCCACGGTGTGCCTGTACGCGTCGAGCCGGGCGCACCGCCCCCGTCGCGCAGGCGTGTCGGCCCCGGCCACCGCCCCTGCCGACGGCGCGGACGGAGCCGTGTGAGGGGAGGGTCGGCGCGACTGTTCGCGGCCCTGTATCCCTCGGACGAGGCCCTCGACCACCTGGGGCTCGCGCTCGCCGCTCTCGGTGCGGTCGCCCTCGACGACGGACGTCCCTCGCTGCGCTGGACCCCGCGCGACCTCATGCACCTCACGGTCGCGTTCTTCGGCGAGGTCGCCGAGGGCGCCGCGGACGACCTGGCCGGAGCCCTCGACGAGGTCGCACGCGACACGGAACCCTTGTCGTTGCACCTGCGCGGCGGCGGCACCTTCGAGGACCGCATCCTGTTCGCGGGAGTGGGCGGCGACGCGGAGGCCCTGCGACGGCTGAGCGCCGCGTCCGCGGAGGCGGCATCCGACGTCGGGCTGCGGCTCGATCGCAGGCCACGCCAGCGCGCACACCTGACGGTGGCGCGGGCCTCCGGGCCCCGCAGGACGTCCCGCCGGAAGACGGACCCCCGGCCCACGGGACCCGGGCCGGCCGAGCTCGCGCACGCCCTGGCCGTCTACGAGGGGCCGCAGTTCACCGCGGCCGAGCTCTGCCTCGTCGAGTCGACCCCGGGGGCGGGGCGCAGCGGGGGCCCGCTCTACGAGGTCGTGCGGTCGTTCGGTCTCGGCGAGCGTCGCTGACCGACGGCTCGACCCTCGGTGCGACCACGCGTCCCGCCGCCGGACCGGGCGGTCCGCCCCGGCACCTCCCACGCCCGCGAGGCAGCGATGTGGGACCATGAGGGCATGCAGCGCGATGATCGCCGATTTACGTGGCCCGCTCGAGGGCCGCGCGGCTGACGCTGCGCACGCCGACCACAGGACACCGTGCGGTGGCCTCGGATCGGCCGGTCGTGCCCCGGCGGGCGCTCTAGAATCTTCAGTTGGACGCGCGAGGTGACCTCTGCGCGTCCGATCCCGATCCCGCCAGGAAGGCACGCATGTCCACCCCTGATCCGGTCCAGCCCGCCGCGCCGTCGCCGCTCGACGGCCCCGCGCTCGAGGCCGTCCTCTTCGAGGCCCTCGCCGCCGTCGAGGCCGCCCGCGACCTCGACGAGCTCAAGACGGTGCGCCTCGAGCACACCGGCGACCGCAGCGCCCTCGCGCTCGCGAACCGCCAGATCGGCCAGCTCGCGCCCGCCGACAAGGCTGCCGCGGGCAAGCTCCTCGGCCCGATCCGCGGCCGCCTCAACCAGGCGCTCGCCGCACGTACCCAGGTCCTCGAGGCCGAGCGCGACGAGCGTGTCCTGGTCGAGGAGTCCGTCGACGTGACGCTCCCCGTCGACCGGGCTCCCGCCGGTGCCCGCCACCCGCTCGAGACGCTCCAGGAGCGCGCCGCCGACTTCTTCACGGCCATGGGCTGGGAGATCGCGGAGGGCCCGGAGATCGAGGCCGAGTGGTTCAACTTCGACGCCCTCAACTTCGGACCGGACCACCCGGCCCGTCAGATGCAGGACACGTTCTTCCTCCAGGCCCCCACGGGACCCGACGGCGAGCCCGGCGAGCCGTCGAACCTCGTGCTGCGCACGCACACGTCGCCCGTGCAGGCCCGCACGCTCCTCGAGCGCGAGCTGCCCGTGTACATCGCGTGCCCCGGCAAGGTGTTCCGCACCGACGAGCTCGACGCGACGCACACTCCCGTCTTCCACCAGGTCGAGGGTCTCGCGGTCGACAAGGGCCTGACCATGGCGCACCTGCTCGGCACGCTCGACCACTTCGCCAAGGCGATGTTCGGTCCCGAGGCTCGCACGCGCCTGCGCCCGTCGTTCTTCCCCTTCACCGAGCCCAGCGCCGAGATGGACCTGTGGTTCCCCCAGAAGAAGGGCGGAGCAGGCTGGATCGAGTGGGGAGGCTGCGGCATGGTCAACCCGAACGTCCTGCGCTCCGCGGGGATCGACCCCGAGGTGTACTCGGGCTTCGCGTTCGGCATGGGCATCGAGCGCACGCTCATGCTGCGCCACGCAATTGCTGACATGCACGACATGGTGGAGGGCGACGTCCGCTTCTCGACCCAGTTCGGAATGGGGATCTGATGCCGAACATCGTCATCGACTGGCTCGGCGAGCACGTCGAGCTGCCGACCGACCTGACGGCCGAGACGCTGGCCGCCGCGCTCGTGAAGGTCGGCCTGGAGGAGGAGGCGATCCACGGGTCGTCCGTCACCGGTCCGCTCGTCGTGGGCCAGGTCGTCTCGGTCCAGCCCGAGGAGCAGAAGAACGGCAAGGTCATCAACTGGTGCCAGGTCGACGTCGGGGCGCACAACGTCGACGGCGTCCCCGTCGCCGAGGGCGGGACCCCGCGCGGCATCATCTGCGGCGCGCACAACTTCGGCCCGGGCGACCGGGTCGTCGTCGCGCTGCCCGGCGCCGTGCTGCCCGGACCGTTCCCCATCGCGAGCCGCAAGACGTACGGCCACGTCTCGGACGGCATGATCTGCTCGGCCAAGGAGCTGGGGCTGGGGCAGGACCACGACGGCATCATCGTGCTGGACCGCTACGGGTACTCCCCGGAGACGGGCTACGACACGACGCCCGGCACGGACGCGCTCGAGCTCCTGGGCCTGGGCGACGAGGTCCTCGAGATCAACGTGACCCCGGACCGCGGGTACTGCTTCTCCTACCGCGGCGTGGCCCGCGAGTTCTCGCACTCGACGGGCGCGGCCTTCACGGACCGCGGGCTCCCGACGGGCGACCTGCCCCGCGTGACGCCCGACGGCTTCCCCGTCGAGGTCGCGGACGACGCCCCGATCCACGGCGTGACCGGTTGTGACCGCTTCGTCACGCGGATCGTGCGTGGCATCGACCCGCAGGCGCCGACCCCGGCATGGATGCAGCGCCGTCTGACCCAGGCGGGCATGCGCCCCATCTCGCTCGCGGTCGACATCACGAACTACGTCATGCTCGACCTCGGTCAGCCCCTGCACGCCTACGACCTCGCCAAGGTCGCAGGGCCGATCGTCGTGCGCCGCGCGGCGCCGGGGGAGCGGCTCACGACGCTCGACGCCGTCGAACGCCGCCTCGACGTCGAGGACCTGCTCATCACCGACTCGCCCGAGGGGGCGCGCGGCTCGCGCGTGCTCGGGATCGCGGGCGTCATGGGCGGGGCGTCGAGCGAGGTCGGCGAGACCACGACCGACGTCCTGGTCGAGGCAGCACACTTCGACCCGATCACCGTGGCCCGCTCCGCACGCCGTCACAAGCTGCCCTCCGAGGCGGCCAAGCGCTTCGAGCGCGGTGCGGACCCGGCACTGCCGCCCGTCGCCGCCCAGCGCGTCGTCGACCTGCTCGTCGAGCTCGGCGGCGGCACGGTGGACGACGCCGTGAGCGACCTCAACACGGTCCCGCCCGTCGCCCCGATCGTGTTCCCGATCCACGAGGCCGAGCGTCTCGTGGGCGTTCCGTACACCTCGGAGCAGGTGCGTGGCGTGCTCGCGGAGATCGGCTGCACGGTCCGTGACCTCGACGGCGGCACCACCCTCGAGGTCACGCCGCCGACGTGGCGTCCCGACCTGACCGGTGCCGCAGAGCTCGTCGAGGAGATCGCCCGACTCGTCGGCTACGACAAGATCCCGTCGATCCTGCCGCCCGCCCCGGCGGGTCGCGGGCTCACGACCTCGCAGCAGCTGCGTCGTTCGGTCGCGCGCGCCCTCGCGGAGGCCGGGTTCGTCGAGACGCTCAGCTACCCGTTCGTGAACCCGCAGTCGCACGACGACCTGCGCCTGCCCGCGGACGACGACCGTCGCCGAGCGCTGCGGCTCGTCAACCCGCTCGCGGACGACCACCCCGAGATGCGCACGAACCTGCTGACGACGCTGCTCGGCACGCTCAAGCGCAACGTGGGACGCGGCAACACGGACCTCGCGATCTTCGAGATCGGCCTCGTGACGCGCCCCGTGCCCGGTGCACCGGCAGCCCCGCAGCTCCCGGGCGGCGTCCGCCCGAGCGAGCAGGACCTCGAGACGCTGCAGGCCGCTGTGCCGCCGCAGCCTCGCCGGGTCGCGGGCGTCCTGACCGGCCAGCGTGTGGCCTCGGGCTGGTGGGGCGCGGGTCGTGCGGCCGACTGGACCGACGCGCTGGCCGCCGCCCGGCTCGTGGCCGAGCGCGTCGGGGCCCGCGTGAGCGTGGTCGCCGACCACGACCACGCGCCCTGGCACCCGGGCCGGACCGCGAGGCTCGAGCTGTCGGACGGGGCCGTCGTCGGGCACGCGGGCGAGCTGCACCCCAAGGTGCTCGAGACGCTCGGCCTGCCCGCGCGGACCGTGGCGTTCGAGGTCGACCTCGACGCGCTGATCGCCGCCGCCCCGGGCCAGCCCGTCCAGGCGGAGCCCGTCTCGTCGTTCCCGCTCGCCAAGGAGGACCTGGCGCTCGTCGTCGACGCCTCCGTGCCGGCCTCGGCCGTGCGTGCCGCGATCGAGGAAGGCGCGGGGGACCTGCTCGAGGAGCTCGCGCTGTTCGACGTCTACACCGGCCCCCAGGTCGGCGAGGGCAAGAAGTCGCTCGCGTTCTCGCTGCGCCTGCGCGGCACCGACCGCACGCTCACCGCGGAGGACTCCGCGGCCGTGCGTGCCGCGGCGGTCGCTGCGGCGCACGAGAAGGTCGGGGCCGAGCTCCGTGGCTGACGTCACCACCGTGGCCCCCGCGCGCACCGCCCTCGTCACGGGTGGTGCGCGCGGGATCGGCCGCGCGGTCGTGCTGGGTCTCGCCCGTGCGGGCCTCGACGTCGCGGTCCTGGGCCGGGACGCGTCCCGCGTGGACGACGTCGCCGCCCAGGTCCGCGCCCTGGGTCGCCGCTCCGTGGGTCTGGTCGCGGACGTGGGCGACCCCACCGCCGTGGACGCGGCCGTCGCGCGGGCCGAGGCGGAGCTGGGCGGGATCGACCTCCTGGTCAACAACGCCGGGCGCATCGACGCCGAGGTGCCGCTGTGGGAGGCCGACCCGGACGAGTGGTGGTCCGTCATGGAGACCAACGTGCGCGGGCCCTTCCTGCTCGCACGGGCGCTCGTCCCCGGGATGCTCGCGCGGGGTGGGGGACGCGTCGTCGACCTCAGCTCTGGTGCCGGCTCGCACGACATGGACGGCGCGACCGCCTACAACGCGAGCAAGACGGCGCTGCTGCGCATCGGGTCGAACCTGCACCTGTCGGGCCATGCCCGCGGGCTGCGGACGTTCGAGGTCTCGCCAGGCGTGGTGCAGACCGACCTGACCGCGTCGATGGACATGCACGTGGGGCGCACCGAGTGGACGCCCGTGGAGCGCACGGTCGAGATGATCGTCGCGATCGCGGCCGGCGAGCTCGACGCGTGGTCGGGGACCTTCGTGCGGGTCACGCACGACTCGCCCGCGTCGCTGCGAGCGGCTGCCGCTGCCGGCTCTCGCGGCGTGGAGGCCGTGCCCGGACCCGAGGCGCGTCGGTTGCGCGTGACGCGCTTCGGCGACGACGACCCCATGCCGGGAGCGCTTCCCGCGCGCTGATCTCGCGCCGTCCGACGGTCAGTGGTGGTGACCGTGCCGGCCGAGGGTCTCCACGGCGGTGGCCCCCGGCCGGGTCCACTGCGGCACGGGACGCGTGGTCTCGCTCCAGCCGGCGACGCCGTCCGCGTCCGAGCGCCAGAACCAGCCCGGGTCGCGCCCCTCGGGCCACCCGTCCGGCTGCGCCTCCCAGGCCTCGCTACGGCCGTGGGGCGTCATGTCGAGCAGGGCGAACGCCGGGTTGGTCGGCTCGGTGCCGCGACCTGTCGTCCGGTAGGTGAGGAACACGTCGTCGCCGTCGCGCAGGAAGCACGAGAGGTACCCCATCTCGCCGCCCACGGGCGCGTCCAGGTCGCGCACCGAGAACCAGGGCTGGGTGTAGCCCATGAACTCGACGAACGGGGCGACCTCGTCCCACGCCCCGGTCGTGACGATGGCGAACGAGACGCCGCGCGCGTTGAGGTAGACGGCGTCCTTCAGGTTCCAGGCCGTCCAGGTGCAGCCCTCGCACTGGCCCTGGTGCGGTGCGCCGTCGTGCCACATGTGCTGGTAGATCACGAGCTCGTCGCGCCCCTGGAACAGCTCCACGAACGGGACCGGCCCGTCGGGGCCGACGACCTTCACGGTGCCGTCGATCCTCGCCATGGGCAGTCGCCGTCGGGCAGCCGCGATGGCGTCTCCCTCGTGCGTGTGGGCCTTCTCGCGGTCCAGGAGCTCGTCCCGAGCGGCCTCCCAGGTAGCCAGGTCGACGACGGGCGGTCGGGCGGACCTCGGTGTGGTCGAGTCGTCGGGCGGGGTCGTCATGGTGTCCTCCGTGCGGGCTCGGGCAGGGGCGCACGGCGCGCTCCTGCGGTCACGAGGGCAGACTCGGGACCGGGCCGGAACTCATCGTCAGTGGTTGCGGCGACCCCGCGAGGCGCCGAACGGCCCGCCCACGAACAGCCCCAGCCCGAGCACGAAGCCGAAGTCGTACCAGTTGCCGTTGTTGTGGACCTCGTAGATGTTCACCGTGTCGGTGAACAGCGAGACCACGAACGTGACGGGGACGATGACGCCCTGCCACAGGCCGAGCCAGAACCCGGCCGGGCTGCCGTCCGCGGTGGGCGTGCCGACGTCGGGGTTGGGACCGGGAGCGCAGGCCGCGAGCGCGAGCGCCCCGACGACCAGCGCGGCGGCGAGGGCGATGCGCCGGGCTCGTGGTGACGTGAGCGTGGGGCGGGCGGTACGTGCGCTCTCGTGGGGCGAGACGTCGTGCGTCGGGTGCATGGCCGACCTCCTCGTGGCTGGACCGGACGGTCGCCCCCAGCATCCGCCGCCGCGCGCTCCGGCTCAACCGGAGGCTCGCGTCGAATGCTCGGTCACTCGGACGCGGGCAGCCGCCGGGTCCCGCCGATGACGAGCGTGACGTCGACGTCGACGTCCGCGAGCCCGGCCTCGTCGAGGGCCGTGCGCAGGGTGGCGGGGTCGGCCTCGGGGGCCGGGCCGATCGCCTCGATCCTCAGGACGGACCCGCTGAAGGAGATCCCGGTGACCGTCCACTGCTCCTGCTCGGCCCACTCGGCGGCGACGGGGGCGGCGGCGATCTTGTCGGCGTTCTGCCGCAGGACGTGCTGGCTGATCGCACTGAGGGGCACCGCCACGACGAGCAGCGCCGCCGCGACCGTGACGAGGCTCGCGCCGCGCAGCGGCCCCACGAACCTCTCGGCCTCGCCCGCGGCCGTGCGGACCTGGAACAGCAGGAAGACGAGCGTGCCGGTCGCGATGATCGCGGCGACGTTGGTCGCGAACAGCAGGAGAGCCCCCAGGGCCTGGTCCGGGGCGCCCGACTCGAGCGTGAGGCCGACGACCGCGAGCGGCGGGACGAGCGAGATCGCGATCGCGACGCCGGGCAGCGCGTCCGACACGTCGGCCCGCACCAGGGCGAAGGCCCCGACGGCTCCGGTCGCGAGCGCCGCGAGCAGGTCGATGAGCTGGGGCGTCACGCGGCCCGCGACCTGGCTGTTGGTCGCCGCGACGATCTCGATCGGGACGAACAGGCCGACGAGGTAGCCGGTCGCGACCACCCCGGCGGCGCCCGCGACGACCAGGAGCGCCGACGAGGTCAGGTTCCGGTGGTCGTTGAGGACGATCGCGAGCGCCGTCCCGACGATGGGCGTCATGAGGGGAGCGACGATCATGGCGCCGATCACGGTGGCCGTGCTGTCGGCCGCGACACCCGCCGACGCGATGACGGCCGCGAGGATCAGCAGGGTCCAGAAGGTGGCCTGCCGGGACCTCGCCGTCGGCCCCTCGGAGATGAACAACGCCGTGGTCATCCGCTGGATGTCGGCCGTCGTGACGCGCATGCTGCCTCCCACGGGTGCTGATCGTGCCCTCAGCATCACAGGGGGTCGTCGTGTGCGCTCGGTGTGCCCGCGCGGACGCGGCGCACGCGCTGTCAGGTCTTGAGGGCCTTGCGGGCCGCGCTCGCGACCGTGCTGCGGTTCGCGATGGCCGCCGTCTCCTCCGTGGGGTCTGCGGCCACCAGGAGCAGCCGCTCGTGGGCGAGGTCGCTCCCGGTGCTCCCGAGGGCACGGACCGCCCAGTACCGGGCGTCGACGTCCGGTACGGACGCGTGGGCGAGGAGCCAGACCGTCTGGTCGGGCTCGATCGTCCCCAGGGCGCTCGCGACGTACCCGAGGAGCGGGAACCGGTGCTCGACGAGCTCGCGCCGCAACGCGTCGACGGCGTCCGGGCCTCCGATGCCGGCCAGTGCGCGGGCCGCGGCCTCCCGCACGACGTGCTCCGGGTCGCCGAGCCGGGCGATGAGGTGCGGTACTGCCTCGTGCGCGTCCAGGTCACCGAGCACCTCGCAGCCGACACTCCGCTCGTAGGTGGCGGGGGAGCCGAGCAGGGTGAGGGCGTAGGGGACGGCTCCCCGGAATCCCGCCCGAGCGCACGCTGCCGTGAGGTACCAGGTGGCCGACACCCCGGACTCGAGAGCGCGCATCATCGCCGGTTCGAGCGATGGGTCCGCGAAGGCGTAGAGGCGGTTGAGAGTCCGCTCGAACGTGCCGATCGGGAACCGCTCGAAGTGCAGCACGACGTCACGCAGGGCCTCGACGGCGCCCTGGTCGTCGTCCATGGCCCGCGCGGCGGCGTCGTCGACCGCGTCCTCGTGGACCTCGGGGTCCGGGTCGAGAAGCCGGGGGACCAGGTCGGCGGTCATCGCGCGGCCGAGCCGAGCGACCGACGCGCGGGGGAGTGGGAGCAGCGGACCATGCGGCGAGCATAGGGGTGCTCGCCGCGCGGCCTCTTCTCGGCAGGTCCGCTACGGTGGTGGCCCCACCTGCCTGACCTGACCCACCTGCCCCCTCTGTCGACGACGACCACCGAGGTGACCGCCATGTCCCGCCGTACGGCACTGCTCGTCGGAGTCCTGGCCGTGTCGTGCGGCTCGCTCGCGCTCGGGGCCGCGCTCGGCGCGGCCGGCCCTGTGGCCGCACCCGCCGAGGGGCCGTGGGTCGTCCAGGTCGAGGGTCCGTCGGAGGGCGACGGGGAGTGCGCGGCGGATCCGGCCGTCGACTACGCCCTGACCCCGGCGATCATGCCGCCGGTCGGGACGTCGTTCGGACTGGTCCCCGACGCCACCCGCGCCGACCTGGAGCGTGTCGTGTCGTGCCTCGAGAAGTACGTGTCGACGTCGCGGATCACTGTCGTCGCGACCGGTACCCCGACGTCCCCCTGACCGGGGCGACGGACGAGCCGACCGTGCTGGTGCCACCTGGCGAGCTCCTGCCCGCGGGCGGGCCGTCCGCCCGCTAGAGTTCCCTGCGAAGACACGGGGTGCCCGCTCCCACGAGCCGGGCTGAGATCACACCCGTCGAACCTGATCTAGCTAGCACTAGCGAAGGGATGTCGGCAATGTCGCTTGCTGCCACTACACCTGTCCTGCCCGCACCTGCCCGCACGCCTGCGGCGGACGCCGTGGTCGCGGACGAGCACGGCGCGTCGCGGGGGCCCGAGCCTTCCCGCCCCCGCGTCCTGTCGATCGCGGGCACCGACCCGACGGGGGGCGCCGGGATCCAGGCCGACCTCAAGGCGTTCGCGGCCCACGGCGCGTACGGCATGGCCGTCACGACGGCCCTGGTCGCCCAGAACACGCACGGCGTCCGCACGGTCCACGTCCCTGGCGCGGAGTTCCTCGCCGAACAGCTCGACGCGGTCTCGGACGACGTGGTGATCGACGCCGTGAAGATCGGCATGGTCGCCGACGAGCCCAACGCGCGCGCCATCGCCGCGTGGCTCGGGCGCGTGCAGCCGCCGTTCGTGGTGCTCGACCCCGTCATGGTCGCCACGAGCGGCCACCGGCTCCTCGACGAGGGGGCCGAGCAGGCCGTGTGCGAGCTGGTCGCTCTCGCGGACCTCGTGACCCCCAACCTCCCCGAGCTCGCCGTCCTCGTCGGCGAGCAGGTTGCGACCACCTGGCCCGACGCCCTCGCCCAGGCGAGGCGGCTGCACGTGGCGAGCGGCGCCGTCGTGCTCCTGAAGGGTGGTCATCTCACCGGGGAGGAGTCGCCCGACGCCCTGGTGGGCGCTCGCGGGCCCGACGACGTCACGACCTTCTCGGCGCCCCGCGTCGACACCGTGCACACCCACGGGACCGGGTGCTCGCTCTCGGCGGCGGTCGCCGCGCTGCGTCCCCGGCGGGACGGCTGGGAGAGCGCGACGCGCGACGCCAAGGCCTGGCTGAGCGGCGCGCTGCGGGCCGGGGGAGCGCTGGCCGTGGGCACGGGGCGCGGACCCGTCGACCACCTGGCGCACCTGCCCACGCTCGGGCAGCGGACGTTCTCCGAGGAGGCCTGGGAGCGCATCGCGGGGTGGCGCGAGGCCGTCGAGCGCATGGGCTTCGTGCGGGCGCTCGCGGACGGGAGCCTCTCAGCGGGGGACTTCGGGTTCTACCTCGCGCAGGATGCCGCGTACCTCGCCGAGTACTCGCGCGTGCTGTCGCGGGCGAGCCGGCTCGCGCCCACGCCCGAGGCGCGGCAGTTCTTCGCGGGGGCCGCGGTCGAGTCGCTCGAGGTCGAGCAGGCGCTGCACCGCGACTGGTTGGGCGAGCACGCCGGGATGGACCGTGGGGCGGTCGAGAGCGTCGACCCGTCTCCCGTGACGGCCGCCTACACGAACCACCTCCACGCGGCCTCGAACGGGTCCTACGCGGAGACGGTCGCGGCCCTGCTGCCGTGCTACTGGCTGTACTCGCACATCGGCGACGTCCTGGTGCGCCGGGCGGGGGACCTCGACGGGCATCCTTACGCACGGTGGATCGCACTCTACGGCGACCCGGCCTTCGCCGAGGCGACGCGCGCCGCGTGCTCGTTCGCCGACGAGGCCGCGCGCTGGGCCTCGCCCGCCGAGCGCGAGCGGATGCTGCGCGCGTTCGAGCTGTCCTCGATGCACGAGTACCTGTTCTTCGAGCAGGGGCTGACGCGACCGACCTGGCCGGCGCCGCCCCGCGCTGCGCACTGAGCTCCCGCCGAGAAGTGAGCAGATGCCCCGGATCGGGCTCGAACCGGGGCATCTGCCCACTTCTCGGCGCGGGAAGCGCTACGCGCTCTGCGCGCCGTCCGCCGGGTACCCGCAGTCGTACCCCGGCGGCCACCAGCGCCACGTCGTGGTGACCTCGCTGGTCGAGACGCCCGCGGGGCGGTCGGCCAGGCACTGCGTGCGCATCTGGTCGAGCCCGACGGTCAGGTAGTACACCGCGAGCACGCCCGTGAAGACGACCAGGAGGACCGTCAGCGCCAGGCGCAGGCGCCGGTCGGAGCGGCGGGTGGGTTCGTCCTCGCCGGGTCGTGGCGGGACCCAGTCCCAGCTCACGAGGCGGGGTCCGTGGCCGGCCCGGGCGTCGTGCCGGTGCCGGCGTCGAGGCCGGGGACGAGCAGCACCTTGCCGGTCGTCGCGCGCCCCTCCAGGGCGCGGTGCGCGTCGGCCGCGCGTGCCAGCGGGAACGTCGCCCCCACGCGGACGTCGAGGTCACCCGAGGCGACGAGCGCGATGACCTCGCTCGCCCGGTCGAGGAGCTCGGCGCGCGTCGCGGTGTAGTCGTCGAGCTTGGGGCGCGTCGTGAACAGCGAACCGCCCTTGTTGAGACGCTGCAGGTCGAACGGCGGCACCTGGCCCGAGGACCCGCCGAACAGCACGAGCATGCCGCGGCGGCGCAGCGAGGCGAGGGACGCCTCGAACGTGTCCTTGCCGACCGAGTCGTAGACGACGGCGACGCCGCGCCCGCCCGTGAGGTCGCGCACGATCGCGGGCAGCTCGGTCGTCAGGTCGTCGAGCTCGGCGTAGTTCACGACGTCGGACGCACCGGCCGCGCGCGACAGCTCGGCCTTGGCGTCGGTCGAGACGGTCGTGATGACGCGCGCACCGCGGCGCACCGCGAGCTGGGTCGCGAGCAGCCCGACGCCGCCGGCCCCTGCGTGCAGCAGCACGTCGTCGCCGGGCTGGACCGGGTACGTCGACGTCACGAGGTAGTGGGCCGTGAGCCCCTGCAGGCCGACGGCTGCCGCGACGCGCAGGTCGACCGACGCAGGTACCGGGATCGCGACGTCCGCGGGGACGACCACCTGCTCGGCGTACGACCCGTGCGCGTTGGTCCACGCGACGTGGTCGCCGGGCCCGAAGTCGGCGACCCCCGGGCCGACGGCCGCGACGACGCCCGCGCCTTCGGTGCCGACCACGTGCGGGTACTCCATCGCGTACACCCCCGCCCGACGGTACGTGTCGATGAAGTTGACCCCGGCCGCCGCGACGTCGACGAGGAGCTCGCCGGGGCCCGGGACGGGGGTCGGGAGCTCGACGAGCTCGAGGACGTCGGGGCCACCTGCCTGGAGTGCCTGGATCGCGCGCATGGGGTCAGCCTAGGTGGCGGGGGTGGTCCTGGGCGCCCCAGGGTTCCTCCCGGCTCTCACACTCGACGACCCCGCGCATCGAGGGGCTCACGGGCGACCTTCGCGTGGACGGCGTCGAGGTGCCGGCGGCTCGACGCGGCGGCTCGGTCGGCGTCACGGTCCCGGACGGCGTCGAGGATCGCCTCGTGGGCGTCCTGGTCGTGCCGGTGGCGCTCGCCCGCGCCGTCGAGCTCGATCATGTCGACCATCGCCCGACGCAGGCGGGGGACGAACGTGGCGAACAGGTCGGTCAGGACCGCGTTGTGCGCGGCGTCGACGACCGCGCGGTGGAAGGCCAGGTCGGCGTCGACGTACTCCTGGGCGCTCGCGGTCGCCGGTACCTCGCCGCGACCCGCGAGCGCCGTGGCGAGGGCGCGGAGGTCGGCCGGGGTGCGGCGGGTCGCGGCGAGCCGGGCGGCCTCGGTCTCCAGGGCGCCGCGGACCTCGAGCACGTCGACGACCTCGCCGCGCCGCAGGACCTCCTCCCAGTCCTCGCTCGCCTCGGCCCGGACGACGTAGACGCCCGAGCCCTGGCGGCTCTCGAGCACGCCCTTGCCCGCGAGCTGACGGATGGCCTCGCGCACGGTCGAGCGCCCGACGCCGAGCTCGGCTGCGAGCGCCTGCTCGCCGGGGAGCCGGTGGTCCAGCGGCCACGTGCCGGTGCGGACACGGTCGAGCATGAGCTCGGCCGCCTGGTCGGCGAGGGGGAGCCGGCGGAGCGTGGGCATGGGGGCCAACCTCTCAGGTTGTCTGAGGACTTGATGGCGGCTAGCGTACCCCTCATGTCGTGGAGCGCACTCCTTCTTGGTCGCCGCGGCGGGGCCTGAGCCGACCGGCTCCCCGCCGTGGGGGTCTGCCGTGCGCCGGTCGGACCCGCCTGCCGTGCACCGCGCGGCCCGCCCCCCGGAGCCAGACGACCATGACCATCAGCCCCTTCCCCACGCTGCGCACCCCTGACGGTGCGCGGGCGCCAGGCCAGCCCGCGTGGAACCGCCAGCGCGCCTCGCGCATGCCCTCGCACCGCTACCAGGACGTGTTCTCGCGCGTCGACGTCCCGCTCACGGACCGCCGGTGGCCCACCCGTCGCCTCACCGCGGCGCCGCTGTGGGTGCCCGTCGACCTGCGCGACGGCAACCAGGCCCTGACCGAGCCCATGGACCCCGCCCGCAAGCGGCGGTTCTTCGAGCTGCTCGTCGCGATGGGATACACCGAGATCGAGGTCGGCTACCCGTCCGCCTCGCAGACCGACTTCGACTTCGTCCGCCTGCTCGCCGAGACGGACCTGGCCCCCGAGCACGTCACGATCGTGGTCTTCACGGCCGCCCGGGCGGACCTGATCGCCCGGACGTTCGAGTCGGTCCGTGGCCTGCGCAACCCCGTCGTGGTGCACCTGTACACCGCGACCGCGCCGACCTGGCGCGACGTCGTGCTGGGCAAGGGACGTGCCGAGCTCTCGGACCTGATCGCCGCCGCGGGCACCGAGGTCCTGCAGCACGCGGGGGACGACCCCCGCGTCCGCTTCGAGTTCTCGCCCGAGGTCTTCAACCTCACCGAGCCCGACTACGTGCTCGAGGTCTGCGCGCGTATGACGACCCTGTGGGACGCCACCACGGAGCGGCCCGTGATCCTCAACCTCCCGGCGACGGTCGAGGTCGCGACCCCCAACGTGTACGCCGACCAGATCGAGTACATGCACCGGCACCTCGACCGGCGCGACGCGGTGATCCTGTCCGTCCACCCCCACAACGACCGCGGCACGGGCGTGGCGTGTGCCGAGCTCGCGGTCCTCGCGGGCGCGCAGCGAGTCGAGGGCTGCCTGTTCGGCAACGGCGAGCGCACGGGCAACGTTGACCTGGTGACCCTGGGCCTCAACCTGCACGCGCAGGGCGTGGACCCCATGATCGACTTCTCCGACATCGACGAGATCCGCCGCACGGTCGTGGACTGCAACGGCATCGGTGTGCACGAGCGCCACCCGTACGCGGGCGACCTCGTGCACACGGCCTACTCCGGGACGCACCAGGACGCGATCCGCAAGGGGTTCGCGCGTCACCGCGCGGACGCGCGAGCCGCGGGCGTCGACCCCGCGGACGCTCCCTGGACGGTGCCGTACCTGCCTGTCGACCCTGCCGACGTCGGGCGCTCGTACGACGCGGTGGTGCGCGTCAACAGCCAGTCCGGCAAGGGCGGCATCGCGTACCTGCTCGAGTCCGCGTACGGCCTGGAGCTGCCGCGGCGGCTCCAGATCGACTTCGCCCGCCGGGTCCAGGCGCACGCGGACCGCAGCGGGGGAGAGGTCACGGCCGAGGGGCTGTGGCGCCTCTTCGAGGCGGCGTACGTCCTGCCCGACGACGGAGCACGCCAGGTCCTGCCGCTCGCCTGGTCGGTGGCGCAGCCCGAGGCGGACGGCGACCGCGAGCGCCTCGACGTCGTGCTGTCCCTGGACGGTGAGCGGGTCGAGCGGTCCGCCACCGGGGCCGGGCCGGTCGACGCGCTCACCCGGGTCCTCGCCGGGCTGGGCGTGCCGGTCGAGGTGCTGGGGCTCACGCAGCAGTCGGTCACCTCGGGCGCCGACGCGGGGGCCGTGACCTACCTGGAGCACCGTGCCGCAGACGGCTCGGTCGCGTGGGCGGTGGGGCGGGACGAGTCGGTGCTGGGGGCGAGCGTGCGCGCTGTGCTCCGGGCGGCAGCGAGCCGGCCCCGCGCGACGGCCGCGGCGCGCCACGACCCGGCGCTCGCTGCGGCGGACGGTGCCTGACCGACGAGCGAGACCCGTGGCGGTGGGGCGACAAGGCCACACCGCCGTCCCGTCACCCCCAGCGTGAGAGCGACGTCTCGCCGACTCGCAGCAGCGCCCCGCCGAACGCGAGGACCGTCTCGGACACCGGCACGTCGTCCAGGACCCACAGCCTCTCGCCCGTCGTCGACGACTGCCGTCGCCCGGTCCGCTCCGACGGGCCGTCGGACCAGCAGGCCTGACCGGCGTCGGTGCGGCCGCCGGCCTCGTGTCGGTGCCTCCTGTCGGTGCCGCGTGGCACGCTGCCGGGCATGGCTACCCACGCGCACGGCATCCACCACTCGATCGACTACCTCGAGCTCTCCGTCACGGACATGGCGGCCGCACAGTCGTTCTACGCGGAGGCTTTCGGGTGGGAGTTCGTCCCCTACGGGCCGGGGTACGCGGGCTTCCGGACCTCCGCGGAGGAGGGCGAGGCGGAGGCCGGTGGGCTGGCGCTCGCGGACTCGGTGACGCGCGGCGGCCCGCTCGTCCTCCTCTTCTCGGACGACCTCGACGAGTCCCTGCTGCTGGTCCAGGACGCGGGCGGGGAGATCGTCGAGGGGCCGTACGACTTCCCGGGCGGCCGGCGCTTCCACTTCCTGGACCCGAGCGGCAACGAGCTGGGCGTCTGGGGCGCATAGGACCGCACCGGGACGCACCGGGACGAAGAGGTTCCACATCGACTGCATAACTATGTATAGTTCTGCATATGACGATCACAGTGGCAGTCGCCGGTGCGTCCGGCTACGCGGGCGGGGAGATGCTCCGGCTGCTCGCCGGGCACCCCGAGGTCGAGATCGGCGCGCTCACGGCGCACTCCAACGCAGGATCGCTCCTCGGGCTGCACCAGCCGCACCTGCGCTCGCTCGCGGACCGCGTGCTGCTGCCCACGACCGTCGAGCACCTGGTGGGCCACGACGTCGTCGTGCTCGCGCTGCCCCACGGTGCGTCCGGTGAGATCGCCGCGCAGCTGCCCGACGACGTCCTGGTCCTCGACCTCGGCGCGGACCACCGGCTCGCGTCCGCCGCGGACTGGACCGCGTTCTACGGCTCCGAGCACGCCGGCACCTGGCCCTACGGCCTGCCCGAGCTCCTGATCACCGAGCAGACCGGCGCGGGCGTCGAGTACACCAAGCAGCGCGAGGTCCTCGCGGGCGCACGGCGCATCGCGGTCCCCGGGTGCAACGTCACGGCCGTGACCCTGGGCCTGCAGCCCGGCATCGCCGCAGGCCTGCTCAGCCCGGTGGACGTCGTCGCGGTCCTCGCGAACGGGTACTCGGGCGCGGGCAAGTCGCTCAAGACGCACCTGCTCGCCTCCGAGGCGCTCGGTTCCGCGCAGCCCTACGCCGTGGGCGGCTCTCACCGCCACATCCCGGAGATCGCGCAGAACCTGCGCTCGGCCGGCGCCGACGAGGTCACGATCTCCTTCACGCCCACGCTCGTGCCCATGGCGCGCGGCATCCTTGCGACCGCGACGGCCCGCCTGGCCCCGGGCCACGAGGACCTGAGCGTCGCCGACCTGCGTCAGGCCTACGAGCAGGCGTACGTCGGCGAGCCCTTCGTCGAGCTCCTGCCCGAGGGGCAGTGGCCTACCACGGCCATGACTCTGGGCGCCAACACGGCCCTGGTCCAGGTCGCGATCGACCGCGCCGCGGGCCGCGTCGTGACCGTGACCGCGATCGACAACCTCGTCAAGGGGACCGCCGGCGGCGCCGTGCAGTCCATGAACATCGCCCTGGGACTGCCGCAGACCCTGGGCCTGACCACCGAAGGGGTCGCACCGTGACCGTCACCGGACCGCTCGGCTTCCGGGCCGCAGGAGTCGCCGCCGGGCTCAAGTCCACCGGGAAGAAGGACGTCGCGCTCGTCGTCAACGAGGGCCCGCTCGACGTCGCCGCGGCCGTCTTCACGTCGAACCGCGTGTTCGCGGCCCCCGTCGCGTGGTCGCGCCAGGCCGTCGCCGACGGCATCGCGCGCGCCGTCGTCCTCAACTCGGGTGGCGCGAACGCGTGCACGGGCCCCGAGGGCTTCGCCGACACCCACCGCACGGCCGAGTACGTCGCGGACCTCCTCGAGGTCTCGGCGGGCGACGTCCTGGTCTGCTCGACGGGCCTCATCGGCGAGCGCCTGCCCATGGAGAAGCTGCTCCCGGGCTGTGACGCTGCGGTCGGCGCGGCCGACGCCGAGGGCGGCCCCGACGCGGCCCTCGCGATCATGACCACGGACACCGTGCCCAAGACCGTCCTCGTCACGCGCGACGTGGCCGACGAGCACAGCGTCGACGGCGCCACGAGCTGGTCCGTGGGCGGCATGGCCAAGGGAGCCGGGATGCTCGCACCGGGCCTCGCGACCATGCTCTGCGTCCTGACCACGGACGCCGTCGTCGACGCCGCGACCGCGGACGCCGCGCTGCGGGCCGCGACCGCCACCACGTTCGACCGGGTCGACTCCGACGGCTGCATGTCGACGAACGACACGGTGATCCTCCTGGCCTCCGGTGCGTCCCAGGTGCCGGTGACCCTCGAGGAGCTCACGGCGGCCGTGACCGAGGCGTGCGCGGACCTCGCGCGGGCCCTGGTCGCGGACGCCGAGGGCGCCAGCCACGACATCGCGGTGACCGTCACGAACGCGAGCGACGAGACCGCGGCGCTCGCGGTCGCCCGCGCCGTGACCCGGTCCAACCTCTTCAAGGCCGCGGTGTTCGGCAACGACCCCAACTGGGGCCGGGTGCTCTCGGCCGTCGGGACCGTCCCCGAGGACGTCGCACCCTTCGACGCGCTCGCGCTCGACGTGTCGATCAACGGCGTCCAGGTCTGCCGCGCCGGGGGAGTGGGCGAGCCCCGCGAGCTCGTCGACCTCGCCTCGGCCCGCGAGGTGCACGTCGAGGTCGACCTGCACGCGGGCGACGCCCAGGTCACGGTCTGGACCAACGACCTCACGCACGACTACGTCCACGAGAACAGCGCGTACTCGTCGTGAGCGCCCAGACGTCAGAGGTCGCCGCCCAGTCGGCGGCGTTCGACACGCGGACGGACCTGACCCCCGGCCAGAAGGCCGAGGTCCTGCTCGAGGCCATGCCCTGGCTGCAGGAGTTCCGCGACGCGCTCGTGGTCGTCAAGTACGGCGGCAACGCCATGATCGACGACGAGCTCAAGGCGGCGTTCGCGCGCGACATGGTGTTCCTGCGCCAGGTCGGCCTGCACCCCGTCGTGGTGCACGGCGGCGGCCCCCAGATCTCCGCGATGCTCGCGCGCCTCGGCATCGAGAGCGAGTTCCGCGGCGGCCTGCGCGTGACCACGCCCGAGGCGATGGACGTCGTGCGCATGGTCCTCACGGGCCAGGTCTCGCGCGAGCTCGTCGGGCTCATCAACGCGCACGGCCCGTACGCGGTCGGGCTGTCGGGCGAGGACGGCGGCCTGCTCCAGGCGCAGCGGCGCCACGCCGTGGTCGACGGAGAGCCCGTGGACGTCGGGCTCGTGGGAGACGTCGTCGAGGTGCACCCCTCCGCGGTCCAGGACCTGCTCGACGCCGGGCGCATCCCCGTCGTCTCGACCATCGCACCCGACATCGACGACCCGACCCAGGTCCTCAACGTCAACGCCGACACGGCCGCGGCCGCGCTCGCCGTCGCGCTCGGTGCCAAGAAGCTCATCGTCCTGACCGACGTCGAGGGCCTGTACACGTCGTGGCCGGACAAGAGCTCGCTCGTCGCCGAGATCACGCGCTCCGAGCTCGCCGACCTGCTGCCCTCGCTCGAGGCCGGCATGGTTCCCAAGATGGAGGCGTGCCTGCGGGCCGTGTCCGGGGGCGTCCCGCGAGCGACCGTGATCGACGGCCGGGTCGCGCACTCGGTCCTCCTGGAGGTCTTCACGACGCGTGGCAACGGGACCATGGTCGTCCCGGACGCGCTCGCCTCCACCCCCGCCGCCCTTCCCGTCCCGCAGGAGCAGTCATGAACGGCACGACCGGCGAGGTCTCGTCGACGCACCCCGCCGAGGTCGCCCCGGCGACCACCGAGACGCAGGCCACCGACGCGGCCCGGAGCGTCGAGGGGGCCGCGGACACGACCCTGGCCGGCCCGGGCAGCGTCGCGCAGTGGACCGAGCGCTACACGCACGCGGTCATGGACACGTTCGGCGCACCGCAGAAGGTCCTGGTCCGCGGCGAGGGCGCGTACGTGTGGGACGCGGACGGCAAGCGCTACCTCGACCTGCTCGCGGGCATCGCGGTCAACGCGCTGGGCCACGCGCACCCCACGCTCACGGCCGCGGTCAGCGCGCAGCTCGGGACGCTCGGGCACGTGTCGAACTTCTTCGGCTCGCCCACGCAGATCGCGCTCGCCGAGCGGCTCCTGAACCTCGCGCAGGCCCCCGAGGGGTCGCGCGTCTTCTTCACCAACTCGGGCACCGAGGCCAACGAGGCCGCGTTCAAGATGGCCCGGCGCAACCGTGACGGCGTCGGTGGTCCCGGGACGCGCACCCGTGTCCTCGCGCTCGAGGGAGGATTCCACGGCCGCAGCATGGGCGCGCTCGCGCTCACGTCGAAGGCCGCGTACCGCGAGCCCTTCGAGCCCCTGCCGGGCGGTGTCGAGTTCGTCCCGTTCGGTGACGTGGCCGCGCTCGAGGAGGCCTTCTCGCCCGACGCCGTCGCCGCGCGCGGCGAGGTCGCGGCACTGGTCGTCGAGCCGGTCCAGGGCGAGGCGGGCGTGCGCCCGCTGCCGCCCGGCTACCTGGTGGCCGCGCGCGAGCTGACCGCGGCGTCGGGCGCCCTGCTGGTCCTCGACGAGGTCCAGACGGGCGTGGGACGCACGGGGTCGTGGTTCGCGTTCCAGCAGCAGGAGATCGGCGGGGGCATCACGCCCGACGTCGTCACGCTCGCCAAGGGGCTCGGCGGCGGCTTTCCCGTGGGCGCCGTCGTGGCGTTCGGTGAGCGCGCCGCGACCCTCCTGGGCCGCGGTCAGCACGGCACGACGTTCGGGGGCAACCCGGTCGCGGCGGCCGCCGCGCTCGCGACGCTCGGCGTGATCGAGCGCGACGGCCTGCTGGCCAACGTGCGCGCGGTCGGCGAGGCGCTGCGCGACGGGATCGCCGCGTGCGGCAACCCCGTGGTCGCGGGAACCCGTGGCCTGGGCCTGCTGATCGCGGTCCAGCTCTCGGCACCGGTCTCCGCGGAGGTCGCGCGCAGGGCGCTCGACGCCGGGTTCATCGTCAACGCGGTGCAGCCCGACGCGATCCGCCTCGCCCCGCCGCTGATCCTGACGCGCGACCAGGCGAGCGAGGTCGTCGCCTTCTTCGCGAGCCTGCCCGCGGACCTCGTGGCCGCCTCCGCGTCCGGTACGGCCGCCCCCACCACCCCGTCCATCACCCCAGCCACCCCACAGAAGGGCTGACCGTGACCTCGACCGCTTCCGTCCGGCACTTCCTGCGCGACGACGACCTGACCCCCGCCGAGCAGCGCGAGGTGCTCGAGCTGGGCCTCGGCTTCCGCGAGGACCGCTTCATCCGCACGCCGCTGCGCGGGCCGCAGGCCGTCGCGGTGATCTTCGACAAGCCGTCGACCCGCACACGCGTGTCGTTCTCGGTGGGCATCGCCGAGCTCGGTGGCTACCCGCTCGTGATCGACGCGGCGTCGAGCCAGCTCGGGCGCGGCGAGCCCATCGCGGACACGGCCCGCGTCCTGGACCGTCAGACGTCGGCGATCGTGTGGCGGACGTTCGGCCAGGAGCGCGTCGAGGAGATGGCGCGGGCCGCGACCGTCCCGGTCGTCAACGCCCTGACCGACGAGTTCCACCCCTGCCAGATCCTCGCGGACCTGCTGACGGTCGCCCAGCTGCGCGGCGGCGTCGACTCGCTCGCCGGCACGTCGCTCGTCTACCTGGGCGACGGTGCCAACAACATGGCGCACTCCTACCTCCTGGGCGGCGTGACCGCGGGCATGCACGTGCGCATCGGGGCCCCGGCCGGCTTCCTGCCGGACCCGGCGGTCGTCGCCGACGCCGAGCGCATCGCCCGGGACACGGGCGGTTCGGTGCTCGTGACCACGGACGCGGCCGAGGCCACGCGTGGCGCGGACGTCGTCGCGACCGACACCTGGGTCTCGATGGGCGACGAGGCGAGCGCGGCCGAGCGCGAGCTGCCGTTCGTCCCGTACCAGGTGAACGCCGAGCTCATGGCGGTCGCTGCCGACGACGCGCTCGTGCTGCACTGCCTGCCGGCCTACCGCGGCAAGGAGATCACGGCCGAGGTCATCGACGGCCCGCAGTCGGCCGTCTGGGACGAGGCCGAGAACCGCCTGCACGCCCAGAAGGCGCTGCTGACCTGGTTGCTGGAACGCTCGTGACGACCGCCCTCGGCCCGGGGAGCGTGCCCACCACCAAGGCGGCACGCCACGCGCGCATCGCGCAGCTCGTCGCCCGGCACGAGATCCACTCCCAGGCCGAGCTCGCCAAGGCGCTCGCCGAGGACGGCGTGAGCGTCACGCAGGCGACGCTCTCGCGCGACCTCATCGAGCTGCGGGCCGAGAAGGTCCGCAGCGCGTCGGGCGCGCTGGTCTACGCGGTGCCCGGCGAGGGCGGCGACCGCTCGGTCCAGGTCGCGAACGACGCCGAGTACGTCGCGGCCAGGCTCGCGCGGCTGTGCGCCGAGCTGCTGGTCTCGGCCGAGGCGTCGGGCAACCTCGTCGTGCTGCGCACGCCGCCCGGCGCCGCGCAGTACCTGGCGTCGGCGATCGACCACTCGGTGTTCGTCGGCGTCCTGGGCACGATCGCGGGCGACGACACCGTCCTGGTGATCTCGCGCGACGTCGACGGCGGCGAGGACCTGGCCGCGCGGTTCCTGGCCCTGACCAACCCCGTGACCCCCGCCACCCCCACGATCTCAGCACCTCCTGGCTAGCGACGGCCCGCACGGGCCGCGCAGCGACCACGGCGACCGCCGAGCCTCGGCGGCTGCCACACTTGGACCCATCACCCCACGCAAGGAAGAGAACAAGTCATGACTGAACGCGTCGTGCTCGCCTACTCGGGCGGCCTGGACACCTCCGTTGCCATCGGCTGGATCGGCGAGGCCACCGGGGCCGAGGTCGTCGCCGTGGCCGTCGACGTCGGCCAGGGCGGCGAGGACCTCGAGGTCATCCGCCAGCGCGCCCTCGACTGCGGTGCCGTCGAGGCCTACGTCGCGGACGCCCGCGACGAGTTCGCCGAGGAGTACTGCATGCCCGCGCTGCGCGCGAACGGCCTGTACCTCGACCGCTACCCGCTGGTCTCCGCGATCTCGCGCCCCGTGATCGTCAAGCACCTGGTGCGCGCGGCTCGCCAGTTCGGCGCGACGACCGTCGCGCACGGCTGCACGGGCAAGGGCAACGACCAGGTCCGCTTCGAGGTCGCGACGACGTCGCTCGCGCCCGAGCTCAAGACGATCGCGCCGGTCCGCGACCTCGCGCTGACGCGCGAGAAGGCCATCGCGTACGCCGAGAAGCACTCGCTGCCGATCGCCACGACGAAGCACAACCCGTTCTCGGTCGACCAGAACGTGTGGGGACGCGCCGTCGAGACGGGCTTCCTCGAGGACATCTGGAACGCCCCGACGAAGGACGTCTACAACTACACCGACGACCCGACGTTCCCGCCGGTCGCGGACGAGGTCGTCATCACGTTCGAGCAGGGCGTGCCGGTCGCGCTCGACGGCGTCCCCGTGACCCCGCTGCAGGCCATCCAGGAGATGAACCGTCGCGCCGGCGCCCAGGGCGTGGGCCGCATCGACATCGTCGAGGACCGCCTGGTCGGCATCAAGTCCCGCGAGATCTACGAGGCCCCGGGCGCGATCGCTCTCATCGCGGCGCACCAGGAGCTCGAGAACGTGACCCTCGAGCGCGAGCAGGCCCGCTTCAAGCGTGGCGTCGAGCAGCGCTGGACCGAGCTGGTCTACGACGGCATGTGGTTCAGCCCGCTCAAGAAGTCGCTCGACGTCTTCATCGACGACACCCAGCGCTACGTCTCGGGCGACATCCGCCTCGTCCTGCACGGCGGACGCGCGACCGTCACGGGCCGCCGCAGCGAGTCGAGCCTGTACGACTTCAACCTCGCGACCTACGACGAGGGCGACTCGTTCGACCAGTCGCAGGCCAAGGGCTTCATCGAGATCTTCGGCCTCACTGCCAAGCTCTCCGCGGCCCGTGACGAGAAGTTCGGCAACGGCGTGGACTTCGGCACCGGGAGCCTGTGAACCATGAGTGACGAGATCACGTCCGGCGCCGCTGCGGGCGACGCGGCCGAGGTGGAGCGCGCGTCGGAGGCTCCCGTGAGCCTGTGGGGTGGCCGGTTCGCCGGCGGTCCCGCGCAGGCCCTGGCCGCTCTCTCGCAGTCGACGCACTTCGACTGGCGCCTCGCGCAGCACGACATCGCGGGATCCCGGGCCCACGCCAAGGTGCTCGCGGCCGCGGGGCTGCTCGACGACGACGAGCTGACCGCGATGCTCGAGGCGCTGGACGTGCTCTCGGCCGACGTCGGGTCGGGGGCGTTCCTCCCTGTCCTGGCCGACGAGGACGTGCACACGGCCCTCGAGCGCGGGCTCATCGAGCGCGCGGGTCCGGAGCTCGGCGGCAAGCTGCGCGCGGGGCGTTCGCGCAACGACCAGATCGCGACGCTCGTGCGGTCGTACCTGCGCGAGGAGGCCCGCGCGATCGGGCTCCTGGTGCTCGACGTCGTCGACGCCCTGATCGAGCAGGCCGAGGCGCACCCCGGCGCCCCGATGCCGGGCCGCACGCACCTGCAGCACGCGCAGCCGGTGCTGCTCGCGCACCACCTGCTGGCGCACGCGTGGCCGCTGCTGCGCGACGTCGACCGCTTCATCGACTGGGACGTGCGGGCGGGGCGCTCACCCTACGGCTCGGGCGCGCTCGCCGGCTCGTCGCTGGGCCTGGACCCCGCTGCGGTCGCGGCGGACCTGGGTTTCGACGGCCCGGTCGAGAACTCGATCGACGGCACGGCCTCGCGGGACGTCGTGGCGGAGTTCGCGTTCGTCTCGGCCATGCTGGGTGTCGACCTCTCGCGCTTCGCGGAGGAGATCATCATCTGGAACACCAAGGAGTTCGGCTTCGTCCGCCTGGACGACGCCTACTCCACGGGCTCCAGCATCATGCCGCAGAAGAAGAACCCGGACATCGCGGAGCTCGCGCGCGGCAAGGCCGGGCGTCTCATCGGCGACCTGACGGGTCTGCTGGCCACGCTCAAGGGCCTGCCGCTCGCGTACAACCGCGACCTGCAGGAGGACAAGGAGCCGGTGTTCGACCAGGTCGACACCCTCAAGGTCCTGCTCCCGGCGTACGCGGGCATGGTCCGCACCCTGACGTTCGACACCGAGCGCATGGCCTCGCTCGCCCCGCAGGGCTTCTCTCTCGCGACCGACATCGCGGAGTGGCTCGTCCGTCAGGGCGTGCCGTTCCGGGTGGCCCACGAGGTCGCGGGAGCGTGCGTGCGCGTGTGCGAGGAGCGTGGCATCGAGCTGTGGGACCTGACGGACGAGGACCTCGCGGAGATCTCCGAGCACCTCACCCCGGGAGTGCGGGACGTGCTCACGGTCGAGGGTTCGCTCGCCTCGCGCGACGCGGTGGGCGGTACGGCTCCTGCGCGTGTCGCGGAGCAGCTCGAGGAGGCCAAGGTGCGTTCGGCCGAGTACCGCTTCTGGGTGCAGGGCTGAGGTCACCATGAGCGTGAGCGCTGCGGTCCTCGATGACCTCGTGGCCCGCGTGCACGACGGCGCAGCGCGCCTCGGTCAGGGACGTCCGGCTGGTCCGGGCGTCCCTCGCGGGGGCGCGTGCCGCCTGGTCGTCGTCGACGGGCCGGCAGGGTCCGGGAAGACGACGCTGGCCGCGCAGCTCGGCGTGGCGCTGCCTGCCCAGGTGATCCACATGGACGACCTGTACGAGGGCTGGACGGGGATGACGGCGGGCGCGGGGCGGCTCGTGGAGCAGGTCCTCGACCCGCTCGCCGCCGGTCGGCCCGGGCGCTATCAACGCTACGACTGGACGCTCGAGGACTTCGCCGAGTGGCACGACGTCCCGCTCGCCCCGTTCCTCGTGGTCGAGGGCTGCGGCGCGGGTGCCCGGCGGATCGCCGAGATGACGACGCTGCTCGTCTGGGTCGAGGCCGACGACGAGCTCCGCCTGGCGCGCGGCCTCGCGCGCGACGGTCAGGAGGCCCGTGTGCACTGGCTCGAGTGGATGGCCTCGGAGCGAGCGGTCTACGCGACCGAGGGGACGGCCGAGCGGGCCGACGTCGTGCTCGACGGGTTCGGCGAGCCGGTCACGGCGCGCCCTCGTGCGCACGAGCGCGCGGGCGAAGCCTGACCGTCCACGATCGCAGGTGAGACGTCGAGACGTGCTCGGCGTAGATTGCGGGGGAGACGCCCGCCCAGCCAGGAGGCCTATGTGACCGAGTCCCGTTCCACCACGGACCTCGACGCCCCCGCGCCGGACGTTCCCGCGCGCGGATGGTTCTCCCGCCCGAGCCTCGAGGTCGCACGCGACCTCCTGGGGGCCTCCATCACCCACCGCACCCCGGAGGGCAGCGTCACCGTCCGCCTCACGGAGGTCGAGGCCTACGACGGCGAGCAGGACCCGGGGTCGCACGCCTTCCGCGGTCGGACCGAGCGCAACCGGGCCATGTACGGCGAGCCGGGTCACCTGTACGTCTACCGTCACCTGGGCCTGCACCACTGCGTCAACGTGGTCTGCGGCCCGGTGGGCTCCGCGTCGGCGGTCCTCCTGCGGGCGGGCGAGGTGACCGACGGCGTCGCGCTGGCACGGGCGCGCCGGCTCGCTGCCGGCGTCTGCGACTCGGACCGCCAGATCGCGCGCGGACCGGCACGTCTCGCGGTGGCGCTCGGCCTGGACCTGGCCCACTACGGGCTGGACGTGACGGACGAGGCGGGCGACGTCGTCGTGCACCGGGACGTGCGGACCCTGCGGCCCGCGATCGCGACCGGACCTCGCGTCGGCGTGAGCGGCGACGGCGGAGACGCGAGCGTCTACCCGTGGCGCCTGTGGCTGACGGGCGACCCGACCGTCTCGGCCTACCGGCCCGCGACGCGCCGCAGCCGCTGACGAGCCCGGTCCCCGGCGGAGTCGGTGCTGGAGGGCGGGACACGGCAGACTAGGACCTCGGGCGCGCGGAACGATGGCGCGCCCGTCCCACGCCCTGCGCCGCACCGCGCGCGGGCACGACGAAGGAGATGCAGTGAACGACGTTCTCGACGAGTTGCAATGGCGAGGCCTGGTGGCGCAGTCCACCGACGAGGCCGCGCTGCGTGCTGCGCTGGCCGAGGGACCCGTCACGTATTACTGCGGCTTCGACCCGACCGCGCCGAGCCTGCACCACGGCCACCTGGTGCAGCTCATCCTGCTGCGCCACCTGCAGCTCGCCGGGCACCGTGCCATCGCGCTCGTCGGCGGAGCAACGGGCATGATCGGCGACCCGCGTCAGTCGGGGGAGCGGATCCTCAACACCAAGGACACGGTCGCCGAGTGGACCGAGCGCCTCAAGGCGCAGGTCTCGCGCTTCCTCGACTTCGAGGGCGACAACCCGGCGCGCATCGCGAACAACCTCGACTGGACGGCGAACCTCACGGCGATCGACTTCCTGCGGGAGATCGGCAAGCACTACCGTCTGGGCACCATGCTGGCCAAGGACACCGTGGCGCGTCGCCTGAGGTCGGACGAGGGGATCAGCTTCACCGAGTTCAGCTACCAGATCCTGCAGGGCAACGACTACCTCGAGCTCTTCCGGCGTGAGGGCGTCACGCTCCAGACGGGCGGCAACGACCAGTGGGGCAACCTGCTCTCCGGCGTCGAGCTGATCCGCAAGGCCGAGGGGGCGTCGGTGCACGTCCTGACGACGCCACTCATCACCAAGGCCGACGGGACCAAGTTCGGCAAGACCGAGGGCGGGGCCGTGTGGCTCGACCCCGACATGATGAGCCCGTACGCGTTCTACCAGTACTGGGTCAACGCGGACGACGCCGACGTGGTGGGCTGGCTCAAGATCTTCACGTTCCGCACCGCGGAGGAGATCGCTGAGCTCGAGCGTGCGGTCGCCGAGCGTCCCGCGGCGCGCGAGGCGCAGAAGGCGCTCGCAGCCGACGTCACCACGCTGGTCCACGGCGCCGCCGCGACCGAGGCGGTCATCGCCGCGAGCCAGGCGCTCTTCGGCCGGGGGGACCTGGGTGCCCTGGACGCCGGCACGCTCGCCGCGGCCGTGGCGGAGCTCCCGCGCACGACGGCGGCGCCCGGCGACCTCGTCGTCGACCTTCTCGTGGGGTCGGGGCTCGTGGGTTCGAAGGGCGCGGCGCGGCGCGCGATCGCCGAGGGCGGCGCCTACGTCAACAACGTGAAGGTGACGTCCGAGGATGCTGCCCTCGGGGCGGACGACCTCCTGCACGGGCGCTTCGCCGTCCTGCGCCGGGGCAAGCGGACGCTCGCGGTGGCCGAGGTCGCGTGACGGACCCGCGTGCACGACGGCGGGGCCAAGGGGTTCGTCCCCCTGGCCCCGCCGTCGTTGCAAGGGGCCCACGGCGCCGTCGACCGTACCGGCTGGCGGCGCGGTGACCGGGGTCACCGCGCCCGGGTTTGACCTCGCCCGTCACCTCGACGTAATCTTCTGGATGTCAGCCCGACAGGGAGGAACAGACACCACTGCGAAGCTCCTCGGAGCCGCCGCGAAGTGGCTGGTCCCACGGGCAGGCCACCCACACGAACTTCAGGTCCTGGATCTGTCGACTCGTGAGGGGACCGGGGAAGCCACCGTCTCCGCTTCGGCGGTAGACACGGTGATCCAGACCTGGTAAGGTAGAGAAGTTGCCCCGAGTGAAGGCCCCTGGTGGGTTGGAGTCGGTGCGTGTCGGTTGCTTGAGAACTCAACAGTGTGCTTG
>NZ_JACSQE010000008.1:0-9083 GCF_014836745.1 Oerskovia gallyi
CGCACCACCCTGCACCAGATCTCCAACCTGCCCGGCAGACCCGGACGCCACCTGTCCGTCCTGGCCTACAAAGCCGCCCAACGCGTCATCGGCTTCAACTGAGCCTGGTGGGCACGAGGTAGAACGTGGTGTGCCGAGGTAGTACGCACCGCGTCCTACCTCGCGCAGCACGTTCTACCCCGGCGGTGTCCGGCGGTGTCCGGTGGTGCCCGGTGGTGCCCGGCGTGGCCTCAGTGCCCCGACGCGTCCGGCGGGCCCAGGACCTCCAGCCGTCGGCTCTGGGGCCGCGACCTGCGCCCCTCGGGGACAGGGATGAGGGCCCGCACGACGAACCAGTCGGACTCGGTGCGCACCGTGAGTGACCCGCCGTACCCCTCGACGACCTGGCGCATGTTGCGCAGGCCGTACCCGTGGTTGAGCGTGTCGCGCTTGGTGGTCCGGGGGATGCCGTCGTCGAAGTCGAGGTCGCCCACGTGGTAGTTCTCGAAGCGGACCATGACGAGCGAGCTCTGCGTGTAGACCGCGACGCGCACGAGCCGGTTCTCGGGGTCCGGCAGGGCCGCGGTGCTCTCGATCGCGTTGTCGAGCGCGTTGCCGAAGAGCGCGCTCAGCCCCATGGCGTCCATGAACGACAGGGCTGCGCCGTCGACCACGCACGTCAGCGTGATCCCGAGCTCGGCGCACTGGGACGTCTTCGACGTCAGGATGGTGTCGAGCACGGGGTTGCCCGTCTCGACCTGGACGCCGTAGCCCTGGATGCTCTCCTCGAGCTGATCGAGGTAGGACGCCTTGGCGGCGGGGTCGTTCTCCGTCCTGATCGCGGTGACGAAGTGCTTGAGGTCGTGATACTTGCGGTGGACGATGTCGATGTTCCGCTTGGACTGCAGGTACTGCTCGTGCTGCGAGCGCAGCATCCGGTTCATGGCCTCGACCTCGACCGCGCGCTGGAGCTCGAGGCGCTGTCCCTGCTGGGCGTAGAGAGCGACGTACCCGGCGAGGTCCACGAGCGTGCGGATGTAGAAGATCTCGGGACCGAACTGCGCGCTGAACGGCGTGTTGGAGCTCACGAAGCTCACGTTGCTCATGAGGAACGTGACGGCGGCGATCGAGGCCGCGCTGAGCAGGCCGCGCCGGTCGACCTCGAGCTGCTGGTCCGGCGGGAAGTGTCGTCTCTCGATGAAGTAGGCCGCGGTGAAGGCCGCGCCGTACACCACGACCAGCAGCCCCGCCCGGACCGCCACGCCCGTGAACCCCTGGTCGACGGCATAGCTGTAGAGCTGCCAGTGGAGCGATGCGACGAGCTCGGCGAGCACGAAGGCGCGCGCCGTGAAGTACCCGGCCTCTCTCGTCGACACGTCGGCGCAGAGCATGACCACGCTGTACATCGCGGCGACCGCCATGGCCATGCCGAACGTCCACAGCGGGATCGGCAGCTCGCCCGCGAAGGACTGGACGGCCCACAGGAGACCGAGCCCCAGCCCGAGCAGGAGGGCGAGGACGGGCGGCGTGAACCTCTTGCGCAGCAGCAGGATGTACACGAGGCACGCGGACCATTCCGCGAAGGCCGTGAATCCGCGGGGGATGTCGGTGGGGACCTCCGCGATGGCCGGCAGGACGTCCTGGATCACGCGACGCGTCCACCGACGTGGTCGGCGAGCGCGTCGAGGAAGGCGCGCTTGCGCGGTCGGCTGATCTGGAGCTCGTCGCCGCCGAGCATGACGCACGTGCTCTGGTCGACCGCCAGGACGTGGCGCATGTTCACCAGGTAGCAGCTGTTGCTGCGGAAGAAGCCCTTGTCGGCGAGGTCGGTCTCGAAGGCCTTGAGGGTGCCCGTGAACGCGTAGGTCCGGTCGACCGCGTGGACGACGACCCGGTGCTTGATGCTCTCGATGTAGACGACGTCGAGGAGGTCCACCCGGGCGAGGGCGCCGTTCACGGTCAGCATGAGCGAGTCCGTCCCGCTGCGTCGCACGCGGTCGATGCTCCGGCGCAGCTCCTGGGAGAACGCGAACCAGGGGACGGGCTTGAGGAGGTAGCTCAGCGCGTCGACCTCGTACCCGTGGATCGCGTACTGCGCCATGTTGGTCACGAACACGATGACGACCCGGGAGTCGAGCGTGCGGATCTGCCGGGCCGTGTCCAGGCCGTCGAGGTCGTCCATCTGGACGTCGAGGAAGAGGATGTCGAAGTCGGGTCGGTAGCCCGTGACGAGCTCGCGCCCGTCCGTGAAGGTGCGGACGTCGAACGTCACCCGGTTCTCGACCTGGAAGCGGTCGAGGTGACCGAGCACGACGTCTCTGCTGGCGGACTCGTCGTCGACTACGCCGATGCGGATCATGCTGGCGGACCTCTTTCACCTCGACCCCGGACGCCGCCCGGGTGCTCCCCCAAGATACCAAGCAAAGCCGGGCCGAGATCGGCGCGAAACGGGGGTTTCGGGCACCTCGTCGACCCGGGCTCGGGACCGGAGGACCAAGGTCACACCCGGTCGGCCACCAACGTCCTGCTCGGCTGCGGCAGCGGCTTGACCCAGCCCGCGAGCACGATGCTCAGGACGGTGGCGACCGTGATGGTGAGCAGCGCGTGCCGCCCGCCGATCGAGTCCGCGAGCAGGCCCAGGAGCGGCGGTGCCGTGAGCTGGCCGAACGAGATGAACGACGTCACGACCGAGACGCGCCCCGGGGCCCGCAGCGGGTCGTCCGACGCGGCAGCGATCGCGATCGGGTTGGCGAGCGCGGCCCCGCAGCCCCACAGCACGATGCCGAACCAGGCGAGCGGCAGCCCGGGCGCGAGGCCGAACAGGAGCAGCCCGACGAGGGCGGAGATCCCGGAGGCCCGTAGGATCGTGACGCGGCCGAACCGGTCGATGAGCCCCGTCCCGGCGAAGCGGAAGACCGTCATGGCGGCGACGAACGTGCCGTAGGCCATGGCCCCGACGGCCTCGCGCACCGCGAAGCCGTCGACCATCGAGATCGAGAGCCAGTTGCCGGCCGACCCCTCGGACAGGGACGCGGCGAGCAGGACGAGCCCGATGAGCAGGGTGCGCGGCTCGCGCCACGCGGACAGGGCGTTGCGCAGCCCGGCACCACGACGCCTGGTCGGGCGCGGGGTCGCCTCGTCCGTGACGCCGTGCGCCGCGGCGGGTTCCGCCGCGGATCCGGCCGGAGCGTCGGCCACCTCGGCGGCCACATCGTCCGTCGCGTCGCTCGTCCTGCGGGTCGACGGCGCTGCGACGGCCGAGCGGTCGTCCTCCGCGCGCGTCGCGGCCTGGCGCTCGGGGGCGAACACGGTCGCCGGTCCGATGAGGAAGGCGCGGGCGATCGCGACGAGGGTCGTGATGATCACGAGCTGGACCGCGATGTGGATCTGCGCCGCGGAGAACGCGGCCCCGACGAGCGCGCCCGCGCCCGCGCCGATCGAGAAGGCCGCGTGGAAGTGGGGGAGGATCGCGCGGCCGACGCGCTGCTCGACCATGGCCCCGTTGAGGTTGATCGGCACGTTCATCAGGGCGCCGCTGATGCCGTTGGTGAACGCGCCGACCGCGAAGACGCCGACGCTCCCGGTCGCCGTGCCCCACGCGACGAGCAGCAGCGCGACGAGGTTGACGACGGTGGCCGCGACGAGGGTCCGGCGGCTCCCGAACCGGGCGACGACCGCACCCGTGGACATGACGGCGAACAGCGCACCGACCGCGCCGACGATGAGGATCAGGCCGAGCTGTGCCGAGGAGACCCCGAGCGCCTCGCGGATCGAGGGCAGCCGCGTCATCCAGCTCGTGCCGACGATGCCGAAGAGCGCGAAGAGCGCCATCAACGACCAGCGGGCGCGATCGACTGCAAGGTTTCCTGACATTCAGCGAACTCTATGCCGCGTGCGGCCGCGTTCTCACGGTGTTTCTGTGGGCGGGACGGGCCGGTCCGGCAGCGGTGCCTCGCCCGGCCCGTCCTGCGCGCGGGTCAGAGCAGCACCGTGCCGTCGATGCAGGTCACGGCGTCGCCGCCGACCCACACGGTGTCGACGTCTTGGCCGTCGTCACCGGAGCCCGCCTCGCGGCTCACGTGGACGCGCCCGGCCCGCCCGAGCGCAGTGCCCTGGCTCGCGACGTACTCGGCGGGCAGCAGGCCGTCGGGCTGGAGCCACTGCGCGACGACCGCGTTGAGGCTGCCCGTCACGGGGTCCTCGGGGATGCCCATGTCGAGTGCGTACCCGCGCACCTCGACCGCGGCCCCGTCCGGGCCGTCGTAGCGTCCGTCCCCGAGGGCGGTGTACGGCCCGACGACGCCGATCGCCAGGTCGCCCAGCCCCGTGAAGTCGGGGTCGAGGGCCAGGACCTTCTCGGCCGAGCCGAGCAGGAGCACGCGCCAGCCCGGTCCGTTGTCGAGGAACCGGTGGTCGACGACGTCGCGAGCCTCGAGCCCGAGCGCGCGCGTGATCGCGGTGAGGGTCGAGAGGTCGACGGGCTCGTCCGTGAGGAGGTCGGGAGCGGCGAAGGCGAGCCGACCGCCCGGGGAGGCTCCGCCGTCGGGCAGGTCGGTCAGGTCCGTCGAGGGGGAGCGGCGCAGCGGGACCAGGCCGATCCCGCACTCCTGGACCACGACGCCCGGCTCGCGCGGCGTGCCGCCCGCGGCGAGCCACGCGTGGCACGAGCCGAGCGTCGGGTGCCCGGCGAACGGCAGCTCGCCCGCGGGCGTGAAGATGCGCAGGCGGTAGTCGGCCCCCGCGGCCGCGCCCTCGGGGGAGGGCGGGAGGAGGAAAGTGGTCTCGGACAGGTTGGTCCAGCGGGCGAAGGCGGCCATCTGAGCGTCCTCCAGCCCGACGGCGTCGCGCACCACCGCGACCGGGTTGCCCCGGTAGGGGGTCGTCGTGAAGACGTCGACCTGTGAGAACGGGCGGAGGCGCGGCGGGGTGGTCACGCGTCCGACGCTACTGCCGCGCCCGCCCCTCCGCAGCGCACCGTGGTTCCGCCGCGGGTCGGTGCGCCCGGGGTCAGGCGCTCGGCGGCTGGATCAGGTCCCACGGCGTGCCGTACAGGTCCTCGAAGACCGCGACCGTCCCGTACGGCTCGTGGCGCGGCTCCTCCCGGAACGTCACCCCGTGCGCGAGCATGCGGGCGTGCTGGGCCGCGAAGTCGTCGGTCCGCAGGAAGAAGGCGACCTCGTCGCCCGTCGGCCGGCCCACGCGGGCGCGCGCGTCGTCGGACGTCGCGAGGGCCAGGACGAGCCCCGGGGCCTCGCCCGCGCCGGGGCTCACGACGACGCGCCGCCACCCACCCTCGAACGTCTCGTCCTGACGCAGCGTGAAGCCGAGCGCATCGGTGAAGAACTCGATGGCGTCGTCCAGGTCGTGCACGAGGTAGGTCGCGTTCTCGAGGCTCAGCATGACCTGGAGCGTAGCGGTGCCGGACGGCCCGGCACCGCTACGCAAGCGCGCCCGATCCGTGGGAGAGGTGGATCAGACCTCGCGCAGGACCTCGCGCGCGAACTTCGCGGACCGCTCGCGCAGACCCTCGATGCGGCGCTCGACCAGGCCCGCGGGGTCCTGGCCGGCCTCGACGACGGTCGGCTTGCGGCGGACGTTCTTCGAGCACTCGAACGTCGTGCAGATCAGGGTGCCGATCGTGTCGCCGTTGCGCCCGGCCGCACCGGCCCGGCGCACGACGTACAGGGACACGTCGTCGGTCGCGATGACGTCCTCGCACCACGCGCACACCGCGCGGCGACGCGACGCCGTGCCCTCGGGGGCGCGCAGCGCGAGGCCCACCAGGGTGTCGTCGACGGGCAGGACCACGTAGGCACGCAGCGGCGCCTTGCGGTCGACCCAGCCCAGGTAGTCGAGACGGTCCCATCGGAGGTCCGCGAGGTCGGACGGGAGGGTGAGCTGGGACGACTCGCGGCGTGAGGCGTTCACGAAGGACGCGCGGATCTGCTTCTCGGTCAGGGGGTTCATGGTTCTACGGCTCTCGTGCAGGAGGGGCCGTCTCGCCCGCGGTGCCCGGGCCGACAGGTCGGGCGGGAGCGGTGGACGGCAGGGTCGGGGTCCGCCGGCGGTCTCGAGGACTCACCGGCGAGGGCCCGCCGAGGTACGCCGATCGTCCCGGGGAACCGCGAAGGTTCGCCGGCGGGTGGCGCCGTAGGGCGTCAGGCGTGCTGGGCGGGAGTCCGGCCCGCGCCCGAGCAGGCCAGGACGGCCGCCCCGCTTCCTCGCTGCATGAGAGATGCGCTCCAAGATCGGTGGCCGGGGCTCGTCCCGCGGCTCAGCTCTCCGTCGATGGTACGCCCGGGCACCTGTTCCGCTCACGAGAATTCTGCGGAGGTGCTGCGGAGGCGGGTCGCCGCCCATGCACGTGACGACGACCCGCCCGCTGCGCACGGTCTATCGCTTGCGGACCTTCGCGGTGGTCTCGGCTGCCTTCTCGCGCTTCTGTGCGCGCTTGTCCTTCAGGGAAAGCGACGGCTGCTTCTTGTCGTTCTTGGCCATGTGGCTCACCTCCTTCCAGCCTGCAGGTGAACCGGCCACCATAGCCAAGACCCACAGGAAGTCCAGTCCGGCGTCGGGACGCGCCGAGGAACCGCGACCGGAGGTGACGAGAAGGGGTGGTGGACGCAGAGCTAGGCGTCCGCGAGGGCCACGCCTGCGCGGTCGAGCATGGTCAGCTGCTCCGCGTCCAGCCGGAGCGCCGCTGCAGCCAGGCACTCGTCGAGCTGCTCGATCCTGCTGACGCCCAGCACGGGGACCACCGGCTGTTCCCGCTCGAGCATCCACGCCAGCACCACCTGCACCGCCGACACCCCGTGCTCGGACGCCACCTGGTCCACCGCGCGCAGCCGTGCCTCGGAGTCGGCGCTCCGATAGGCGGCCGGCATCCGGTCCCGGCGGGCGTAGGCGCCGGACAGCAGGGGCGAGTAGCCCAGCGCGGTGCAGCCCGGCCGGTCTCCGAGATAGCCCAACAGCTCGGGGTCGGCGACCTGCTGCACCCCGAAGTCGGTGCCGGGAGCCGGCCGCAGGTAGGTGAAGCGCTGCTGCACCGCCGAGTAGCCCGGCACCCCGAGGTCGCCGGCGATCCGGTGCGCCGCGCTCAGGGTCTGCAGGTCGTGGTTGCTGCAGCCCAGTGCGCCGACCCGACCCTCGTCCACCAGCTCGGCCAGGGCGGCGACCGTCTCGTCGAGAGGGGTCACGGGATCCATCACGTGCGCGTACAGGAGGTCGACCCGCTCCGTGCCGAGCCTGCGCAGGCTGCCCTCGATCGCGGTCCGGATCGCCGGGCGCGACAGCCCCTCCATGTCCGCGGGGAACCCGCCGCGGCGTGAAGGATCGCTGCGCGCACCGATCTTGGTCGCCACCACCATCTCGTCGCGAGCCCCGGGCCGGTCCCGGAACCACTCGGCCAGGAACGACTCGCTCTCGTCGCCCGTGGCCCCCTCCTCCCACTGGACGTAGTTGTTCGCCGTGTCCAGGTGCCGACCGCCGGCCTCCCTGAACCGGTCCAGCAGCGCGTACGAGGTCGCGCGGTCCACCAGGGAGCCGAAAGGCAGTGCTCCGAGCACGAACGGGGCAGGGCTGTGCGGGTCGAACATCGCGTCACTTCCTCAGGAAAGGAGACATCGTCGGTGGGGGCCGCGCCGCACACCCTACTGGCCGGGCGACGGCCAGGATCCTCCCACGGACGGGGCGCGCTTCCGGGCGCTCGCGGGCGAGTCCCGGCGTAGCGTGACGGCATGACGGACGGCCCCGCGGGCGGCGCGACCCCCGCTCACCTCCTGCGTCACGCGTGGACCGACCTGTGGCGCACGGTCCGGCGGGCGGACCTCGCGGTCGTCTACTGCTCCGTGGTGCTGCTCGTCGCCGTCGTCCTGTGGTTCCTGCCCGAGGGCACGCGGGACCAGGTCTACGAGGACACGAGCACCAACCTCGCGAACCTGCGCGACCGCCCGATCTCGGTGCTGCTCGCGAGCGCGTTCGTCATCTCCTCGCCGAGCGAGGTGCTCCTGGTGCTCCAGCTCCTCGTGGTCCTGGCCTACGCGCAGCGATTCGTCGGGCGTCTCGCGTCGCTCGCGGTCGGGTTCATGGGGCACGTCGGCGCGACCGTGTTCACCGCCATGGTCCTGACGACCGGGATCTTCCACGGCTTCGTGAACCCGAGCGTGGCGACCGTCGACGACGTCGGGGTCAGCTACGTCATGGCGACCGTCATGGGGTTCCTGACCGTCGTCGTGCCCAGACGCTGGCGCTGGTGGTGGGTCGCGTTCGTCGTCGTCTACTGGGTGGGGCCGGGCTTCGTCGCACGGAACTTCACCGCGGTCGGGCACACGACCGCGCTCGTCGTCGGGCTCACGGTCGCGTTCGTCGCGGGCCGGACCCGGCAGGCGGCGGGCTGGTCCGGGGACGTCCCGGGACGGCGGTGACCGGGCTGCTCGACCGGTCGTGAGACCGGGGTGCGCACCCTGCACGGGTGCGGCCCGGGACGTCCCCGAGAGGGTCAGGCCCTGCGCCTGGCGGACGGTGCTCCGGGCGTGAGCCCGGCGACGAGGTTGAACGCCCCGGTGAGGACGTTGAGCGCGACGACGCCGACGACGTCGGCGATCTCGCGGTCGCTGAAGCCGTGGCGCCGGAGGCCGTCGACCTGCTCGTCGGTGATCGACGTCGGCTCGCGGTACACCTGGACACCGAAGGCGACGATCGCGGCCAGTGCGGGGTCGGCGGACCACCCGTCGTGGGCCAGCGCGATCTCGTCCTCGCCGGCTCCGAGGGCACGAGCAGCCCCGACGTGCGACGCGAGGCACAGGGCGCAGCCCTGCTGCGCCTGCACGGCGATCGAGACGAGCTCGCTGGTCCTGCGGTCGAGCTTGGCACGCCTCATGGCGCGGCTGAGCTGCAGGTATCCCCCGAGCACGGCGGGGGAGTGCGCCATCGTCGAGACCATGTCGCCCACGCTGCCGTGGCGGTCCACGAGCTCGGCGAGCAGGTCCTTCGAGGCGCCCACGGCGGTCCCCGGGGTCAGGCGGGAAAGTCGGGGCACAGCGTTCTCCTTGACGTAGGAACGGGGGCGGAGTCGGGGGGGGGGGGGGGGGGGGGGGGGGGGGGGG
>NZ_JACSQE010000008.1:9093-33915 GCF_014836745.1 Oerskovia gallyi
CTCCTGCCCGGCGGACCCGGCCCCGTCGCCGAGGAGCTGTCAGCCGGCGTCCGACGCGGCCCGGCCGTCCGACGGGACCCGGCTGCTGCGGCGAGCCAGCGCTACCGCGTCCGAGGGGATGACCAGCGTCGGGCGGGTGGCGTGGTGCAGGACGCTGGCCGAGGTGCTGCCGAGCAGGGTCGCCCTGAGGCCGCGCCGGCCGCGGGAGCCGAGCACGATCATGTCGACGTCGAGCTCCTCGGCGGCCTCGACGATGGCCTCGGCAGCCGTGGCCATCGTCGAGGACACGTGGGGCTCGGCGACCAGCCCGAGGTCTCGGGCGACCTGTGCGCCGTCGGAGGCGATCCGCTCCGACACGTCGAGGGCTGCGGCGTCGAGACCTTGGAGCTGCTCGAGCGCCGGGTGGCCCTCGAGATGGGCCGCGAAGCCCTCCATGGGCTGGCGGGCGTAGAGCAGCACCGCGGTGGCGCCGGGGAAGAGCTCGGCGACGGTCTGCATCGCGCTGTGCGCGTTGGGCGACCCGTCGTAGGCGATGAGCAGGCGGGGGGTGGGCATGGTGTTTCCCTTCGGGTGGTGGTGAGGGGACTGGTCGGACCGGGGTGCGTGCGGCTAGCGGCCGATCGACGCGTCCGTCGCGGCGGCGGGGACCCGGGGCCTCGACATCGCGACGGCGGTCACGATCGCTCCGACCAGGGCGAGGATCCCCGCCCCGACGAACGCGGCCGAGTAGCCCTGCGTGAGCTCGACCCGCGAGGGACCGGTGCCGGACACGACGTAGACGATGGCCGTGAGCGCCGCGAGCCCGAGCGCGGACCCGATCTGGTAGCTCGTGCTCACGAGACCCGACGCCACGCCCGTCTCGGCCGCCGGTGCGGCGTTGATGGCCGTGCCGAGCGAGGGGACGAACGCGAGGGACATGCCGAGCGCGGCCAGGAGCGAGGCGGGCAGGACGTCGACGGCGTAGCTGCCGTCAGGGCGGACGAACGAGAGCCAGACGAGCCCGGCCGCGAGCAGCAGGAGGCCCGACACGATGAGGGACTTCGCGCCGAACCTCTCCTGGAGCCGGGGAGCCAGGGCGAGCATGACGAGGACGACGAGCCCGGTCATCGGCAGGAGCGCGGCGCCGGCGGCGAAGGCGCTCGCCCCGAGGACCTGCTGCAGGTACAGGTTCAGGAAGAACCACATCGAGACCCACGCGGCACCGAGCAGGAGCTGGGCACCGTTCGCGGCGCCGAGCAGCGGCGCGCGCAGCAGACCGAGGCGGAGCAGAGGGTTGCGGCTGCGTGCCTGGATGACGAAGAAGATCGCGAGCAGGACGACGCCGGCGGCCAGGGCGCCGAGGGTGGGCAGCGTGAGCCAACCGACCTCCGGGGCGTTGACGACCGCGTAGACGACGGCCGCGAGCCCGGCCGTCACGGTGAGTGCACCCGCGACGTCGATCGACCCCGACGCCTTCTTCTCGGTGCGCGGGAGCGTCGACGAGGTGAATGCGAGCACGAGGAGCGCGATCGGGACGGTGACGTAGAAGACCCAGGGCCAGCTCGCGTACTCGGTGAGGACTCCGCCGAGGAAGACTCCCGCGCTGCCTCCGACGGGTGCGGCCGCGCCGTAGACGGCGAAGGCCTTCGGCAGGTCGCGCGTGCCGCCGAAGAGCATCATCAGCAGGGTCAGTGCGGCGGGCGCGATCATCGCCGATCCCGCCCCTTGGATCGCACGGCCGGCGATCTCGAGCCCGATGGTGCTCGCGGCTCCCGCGAGGACCGACCCGACGATCAGCACGAGCCAGCCGAGCACGAAGATCTTGCGTGCACCGAAGACGTCGGCGAGGCGACCTCCCAGCAGGAGCAGGCCGCCGAAGGCGACCACGTAGGCGTTGAACACCCAGGACAGGGACTCGGGCGTGAAGCCGAGGTCGCGCTGGATGTCGGGCAGGGCGACGCCGATGATCGACGTGTCCATGATGACGACGAACTGCGCCGTGGCGATGAGCGCGAGGCCGAGCCACCGCTTCGCCGGCGACAGGGGTGGATGGGTAGACATGAGATCTCCTCCTGAGGGACGGCCGGCAGGCCCGGCGTCGGCAAAGGTATACCCATGGGGGGTATGGGTGTCAACACTCCCCGAAGTCGTTGGCGCGCCTTGGGGCGCGCTGCGGACTAGTACCCCGTAGGGGTATTCGCCGTCACGCCTGGCCGACACTCCGCGCGCTTCGCCCGACCCCTCGCCCCGACCGGGGACCCGTGCTTGCGGGATACCCCCTCGGGGTATATGTTCGAGAGAGAGATACCCGGTAGGGGTATCGGATCTCACGAGAGGAAGGCTCCGCCATGGCCACGAACGAGTACCAGGTGACGGGCATGACGTGCGGGCACTGCGAGCTGTCGATCCGCGAGGAGGTCGGACAGGTCGCCGGGGTCGAGGACATCCAGGTCAGCGCGCAGACGGGACGGCTCGTGGTGACGGGCCCCGTCGACGACGCGCAGGTCCTGGCCGCCGTCGAGGAGGCCGGCTACTCGGCGGTGCGGTCCGCATGAGGACGGGCGCACGACTGACCCTCTACGGCCTCGGGCTCGTGGTGGCCTTCGGGGGCGCGTACGGCGTCGCCGGGGCCGTCGTGCCCGAGAGCGCCGTCGTCGGCTGGACCGAAGGGAGCGAGATGAACGAGCACGGGGAAGAGCACGGTGCGGCGAGCACCGGAGCGGCGGGCGGTGCCGCGAGCGGGGTGAAGGGACTCGCGCTCGACGTCGACGGATACGCGCTGTCGACCGTCGACGCGCCCGCCGGGGTCGGCGATCCCGGGGAGCTGAGCTTCCAGGTCCAGGACCACGCAGGCACCCCGGTGACGGAGTACACGACCGCGCACGAGAAGGACCTGCACCTGATCGTCGTCCGGTCGGACGGCAGCCGGTTCCGGCACGTCCACCCCGTCCTGGACGAGGCATCGGGCACCTGGTCGACGCCGTGGGAGTGGGCGGCGGCCGGCAGCTATCGCGTCTTCGCCGACTTCACGCCGACGGGCGCGGACGAGTCCGCCCGCACGGTGACCCGCACGGTCCAGGTGGCCGGGGACCTCGTGCCCGTCGAGCAGCAGCCGACCCGGACCGCCCAGGTCGGCGGCTACACCGTGACCGTCGACGGCGAGCTGGTGGCAGGCACCTCGAGCGACCTCACCTTCACGGTCACCCGCGACGGCGAGCCCGTCACGGTCCTGGAGCCGTACCTGGGAGCGTTCGGCCACCTCGTCGCCCTGCGAGACGGCGACCTCGCCTACCTGCACGTCCACGCCGAGGGCGCGGACCCGGAGGCCGGGCAGACGACCGGGCCGGACATCGCCTTCGCCGCCGAGGCCCCGACCGCGGGCCGCTACCTGCTGTACCTGGACTTCCAGGTCGACGGCCAGGTCCACACCGCCGAGCTCGTGCTCGACGCCGCTCCTGGCGCCGACCCCACGGACCCCGAGGGCGGATCGCACCCGGAGGGGCACTGACCGAGAGGTCGGGCCCTTTCCCACCAGCCGAGAGAAGGAACTGCACATGAGCACATCAGCGCCTCCGGGCGTGATCACAGGCGTCGAGCTGGAGATCGGCGGCATGACCTGCGCCTCCTGCGCCATGCGGATCGAGAAGAAGCTGAACAAGCTCGACGGCGTGGTCGCGACCGTGAACTACGCGACCGAGAAGGCCAAGGTGACGGTCCCGGACGGGTACGACCCGGCGCTGCTGATCGCCGAGGTCGAGAAGACCGGGTACACCGCCGCGCTGCCCGTGCCCCGGGGCGCGAAGAAGGACGGTGCGTCCTCCGGCGGGGGAGAGGGCGAGGACCCCGAGCTGACCTCGCTGCGCAACCGGCTGGTCGGCGCGATCGTGCTGACCGTGCCGGTCATCGCGATGGCCATGGTCCCGGCGTGGCAGTTCACCTACTGGCAGTGGGCCTCGCTCGCGCTGGCCGCTCCCGTGATCGTGTGGGCGGCGTGGCCGTTCCACAAGGCGGCGTGGGCGAACCTCAAGCACGGCACCGCGACGATGGACACGCTCATCTCGATGGGCACGTCCGCGGCGTTCCTGTGGTCGCTGTACGCGCTGTTCCTCGGTACGGCGGGCACCCCGGGCATGACGCACCCGTTCGAGCTCGCGCTGGCGCCCTCCGACGGCGCGGCGAACATCTACCTCGAGGTGGGTGCCGGGGTCACGATGTTCATCCTTGCCGGCCGGTACTTCGAGAAGCGCTCCAAGAAGCAGGCCGGTGCGGCGCTGCGCGCGCTGCTCGAGCTCGGCGCGAAGGAGGTCTCTGTCCTGCGCGGAGCCGTCGAGACGAAGATCCCCGTCGAGGACCTGCAGGTCGGTGACGAGTTCGTCGTCCGCCCGGGCGAGAAGATCGCCACCGACGGCGTGGTGGTCACGGGCACGTCCGCCGTCGACGAGTCCATGCTCACGGGGGAGTCCGTGCCGGTCGAGGTCTCCGCGGGAGACACCGTCACCGGCGCCACGACGAACGCGGGCGGGCGGCTCGTGGTCCGTGCGACCCGGATCGGGTCGGACACGCAGCTCGCGCAGATGGCCAGGCTCGTCGAGGACGCCCAGACCGGCAAGGCCGAGGTACAGCGCCTGGCCGACAGGATCTCGGGCGTGTTCGTGCCGATCGTGATCGTCATCGCGGCCGCCGCGCTCGGGGGCTGGCTGGGCGCAGGTTTCCCGGTGAGCGCGGCCTTCACCGCAGCGGTCGCGGTCCTCGTGATCGCCTGCCCCTGCGCGCTGGGGCTGGCGACGCCCACCGCGCTCCTGGTCGGCACCGGGCGCGGCGCGCAGATGGGCGTGCTCATCAAGGGCCCGGAGGTGCTCGAGTCCACCCGCAAGATCGACACCGTCGTGCTGGACAAGACCGGCACCGTCACGACCGGCAAGATGACGCTCGTCGACGTGGTCGTGGAGCCGGGCACGGACCGCACCGAGCTGCTCCGACTCGCCGGCGCGCTCGAGGACGCCTCGGAGCACCCGATCGCGCAGGCTATCGCCAAGGGTGCGACGCAGGAGGTCGGCACGCTCCTCGCTCCCGAGGACTTCGCGAACATCGAGGGCAAGGGCGTGCAGGGCGTCGTCGACGGCCACGCCGTCCTGGTGGGCCGCGAGTCGTTGCTCGCCGAGTGGTCCCAGGAGCTGAGCCCGGCGCTCGCGGCCACCAAGGCGCGCGCCGAGGGGGAGGGCAAGACGGTCGTCGCCGTGGGCTGGGACGGTCGGGCGAGAGGCGTCCTCGTCGTGGCCGACACGGTCAAGCCGACGAGCGCCGAGGCGATCGCCCAGCTCAAGTCGATCGGCCTGACCCCTGTGCTCCTCACCGGTGACAACGAGGCCGTGGCCCGGCAGATCGCCGCGGAGGTGGGCATCGACGAGGTCATCGCCGAGGTCCTCCCCCAGGACAAGGTCGACGTCGTCACCCGTCTGCAGGGCGAGGGAAAGGTCGTCGCGATGATCGGCGACGGCGTCAACGACGCCCCGGCCCTCGCCCAGGCGGACCTGGGTCTCGCCATGGGCACCGGTGCCGACGTCGCGATCGAGGCGTCCGACATCACCCTGGTGCGCGGTGACCTGCGCAGCGCGGTGGACGCCATCCGTCTGTCCCGCAAGACGCTCGGAACGATCAAGACCAACCTGTTCTGGGCCTTCGCCTACAACGTCGCGGCCATCCCCGTCGCGGCGCTCGGCATGCTCAACCCCATGCTCGCAGGGGCCGCGATGGCGCTGTCGAGCGTCTTCGTCGTGGGCAACAGCCTGCGCCTGCGCGGGTTCCGGAGCGTCGCCAGGTCGTGACCTCCCCGAACCCACACCACCACCCACAGGAAGCACGAAGGGAACCACTCACGATGGCAAACGAACCTCAGGCCGGCTGTTGCAGCACCGGTGCGTCCACCCCCGCGGGAGCGGGCGACGGCACCGAGAACCTGCTCGGGGCCGCGAGCGACGACATGACCACCTGCCCGGTCATGGTCGGCAGCCCCGTCAGCAAGAAGGCGGCCGAGGCGACCGGCCTGTACCGGGACCACGAGGGCGAGCGGTACTACTTCTGCTGCGCCGGATGCGGTCCGGCCTTCGACTCGGACCCCGCGAAGTACGCCGCGAACATGGCGTAGCGACGTGGACACGGGGTCCGCGGCCCGCCCGCGGGCGCCGCGGGCCCCGGGGGCGGGGACCGCGGGCGCGGCCGGCCCCGGGGGCGGGATCGCTAGGAGGTCGCGACGGACGTGGCGACGTTCTCCATGCCGAGCACCTGGACGCCGGTGGTCGCCCCGGCGGGCGGGATGTACATCGCGACCATGGTCGTGTACCCGACGTTGAGCTTGTTCGTCGTCTCGTTCGCGCCGAAGAGCGCCTTCTCGGTCTCCGAACCGGGAGCGATCTTGCCGCCCTCCTCGATGGTCCGTGTCTCGAGAGCGCTCAGCCCGGCCATGACCATCGCACCGCCGTCGGCCGTGCGTACCGCGCGGACCTCGTCGGGCGTCGGGGTGAACGTCATGGTCATCGTCCCTGCGGCCTTGCTCAGCTCTGCCATCTGCACGGTCGCGTTGTTCGCGACCCATGCGCGCAGCGGGTCGTCGGCGAACGACCCGGCGTAGGCGGAGCCGGCACCGAGGTTCAGGACGTCCGCGTACTGGGCCACCGCGTCCGCCGGGGTCACGAGGAGCGACGCGTCGTCCAGGGGGACGGACTCGCTGCCGACCGCGGGTCCCGCGAACGTTGGCAGGGTCGCGCTCGGGAACAGCCGGACCCAGGCCCACAGCTTGTACGGGTCGCGGGCCGTCGCCTGATCGTACGCGAGCAGCCGCGGCGACTGGAGGTCCTCGGGCTGGACCGTCACGGCGTAGGCCTGGCGGGGCCAGGAGTCCGTCGTGGTGATGATGTCCTGCTGGACGTCGGTCGGCAGGACCGTGATCAGGTCCTGGTTCCCGCGCACCGCGGCGACGGCGAGCTGGCTCGTGCGCAACGAGAGCGCCGGACCGGCGAGCCGGTTCGCGAGGGGGGCCACGTCGTTGGCCGCGCCGGCCTCGTCGAGCGTGGCCCCGACGGCGGTGCGTACCTCGGCCATCTGGTCGGCCGTCAGTGCGGGGACCGCCTCGGTGGGTGTCGGGTCGGGGCTGGCGGTGGGCAGGGGCGAGGCGCAGCCGGCGAGCAGGATCGCTCCGGCGAGGGCACCTGCCACGGCGGCCGTACGGGTCGCTGAGCGGCGAGTCGTGCGCTTGCTCATCGGTCTCCTCCGGTCGAGTCGGGGGTCTGGGTCTGGTCGTCCTCGCCCGAGGTGGGCGGGGCGGCCTTCGTCTGGTTGAAGCCCCAGGCCTGGCGCCAGGCGTCGGCCCGGGCGGCCGAGCCGCCGTCTGCACCGGCCTGCGGCTCGGTCGTCGGGGCGGGCACGACGGGCTGGGCTGCGGTGGCGTTCTTCTGTCGGCCGGGCACGATCGGGATCTGCCCGGTCAGCCAACGGTTGCGGGGGCGCGTACGGGCCTCCTCCTGGGCGGCGTTCTCGGCCTCGAGGCGTTCCCGCTCGGCCCTCTCCCTCAGCTCGCGGCGCGTGAGCGAGGCGGTCGCGCCGGTCTGTGCCAGGGGTTCGCGCCGAGCGGTGCTCGTGCCGTCTCCCGGCGCGGGGTCGTTCGCGGCAGGGCTCGTCGGCGTCGCCGCCGGAGCGGCGCGACCGTCCGTCCTCGTGCCGTTCTTGCCGTTCTCGTCCTTCGCGGTGCGCCCGGACGGCTTGCCGCCCTTCCTGCCGCTCAGGAACGAGATGACGCCGATCGCGAGCCCGGCCAGCAGCAGCAGCGTGCCGCCGGCGATCCCCGGCCACTGCCACGGGGTCGAGACCTCACGGGTCCAGGTCAGGGTCACGACGGGAGCGGCAGGGTCCTCACCCGTGCCGGCGGCGAGCAGGCTCCAGCGGCCCGGACGGTCGGACCAGCGCAGGCTGACCTCGCCCGCGCCCGCCGACTCGGCGAACCACATGTCAGAACCGGCCGGGTCGGCACCGACCACGGGGGTCGCGGCGGCCGCCTCGTCCGTCGCGGTCTCACCCTCCGCCGGGACCTCACCCTCCGCGGGGACCTCACCTTCCGCGGGGGTCTCCTCGGCGGGGGGCGGCGCGGCGACCGACCGGGTCGAGAGCGTGTCCCAGTCGGCAAGGCCCGTGACGACCGTGTGCGCGTCCGTGCCGACCCATCCCTCGACGTCGACCTCACGGCCGATCACGAGGGTGACAGGCTTGTCGGCCGAGGTCTTCGCGGTGACGGTCACGTCGCCGGCGACCATGTCGAGGACGCCGGGCTCGGACACGACGAGCGGCGACGAGCCGTCGGCGGGGGTCGAGGCGACCACCGTCTCGCTCTCACGCCAGACCGTCGCCGAGGCGACCCCCGTGCCGATCCCCACCAGGCCGAGCACGATCAGGCCGGCGGCCAGGATTCGTTGAAGCACCGAGTTTTCCCTTCGTCATGGACAATCCACAATAGAGGCGAACGTGGGCCGGATTCGAAAGTTCGCCGGATGGCGACGATCGCCGCAGACTCTTCACGAACTCCTCGCGACACCCTGACGGTACCCATTCCGGGTATTCAGGACACAGCCGGGCCACGTATCCTGGTGGACGATCCACAGGTCGGGCTGCCGGTGACGCGCCGGCACTCATCCCCCGACACCCATGCTGGCGTGGACCAGCCCAAGGCGGAAGGTCGACCCGTGTCCGACGAACGCACACTGTTCCCCATCACCATGCGCGGCTACGACCGCATCATGGTGGAAGGCCAGCTGGCCAAGCTCGAGAAGGACCTCGAGGAATCCCGACACCGAGCGGAGGCCGCTGACGCACGGGCCGTGCAGCTCACGTCGGACCTCCAGGACGCCCAGCGCCAGCTCCGCGAGACCGACCGCCCGTCGTACGCCGGCCTGGGGTCCCGCATCGAGCAGCTCCTCCGCTCGGCCGAGGAGCAGTCCGCGGACATCCTGGCCCAGGCGAACGCCCAGGCGGTCGACATCATGTCCCGCGCGAAGGTCGCAGGCGGCCAGATCCGCTCGCGCGCCGAGAACGAGGTCGCCGAGCTCCTGTCGAACGCGCGCCGCGAGGCCGAGGAGATCCGGTCGACCGCCGCCGCGGAGACCGAGAGCACGCTGGTGGGCGCCCAGCGCCGTGCCGAGGAGTTCGTGGGCTCGGCCGAGCGTGAGGCCGCCCGCATCCAGAGCGCGCTGAACACCGAGGAGAGCGAGCGTCGCTCGAGCCTCGAGCGCGAGCTGGGCACGTTGCGCGCCCAGACGGAGCGCGAGACGACCGAGCTGCGTGTGGCGACCGAGCGCGAGACCGCGGAGCTGCGTGCCCGGGTGTCGGCAGAGACCGCCGCGATGCGCGAGGCCGCCGAGCGCGAGACGACCGAGCTGCGCGAGACGACGCGCCGCGAGGCCGAGCGTCAGGTCGCCGAGGCCAAGCGCGCGGCGTCCGAGGCCGCGAACGCCGTGACGTCGGAGATGGAGGAGCTGCGCGAGAAGGCGCGGACCACCCTCGCCGAGGCCGAGCTCGACATCGCCCGCCGGCGCGAGGAGGCCGAGCTGGAGAGCGCACAGCGCCACCAGGTCGCCAAGGAGGAGACCGAGAAGCTCGTCGCGACCGCCGAGGCGCACGCCTCGGACGCCGAGGCCCGCGTGGTCGCCGCGCTCGAGCAGGCCGAGAAGGTCCGCACCGAGTCCGACGAGTACGTCAAGGAGGTCATCGCGACCGCGCGCCACAACGCCGACCGCGTGGTCGCCGAGGCCCGCGAGTTCGCCGAGCAGACCGTCGGGGACGCCAAGGCGGAGGCTGAGCAGCAGCGCGCTGCCGCTCAGCGACAGCTCGAGGACCTCACGCGTCAGCACGAGTCGATCAACACGTACCTCGACGAGCTGCGCGGTCTCCTGGGCGACAGCGACGCCGGGGCGGCCAAGGCGAAGGCCGCCCCTCCCGCCGCGATCGCGGGCACGCCCGCCCAGCGGGCTCGTGCCGCGAACCTCATGACCGCGGAGTTCCCGCAGGTCGAGGCCGCGGAGCCCGAGGCCGAGTCGGCTCGCACGGCCGACGAGCCCGAGGCTCCCGCGCGGACCAAGGGCTGACGAGATGACGACCGACGGCGACGGCACGGGACGCACGGCTCCCGGGTCGTCGCCGTCGTCGCACCCGGAGGGGGTCGCGGGCACGGGCAGCGGTTCCGGCGCGCCGCCCGCCGGTACCGGCCGGCCCGACGACGTCGCCGCCTGGCGTGCCCAGCGCACCGAGGCCGCGGCACACCAGGCGGCCGAGCTCGAACGGCGCCGCGCGCAGGAGTCCGCCGAGGCGGCGGTCCTCCTGCGCGAGTTCGTCGCCGAGGCCGGGCGTCGCGGCATCGCGCCCGTGCCGCTCCAGGCCCGGTCGTACGCGGGCGACGCGACGTACCGGACCCGCACCCTCGGCTGGTACCTGCGCAAGAACCGGACGCTCGCGGTCGGCACCGACGGCGCGTTCTACGTCCTCAGCGTTCCCGGCGGTCTCTCGGCCCGGCTGCGCGGCGCGGTCCTCACGCCCTCGGACCCCCCGCTCGTGCTCGGCAAGGGCGGCCGCGACGGCGAGTCGATCTCGCTCGCCGACGCCGTCGCGCTGGTCCTCGAGCGCGGCTGACCGGCGGCCGCGGCCGACCGACGCCGCCCGGCTCCCCCGACGTCACCCCTTGGCAGTCGCCCAGAGGTCCCCGAGCGCGTTCGCGACCGCTGCCGGTTCCTCGACCGCGCTCATGTGACCGGCGGACTGCACCAGGACGAGCGAGGTGCCGCGCGCGGCGTCGACCATGTGCTCGGCCGCCTCGACGGGCGTCAGGGTGTCCTCCTCGCCCACGACCACCGTGATCGGGCCCGCGAAGCGGGCCAGGACCTCGGTGCGGTCCGGGCGGGCGGCCATGGCGCGCTGGGCCCACGCGACGCCGTCGGGCCGCTGGGAACGGATCCACTCCTCGAGGCGAGCCGTCAGCGCGGGGCGCGCGACCTTGCTCGTCGCCCCGAGGAGCGCGCCCGGCATGCCGAGCACGGCGTCGACGGTGGCGCTGCTCGTGACGGCCTCGGCGATGCGCAGGCGGTTGGCGCGCGCCTCGTCGGTGTCCGCGGTGGACTTGGTGTCCACGAGGCCCAGCGCGACCGTGAAGTCCGGGTGCCTCTCGGCGGCCGCGAGCGCGACGTACCCGCCCATCGACATGCCGACGACGACCGCGCGCTCGACGCCCGCGGCTCGCGCCGCAGCGACCACGCCGTCCGCGGCGGTCTCGATCGAGGCGGGCTCGGCGCCGAGCGGGCTCTGGCCCGCGCCCGGGAGGTCGACCGCGAGGACGGTGGCACCGTCCGGCAGGGCGGCGGCGACGTCGAGCCACATGCGGTGGTCGAACGGGAAGCCGTGCACGAGGAGCAGAGGCAGGCCGTGCCCGTGGCGCAGGGTGTGGAGAGCGAGGCGTCGGTCGGTCGTGGTCATGGTTCCTGTCCCGTCGTCGGTGGCTGGACGTGCGTACGGCTGGCGTCGTAGGAGGCCTGGTCGGTGGTCTCGGTGTCCGTCCCGGTCTCGGTCGCCGCGTCCCACGTCGTGGGCAGCGGCACGGGGAACCCGGGCAGCACGTGCGCGACGATCTCGTCGAGCACGCGACGGACCGACGGCTCCCCGACCCACAGGTGCTTGGCTCCCTCGACGGCGATGACCTCGGCCTGGGGCACGCGTGCGAACCGCCGGCGGGCCTCGTCGGGACGCAGGTAGTCGTCGAGCTCGGGGACCAGGACCACGAGCGGCTTGCCGAACGCGGCCCACCGGTCCAGGTCCTCGTCGGTCGCACGGTGCAGGGGCGGGGAGAGCAGGATCGCGCCCTCGATGCCCGGGTCGGTGCCGTGCTTGAGCGCGATCTCGGTCCCGAACGACCACCCCACGAGCCACCGGTTCGGCAGGTCGTGGAACTCGGCGAGCTCGATCGCGGCGGCGACGTCGAAGCGCTCGGCCTCGCCGCCGTCGAACGTGCCCTCGCTCGTCCCGCGCGGCGACGACGTGCCGCGCGTGTTGAACCGCAGCACCGCGAGGTCCGCGAGCGCCGGCAGGCGCCACGCCGCCTTGCGGTAGACGTGGGAGTCCATGTAGCCGCCGTGCGTGGGCAGCGGGTGCAGCGTGATCAGCGTGCCCGACGGCGCCGCGTGCGCCGGGAGCGCGAGCTCGCCCACGAGGGTCAGGCCGTCCGCGGTGTGCAGCTCGACGTCCTCACGGCGGGCCGGCAGGACCGTGAGCGAACGGATCGGGGCGCCGTGCTCGGCCGGCTTTCCCTCGGGGGCCGTGGGCACCGCGGGGGGCGCCTGCTGCTCGGGCTGCACGGCGGCGACCGGAGCCGCGGACCGGTCTGCGGCCTGTGCGGCGGGCTCGTCGGGGCGGTCGGACGCGGGGTCGGGACGGTGCGCGTTCATCACGACCGAGCCTAGCCCGCGGTTCCGCGAGCGCAGGTCAGCGCCGTCGTTCGCGCGCCGCCCAGCATCCCGAGTGCCAGTGCCGGCGGTCCTCGAGGGCCGAGGCCGCGCCGAACATCGAGTCGTTGGCCCACGCGACCACGTGGCTCGTGCCCGCCGGGATGGTCTGACGGCAGCCGGGGCACACGTAGGACTTGTCCCCCGAGCGCACGGTGCGGACCGACCACTCGCCGTCGGACCCCGACTCGGAACGCAGCCCGCCGAGGGCACGCCCCAGGTCGAGGGGCGCGGGCTCTGCTCCCCAGGGGCGACGACGGGAGGGACGCTTCGACGGCATCCGTCCATTGTCCCTGCTGCGGCCCTCTCCCAGCGGCCTCCCAGAGAGTGCGGCTAGAGTGACCTGGCCTGCAACCCGTGCCCGGCACCGTGTTCACTCCCGGTCGTGCGCGGAGACCCCCGACCGAAGGATCCTTGTGAAGCTCCGTACCTCTCGCGGCCTCGTCGCGATCGCCCTGGGGACCGCCCTGGTCCTCTCCGGCTGCGCCAGCGGCAACGACGGTGGCGCCAGCCCCTCGCCCAGCGAGTCGGCCGCCAGCGACGTCCCGACGCCCTCCGCGGAGGACGTCGCGGCGCTCGAGGCCGTGACGGTCACGGGCGAGGCCGGCGCCGAGCCCACCGTGGAGTTCGAGAAGCCGTTCACGGTCTCGGCCGCGGTCGCCCGCTCCCTGAGCGACGGAGACGGTGACACGATCACCAAGGGCCAGCAGATCTCCATGCAGTCGGTCGCCTTCCTGGGTACCGACGGCAGCAAGGCGGGGTCCACGTGGGAGAAGGGCAGCCCTGAGCCGCTCCTGCTGTCGGACGACATCTACCCGCAGCTCCTCGACGTCGTCGTGGGCAAGAAGGTCGGCACCCGCTTCCTCTTCGCCGGCCCGACCGGCGACGGTTCGCAGACGCTCCTGACCGTCGGTGAGATCGTCGACACGAAGGACGTGCCGACCCGGGCCGAGGGCGAGGCCGTGACCCCGGCCGAGGGCCTGCCCGTCGTCACGCTCGACGACTCGGGCAAGCCGAGCATCGACATCCCCGAGGGTTACGCGGCCCCGACCGAGCTGGTCACCCAGACCCTGATCAAGGGCGACGGCCCCGAGGTCACGGCCGACAGCACGATCACGGCGCACTACACGGGCTGGACGCTCGACGGCAAGGTCTTCGACTCCTCGTGGGAGAACGGCACACCCATGACGATCCCGCTCTCGAACCTCATCGAGGGCTGGAAGCAGGGGCTCACCGGACAGACCGTCGGCAGCCAGGTGCTCCTGGTCGTCCCCGCGTCGCTCGCCTACGGCGAGGCGGCGAGCGACAGCAACCCGCTGGGTGGCCAGACGCTGGTCTTCGTGCTCGACGTCCTCGACGCCTCCTGACCAGGACGCCCTCCTGACGGCCCAGCCGTCGGAGCACCGAAGGGCCGCCTCCCGTCCGCGGGAGGCGGCCCTTCTCGTGTGCTGGACCGCGCCGTCCTGCGCGCGGCCCTCGGCAGGCCGCCCCCCAGGAACAGCACCTAGGCTCTGCCCATGAGCACAGAGCGCGAAGTCATGACGTGGGAGCTGTTCGGCACCGCGTCCAGGCAGCTGGCCGAGCAGGTGGTGGCCGGCGGCTTCCTGCCCGACGTCGTCGTCGCGATCGCCCGCGGCGGGCTCCTGCCCGGTGGGGCCGTGGCCTACGCGCTGGGGACCAAGGGTGTGGGGACGCTCAACGTCGAGTTCTACACGGACATCGGCCAGACGCTCGCCGACCCGCGCGTCCTGCCCCCGCTCATGGACACGTCCGAGCTCCCGGGGTCCAAGGTCCTCGTGGTCGACGACGTCGCGGACTCGGGCCGCACGCTCGCCCTGGTCATGGACATGCTCGCCGAGCACGGCACCGAGGCCCGCTCCGCGGTGCTCTACACCAAGCCGCGCACGATCATCCAGCCGGACTTCGCCTGGAAGGAGACCGACCTGTGGATCACGTTCCCGTGGTCGGCCGAGCCTCCTGTGGAGGGTGCGATGTCGAGGCCGAACGACTGACCCGTACCGGGGCCGGCGACCGCGGTCCCGGCCGGCTCCCAGTCCTCGGCCACGCGCCGTCACAGGAGACGACCCCGCGTTGACGTGGCAGCGCGCACCGAGGCGCTACGACGCCGCGAGCGTCGTCGGGCGCGTCGTTGGGAGGATCGACTGATCGAGGACCTGCTCGACGTCTCGAAGACACTTCATGAGGAACTCGAACGTCAAGGGCGCCACGAGCTCTCCTGCGCCAGCCTCACGGAGGGCCCTGGAGAGTCGAGGCGACGCGATGAGCGATCCGAAGGCGGGCTCGTCCGGCTCCCGTAGCCCCTCCAGGAGGGGCACCAACGACGCGCGTCTGTCGTCCTCGTCGAGCGCGCTCAACGCCGACCGGAACCGCTGCATCCAGTCGTCGTAGGAGTCGACCCGGGTCAACGGCACGCCGGCATCCATCAGCCAGTCGACCATCCTGTCGAGCGAGATACCGTCGTCGAACGGATTCACCAGATGGTAGGTCGTGTAGCCCCGCGAGGCGCGACGCTGGACCAGCGTCGTCACAGCGCTCGCGACGGAGTCGACGGGCAGGCCGTCGTAGTGCGCGCGCCCGCCGTCGTGGCGGTAGAACGAGGCCGGGACCAGACCTGTGCGAGTCACGCTGAAGAGGAGCCGCGTGAACGTGTCGGTGACGTTGATCTGTCCGCCGTGCTGGGAGTGCGCCAAGATCATGCTGGATCGGAACACGGTCACCGGTAGCCCGTAGCGCTCGTGAGCGTCACGAAGAAGCACCTCGCCGGCCCACTTCGACGTCGCATAACCGTCGACGATCCCCTCGGTCGATCGGACCTCGGGGAGCTCCTCGCGGATGTCTACGAACTCGTCCAGCGGCGACGAGCGTCCGCGCAGGAGCGCGGTGGCGATGCTCGACATGAACGTGACGGGCTTGAGCGCGCCCGTGGTGGCCAAACGGATGATCTCCGCCGTGCCGTTGACGTTGGCGGCGAAGAGCTCACGGTAGGGCAGCGCATGGTTGACCATCGCCCCGGCGTGCACGATATCGCCGACCTCACGCACGAGCCGGCCCCAGACGGCCTCGTCGAGGCCCAGTCGCGGCTCCGCGAGGTCCCCCGCGATCACGTCGAGATGCGTCGCGACACTGTCGAACTCCGCCAACAGGTCGGTCGACGTGGAGAATGCGCCCCGTAGTCGCTCACGGGCGGACGCGTCGTCACGTGCGCGCACGAGGCACACGACACGACTGCCCGTGTCTGCGAACCGGTGCAGCAGGTCGAGGCAGAGGAAGCGTCCGAGGTAGCCGCTCGCGCCGGTGACAAGGATCGATCGGGGCTGGGGGTTCACCGAAACCGCGAGAGAGCTCTCCGAGCTCGACGCGAACCGGGGAGCCGTGAGATCCGTGGCTCGCAGACGTCCGGCTTCCGCGCCATGGATCTCGTCGAACGACACCGAACGTTGGTCCGACGCCCGCTTGACGTCGATGTGGTCGGCTAGCTCACGCAGCGAGTAGGAGTCGCTGACCACCATGTCGACAGAGACGCGGACACCGAAGACCTGCTCCAGGACCCGGGCCAGATGGACAGCTGTGAGCGAGTCGCCACCGAGGCTCCGGAACCTCGACGTCTCGTCGATGTCATCGGGATCGGCCTGCAGCGACACGGCGACGGCACGGCGTACGGTCGTGACGGTGTCCCCCTCGGCCCCGTGGGCGTACAGCCACTCAAGAAGCTCGTCCCGGCCGGATCGCAACTCCTCGTACAGCCCTGACAGCCGGGCTTCGTACTTCTCGGTCAGCCGCGGTCGGATCGGCTTGCGATGGTCCGAGAGGAGTCCGTTGCTCTCGGAGAACGGCTCGTGCTCGATCAGGACCGCAGAGGGGATCTCGTAGGAGTTCAGGCGAGCCTCGGCGGCGACCCTCCTCAGCTCCTGGAGCATTCGCGCGCGGATCGTCGGGCCGCCCTCAGCCCCGGCTTCGGCCCTGGTGGCCTCCGACGGCACGATGACCGCGAGGGTCGACGACTGATCGCTTCGGCCGTAGAGGAACGCCTGGTGGATGGCGGGGCTCCCGGCGACATACGTGGCCTCCAGCGACGGCAGCGCCACGAACTCCCCTTGAGCGAGCTTGATGATGGCGTTCTTGCGGTCGATGATGCGGATGTTGCCGTCGGCGTCGACGGCGGCGATGTCACCGGTCCGGTAGTAGCCGTCGACCGTGAAGATCTCCCGGTCGAGATCAGGGCGGTTGAAGTACCCGGGCACCGTCGAGGTGCTCTTGATCAGCAGCTCACCACGGGCATCCGGGCGATCCGACGTGAAGTACCCGAGCTCCGGGACGTCGTCGAGGCGATAGTCGATCACCGGCGGACGGAGGAAGCGCGCGTCTGCCAGGACCCCGCCGATCTCCGTCGTGCCGTAGAGCTCGTGCAGCTCGATCCGGAGCAGCGACTCCATGAAGCTCTTGAGCTCAGCAGAGACCGGCGCAGACGTGCAGCTTGCCCAGCGCACACGACCTCCGAGGAGCCGCTCGCGCATCTCCCCGAGGACGCCGACCTCGTCCAGATCGTCAGAAGGGCTCGAGCCGTGGAGACGACGCTGATACTCCTGATGAAGCAGCTCACAGACGCGTGGCACCAGAGACAGCTCTGTGGGCCGGGCAAGGCTGAGGTCGTCGAAGAAGCTCGACAGGTTGGTCGTCGACGCGAAGTACGTCACGCCGCCACGCGCCAAGGTGCTGCGGACGGAGGAGTGGCCGGCGACATGACTCATCGGCATGTAGTGGAAGCTCGCGATGTCGACCTCTCCGGCGAAGAACGCCGACCACCCTTCTCCGCCCCACATCTCCGCGACGAGCCGGTCCGTGTACATGGCCCCCTTGGGGGCCCCGGTGCTTCCGGACGTGTAGAGGAGCATCGCGAGGTGGTCCTCGGAGCGCTGCGCCGACGCGGCATCGTCCGCTCCGATGGCGTCGAGGTCGAGGGTCTCCGGGACGATGCGCCCGGTCCGGGTCAGGTCGTCGACGGCTTGGCGGTGCTCCGCCTGGCCGCCACGGTAGTCGAGGACGATCACCCGCTCCAGGCTGGGATGATCGGCGATCAGATCGGCGGCCCGATCAAGGAGCGAGACGGAGACCGCCAGCAGTCGAGGCGTCGACTCCTCGAGGATGGCGGAGTGCTGCGCCAGCGAACCACTGGTCTGGAGCGGCACCGTGGTGATGCCCGCGAGGTTGCAGGCGAAGTCGACGGTGGTGAGGTCGATGCCCGCGTGTCCGAGCAGCGCGACACGGTCGCCCTCGCGAACGCCGACGACCGCCGCGGTGGTCGCGACCGGAGTGCGGAGCTGCACGACGACCGACCGGACTCGCCGTTCGAGCTCACCGTAGGTCAGTGTCTCGTACGAGTCGAGCAGCCGGTGATCCAGATGGTCGATCTGCTTGTTCGTCATGGGTATCTGCCGGCGGTCCGCCAACGCTGGACGCTGGGCGAAACGCTCGAACGCGGAAGTCATCAAGGCTGCGAGTCGCATAGATCATTGCTCCACGGGTGTCTGAGGCGATGCACGCCTGTCGTCCGACGCGTCGCTCTCGTCGTGGCCGCGCACCGGCTGGCCTGAGTCCTGCGCGCCTGTGACCTGCAGACGACTGGGCAGGAGGCTCAGGGCGTCTTTGGTTGCGGGGTCGTTCGGTGTATAGACCTCGAGGCGGTGGTCCGGAGACTCCGGTTGCAGCCACACCTGGTACTCGACATCCATCGCCCCCAGCGTCGGGTGAGAGAGGACCATGGTGCCGACGGTGCAGTCAGCGACGTCGCCTTCGGCCCAGAGGCTGGCGAAATGATCGCTCTTCATCGACAGCTCACCGATCAGCTCCGCCAGTCGGGCGTCACTGGGATATCTGCCGGAGGTGAGACGCAGGTACGCCACATGGATGCGGGCGAGGTCATTCCAATTGCTGTAGAGATCGCGCGTCAACGAGTCCAAGAAGAAGGACCAGGGGACGGACGGCCTGCGGTGGATATCAAGCGGCGCCTCGAAAGGAAGGTGCTCGAAAAGCAGCTCATGACCGGAGTGGTTCCAGGCGAGAACGTCGCCACGGCGCCCCAGCACCACTGCGGGCATCGTCTCGTCGAGCGACTCGAACAACGAGAGCACCCGTTGATGGGGCTTCTCCGGAGCGTCACGTACCATTCGCGAACGGACGGGCGAGTGTGCGAGGTTGTGCAGGTGCGTGCGCTCCGCGTGATCGAGCCGCATCACAGATGCGAGCGCGTCCAGGACCTGCCACGACGCGGTGCCCGTCTGATCCTGCTCGATCCGTGTGTAGTAGCCGACGCTGACGCCCGCGAGGCGAGCGAGCTCCTCCCGCCGAAGCCCCGGCACGCGGCGGGGCGCGGCCCCTGGCTCCAAGCCGATGGAACCAGGGTCGGTCTTGTCGCGTCGCGTCTTCAGAAAGCTACCGAGCGTCTCGCCTTTCATGTTTCTCAGGCTAGCTCGCCGCGGGGTCGTCACACAGGCTGGAAGGTACCCCTCTCTGGTGCACCCAGGCGCGCCGGGGGCGTCCGCTCGAAAGGCCTGGTGGGTGCACGTGCGAGGGATACCTTCGTGAGGAGTACCACGGTGGCGAGTACCCACGACCGTGACATTGTCGCCCCACCAATTCCCCCCAAGCATGGGGACCATGGACGTCAATCAGCAGACAGCGAAGAGACACGTGACGACCGCGCCGGCCAGTTCGTGGTGGGGACTCATCGCGACGCTGGGCCCGGTCCTCGTGGTGGCCATGGACGGCTCGATCCTGTTCCTCGCGATGCCCAGCATCAACGAGGCGATCCAGCCGACGTCTGACCAGAGCTTGTGGATTCTCGACATCTACGGATTCGCCGTCGGCTCGTTGCTCATCACCTTCGGAAATCTCGGCGACAGGTTCGGCCGAAAGAAGCTGCTCGTCCTCGGAGCGGTCGTGTTCGGGGTCGGCTCCCTGTGCGGCGCGTTCTCCCCCACCCCCGAGGCCCTCATCGCCTCGCGGGCGCTGATGGGCCTGGGCGGAGCGACTCTTCTGCCCTCCTGTCTCGCCGTGATCAGTGAGCTGTTCAGCAACCCGACGCAACGCGCACGAGCCATCGGCATCTTCGCGGCGACCTTCGCCGCAGGGTTCGTCATCGGCCCCATCATCGGCGGCATCTTGCTCAACCACTTCTGGTGGGGCTCGGTCTTCCTGGTCAACATCCCCGTCATCGTCGTGTTCCTCCTCGCCGCCCCGGTCCTCCTGCGCGAGGTCCACGGAGCACGTCCGGGGAAGATCGATCTCCCGAGCGTCGTCATGTCGGCGTCCGGACTGCTCCTGGCGATCTACGGGGTGAAGCATGCCGCCACCTACGGCATCGACTGGCCCGCCGCCGGTCTGGTCGTCCTCGGCACGGCCGTCCTGATCGTCTTCGTCCGACGCCAGAAGCGGTTGGAGATGCCGTTGCTCGACGTCAGCCTGTTCAAGGAGCATGTCTTCGCGGTCGCGATCCTCACAGGGCTCCTCTCACTGTTCGTGTGGTCAGCCGCTGCGTTCTCGAGCATGACCTATCTGCAGTCCGTGCTCGGACTCTCAGTTCTGCAGGCGGCAGTCCTCGCGGTCCCCGGCGCGGTCATCCTCACGCTGTCGAGCGTGCTGACCCCGCGTCTGGTCGAGCGCATCGGCGCCCGGAACGCCCTGACCGTCTGCCACTTCTCCATGGCGGCGGGCATGTTCCTCCTCCTCTTCACCAGCCCTGGGACGGGCTCGACCTTCTACATCGCCTCGACGATCGTGGCAGGGGTCGGCTTCGGCATCTCGTTCAGCCTGGTCGCCGACACCGCGGTGGGCGCCGTTCCCGAGTCACGAGCGGGAGCAGCTGGCGCGATCGCCGAGACGAGCAACGAGATCGGCAACGCTCTGGGCATCGCCCTCCTTGGCTCGCTGCTGACCGTGGTCTTCCGCGCCGCGTACCCGGGCGACGAGACCGGCATCGCCGAAGTCGCGGACGGTCCCGGCATCGCGTCGCCCGCCTACGAGCAGGCGCAAGCCGCCTTCCTGACCGGCTATCACACGGTCGCCGTCGTCGCCGCCGTGATCTGTTGCGGACTTGGACTGCTCGCCCTCCGCTGGATTCCCCAGGAGAGCGTCGACGCCTCCGTCTGTCAGACCCCGTAGCGCGGTCGGCCCGGAGATCCCTCGACACCACCGCGCGAGCACCTCGGGCGCGTCGAGATACTGCCCCGCCCCGCTCTGCTCCCTCTGCCCTGCGTTGCTGGGGCCGGCCTTGCTGTTCTCCGCCGCGCCCGACTCCGCCCCACCCGACCCTGCCCTGCCCGGCCCTCAGAAGAAGGACACGCGAATGACCACTGTCACAACCGCCGTCCACGACGCCGCGACCGAAGCACGACGCACCGTCGCCGCGCTCCCTGCGGCGCAGCAGCCGACCTGGCGCGACGAGCCCGCGCGCGCGCAAGCGCTCGTCGCGCTCGGGGCCGGCCACCAGATCGTGTCCGAGTCGGAGGTCACGGACCTTCGCGCGAGACTCCGAGCGGTCGCCGACGGCAGGGCGGTCGTGCTCCAGGCCGGCGACTGCGCCGAGCCGATGACGGACACCTCCACCGTCGTGGTGGAAGCGAAGGCGCGAGCGATCGACGACATGAGCGCAGCCCTGGCCGCGGCGGGCTCACGGCCCGTCATTCGCATCGGGCGCATCGGCGGCCAATTCGGCAAACCGCGATCACAGACGCACGAGATGATCGGTGGGGCCTTGGTCCCGACCTATCGCGGCCCCCTGGTCAACGATCCCTTTCCCTCTGCGCGGGCGCGCGAGCACGAGCCGCAGCGGCTGCTACGCGCGCGCGAATCCGCTCATGCTGTCACAATGGCGCTTCGTCGCCGCGCCGGAAACACCGTCTGGACGAGCCACGAGGCTCTCGTGCTGGACTACGAGCTGCCGCAATTGAGACTGACTTCTCATGACGAGGTGATGTTGACGTCCGCCCACACGATCTGGATCGGCGCGCGGACGAATCAGCTCGACCACGCACACGTCGCGCTCGCCTCGCGAATCATCAACCCTGTCGGATGCAAGGTTTCCGCCGGTATCTCCCCTAGCGAGCTGCTGAGTCTCGTGGAGAAGCTCAATCCCCACCGCGAGAGCGGAAAGCTGATGCTGATCGCGCGAATGGGTTCAGGAATCGACCGGCTCCCGGCGCTGATGGAAGCGGTCCGTCGCGAAGGGCACCAGCCGATCTGGATGAGCGATCCGATGCACGGAAACACGACGACGGCTGCCGACGGCCGCAAGACGCGGTACATCGAGTCGATCACCGAGGAGCTCAGGCGGTTTCAGGACGTCGCCCGAGCAAGCGACTCGAGGGCGGGCGGCGTGCACCTGGAGACGACCATCGACGACGTCCGGGAATGCCTTGCCAACAAGCACGATCTTCGTGACGGCCATGCCCCGTACACCACGTTGTGCGACCCGCGACTGACCGTGGCGCAAGCCATCGAGGTCTTGGGCCACTGGCAGATCGGAGATCGGTCATGACGACGAACACCCACTGGGACGCGGCTCAGGCGATCCGCTACGCGACACCGCGGCCCGAGGAGTACCCCGAGCCCATCGTCCGATGGCGGGCCTCGGCGGCGCGGTCGGTGCTCCTCGTGCACGACATGCAGCGCTACTTCCTGGACCGGTTCGACGTCACCCAGCAACCGGCCAAGGGGCTCGTCGAGAACATCGAACGCGCGCTCGCCACGGCCCGGCGGGTGGGTGTCCCGGTCGTCTACACCGCACAGCCGGGGAGCATGACGACGGAAGAGCGTGGACTGTTGAGGGACTTCTGGGGTCCAGGCATGACGGTGTCGCCCGAGCACCGTCGTGTGATCGACCGCCTCGCCCCGCAACCCGAGGATCTCGTCCTGGACAAGTGGCGCTACTCGGCGTTCGCGCGGTCGTCCCTCGACGAGCACATCCGTGGGATGCGACGCGATCAGCTGGTGATCTGCGGCATCTACGCGCATGTCGGCGTCCTCGCTACGGCGCTGGACGCGTACACCAGGGACATCGAGACGTTCGTGCTCGCCGATGCCGTAGCGGATTTCGACCGGACACAACATCTGAACGCGTTGGACTACACCGCACGCACCTCCGCTCGGGTGATCCCCACCGCCACGGCCCTCGACGAATGGGAACGAACCGATGAGAACTAGCACCAGCGATTCGTTCGCATTGATCATGAAGGACGGCGTGGTGCATCACTACACCGGCGATTCCGTGCTGTTCGACGACATCGAGCAGGCCCAGTCCGAGACCGGCGAGCTGCTCCTGGCCGTCCCGTTCCGTCAGGCGCTCCGAGGCGGTCGGCCAACATCTCCCGCGGAACGTTCCGCACGCGAGCATGTGTCCGCCATTCGCGTGCGGGGCCACGAGGAGATGTTGGCCGAGAACTTCCTGCAGGCGGGCACGTCGTCGGCGATCGAGCTTCTCGATGGCCATTTCGAGGTGGACGACGTGGAATTCGCTCAGCGGGTGCGGTCCGTCGTGGAGAACGAGATCCGCGCCGGACACGGCTCGAACTTTGTGCTGCACCGGACCTATCGGGGACGGGTCGCGCTCCGCAGCGTGGAGACGGAGATGTCGATCTACCGCTCGCTCCTTCAGGCCGAGTCCGGCGCCTACTGGACATTCCTGGTGCACTTTCCCGATCACAGCCTGATCGGCGCGAGTCCGGAGATGCACCTTCGCCGGGACCCTGACCGGCTCACCACCATGAACCCGATCTCGGGCACCTATCGATATCCACGAGGAGGCCCGGACGAGCGATCTCTGCGAGCGTTCCTCCAGGACCCGAAGGAGCGCAACGAGCTCTACATGGTCGTCGACGAGGAGCTCAAGATCATGTCGGACCTCTGCGACGAGCGACCGTGGATCTCCGGCCCCCGGCTGCGCTTCATGTCGAGCCTCGCTCACACCGAGTACTTCGTCCACGGCCACAGCTCGCTGCCCTGGTCCTCAGCGATTCGCCGGTCGCTCGTCGCTCCGACCATCCTGGGGAGCCCGCTGGAGTCCGCGTTTCGTATGGCCGCACGCAACGACCTCAGCGCCCGGAACTACCTGGGCGGCGTCCTCGCCCACGTCTCCGGACAGGGGGACGAGAGCTTCGATTCCGCGATCCTGATCCGCACCGCCTGCCTCGAGGAGTCCGGGGAGGTCTCGATCCCCATCGGATCCACCATCGTCCGAGACTCCGATCCGACCCTTGAGGCGGCCGAGACCACAGCGAAAGCCTCAGGAGTGCTTGCCGCCTTCTCTCGCCTGGACGGAACGGCGCTCGAAGCCCTGGCGCAGGAGTTCCTGGAGCAGAGGACCGACGAGGTGGCGGACTTCTGGAATCACACCGCAGGAGCGTCGTCGAGTCTGCGGATGACCAAGGCTGTCGTCATCGACCACGAGGACCGCTTCACGGGCATGCTCGCCGCCCACCTTCGATCCATGGGGCTCCAGGTGTCGGTGATCGCCGGCCCCCCGACCGAGGCCCAGCTGGACGATGCTGATCTGCTCGTGCTCGGACCTGGGCCGGGCGATCCGAACGACGAAGCCGATGCCCGGATCGCAGCGGCACGCGAGCTTGCCCGATGGGCCGTCGTCACACGCCGGATCCCGACCCTCGCCGTCTGCCTCTCTCACCAGCTCGTCTGCCGGGAGCTCGGCCTCGCCGTCAGAAGACTGCCGCAGCCGAATCAGGGGAGCCAACGGGAGATCAACTTCTTCGGCGAGCGTGTGCGCCTCGGCTTCTACAACTCCTTCAGTGCCTACGCAGAACCGGGCTCCGCTCACGATCTCGAGGTCGCCGCGGACGCGACGACCGGCGAGGTCCACGCGATCAGAGCCGACGGCCTCATCGGACTGCAGTTTCACCCGGAGTCCATCCTGAGCGTCGACGGAGCCAAGGTGCTACGACGGTCCGTCGCATCCCTCCTGGCTCCGACGTCGTCCCCGCTCTGGCAGACAGCTGCTGGGCTCGACCTGGATCTTCAGACGCCCATGAGGCCTGCCGTCATCTGACCGGTGTGACCACGGGAGCACGGGAGCACGGGAGCACGGGAGCACGGGAGCACGGGAGCACGGGAGCACGGGAGCACGGAACGGTGATCCGAGCGGGCATACGCCTCCCCGAAGGCGGGCCCTGGTGTCGCCGTGGTACGGGATCGCGTCGTTCCCTCCGCGATCGGGACGGGCTGCGGCGACGGTCCCTCGGTCGGTCAGGCCGATGAACGACGAGAGGTGGGGGGGGGGGGGGGGGGGGCG
>NZ_JACSQE010000008.1:33925-121611 GCF_014836745.1 Oerskovia gallyi
CCTCTCGTCGACGCTTCACGCTTCGAGACGTAGGACTCAGAAGTCCCAGTCGTCGTCCTCGGTGTTGACGGCCTTGCCGATCACGTAGGACGAGCCCGAGCCGGAGAAGAAGTCGTGGTTCTCGTCGGCGTTCGGGGACAGCGCGGACAGGATCGCCGGGTTGACGTCGGTCTCGTCCTTGGGGAACAGCGCCTCGTAGCCCAGGTTCATGAGGGCCTTGTTCGCGTTGTAGCGCAGGAACTTCTTGACGTCCTCGGTCAGGCCGACGCCGTCGTAGAGGTCGGCGGTGTACTGGACCTCGTTCTCGTAGAGCTCGAAGAGCAGCTCGTACGTGTAGGCCTTCATCTCGTCGCGCTCCTCGGGGCTGAGCTTCTCGAGCCCCTTCTGGAACTTGTAGCCGATGTAGTACCCGTGCACGGCCTCGTCGCGGATGATGAGGCGGATCAGGTCAGCGGTGTTCGTGAGCTTGGCCCGGCTCGACCAGTACATCGGGAGATAGAAGCCCGAGTAGAACAGGAAGGACTCGAGGAGCGTGCTCGCGACCTTGCGCTTGAGCGGCGAGTCGCCCTTGTAGTACTCCATGACGATCTCGGCCTTGCGCTGGAGGTTGGGGTTCTCCTCCGACCACCGGAACGCCTCGTCGATCTCGCGCGTCGAGCACAGCGTCGAGAAGATCGACGAGTAGCTCTTGGCGTGCACGGACTCCATGAAGGCGATGTTGGTGTACACGGCCTCCTCGTGCGGGGTGATCGCGTCGGGGATGAGCGACACGGCACCCACGGTGCCCTGGATGGTGTCCAGGAGCGTGAGGCCGGTGAAGACACGCATGGTGAGCGTCTTCTCCTCCTCGGTGAGCGTGGCCCAGCTCTGGATGTCGTTCGAGACCGGCACCTTCTCGGGGAGCCAGAAGTTCCCGACGAGCCGGTCCCAGACCTCGGCGTCCTTGTCGTCCTCGAGACGGTTCCAGTTGATCGCGGACACGCGATCGATGAGCTTGAGCTTCCCAGTGGGTGACATGTCGTTCTTCTTCTTTCTCAGCACGGTGCCAGCGACGAGACGAGAGGTCCTGCGGGCGGCGGGAGCGGGAGGGGCGCCGGTCGTGGTCGGGCCTGGCGGGGGCCGCGAGGCACGAGCGGCCCGGGCAGACCGGCACCCCTCCCGTGGGCGTCGCCCTCAGGCGACGAGGACGATCACAGCATGCAGGAGACGCAACCCTCGACCTCGGTGCCCTCGAGCGCGAGCTGACGCAGGCGGATGTAGTACAGGGTCTTGATGCCCTTGCGCCAGGCGTAGATCTGCGCACGGTTGACGTCGCGCGTGGTCGCGGTGTCCTTGAAGAACAGCGTGAGGCTCAGGCCCTGGTCCACGTGCTGCGTCGCCGCGGCATACGTGTCGATGATCTTCTCGTAGCCGATCTCGTACGCGTCCTGGTAGTACTCCAGGTTGTCGTTCGTGAGGTAGGGCGCCGGGTAGTAGACGCGCCCGATCTTGCCCTCCTTGCGGATCTCGATCTTCGAGGCGACCGGGTGGATCGACGACGTCGAGTTGTTGATGTAGGAGATCGAACCGGTCGGCGGGACGGCCTGGAGGTTCTGGTTGTAGATGCCGTGCTCCTTGACGGACGCGGCGAGCGCCTTCCAGTCCTCCTGCGTGGGGATGTGCACGCCGGCGTTCTCGAAGAGCTCCTTGACGCGCGGCGTCGCGGGCTCCCACACCTGGGTCGTGTACTTCTCGAAGTACTCGCCCGAGGCGTACGTCGAGTCCTCGAACCCGCCGAACGCGCGACCCCGCTCGATCGCGAGACGGTTGCTCGCGGCGATCGCGTGGTAGGCCACGGTGTAGAAGTAGATGTTCGTGAAGTCGATGCCCTCTTCGGAGCCGTAGAACACGCGCTCACGAGCGAGGTAGCCGTGCAGGTTCATCTGCCCGAGGCCGATCGCGTGGCCCGACTCGTTGGCGCGCTTGATCGACGGGACGGACTCGATGCTCGTCTGGTCGGACACGGCCGTCAGGGCACGGATCGCGGTGTCGATGGTCTTGGCGAAGTCCGGCGAGTCCATCGTCTTGGCGATGTTGAGCGAGCCCAGGTTGCAGGAGATGTCGCGGCCGACGTGGTCGTACGACAGGTCCTCGTTGTACGTCGAGGGCGTCGAGACCTGGAGGATCTCCGAGCACAGGTTCGAGTGGGTGATGCGGCCCTTGATCGGGTTCGCCTTGTTCACCGTGTCCTCGAACATGACGTACGGGTAGCCGGACTCGAACTGGAGCTCGGCGAGGGTCTGGAAGAACTCGCGCGCCTTGATCTTGGTCTTGCGGATGCGTGCGTCGTCGACCATCTCGTCGTACTTCTCGGTGACCGAGATGTCCGCGAAGGGCTTGCCGTAGACGCGCTCGACGTCGTACGGCGAGAAGAGGTACATGTCCTCGTTCTTCTTCGCCAGGTCGAACGTGATGTCGGGGATGACCACACCGAGCGAGAGCGTCTTGATGCGGATCTTCTCGTCGGCGTTCTCACGCTTGGTGTCGAGGAAGCGCATGATGTCGGGGTGGTGCGCGTGCAGGTAGACGGCACCGGCACCCTGGCGGGCCCCGAGCTGGTTCGCGTAGGAGAAGGAGTCCTCGAGGAGCTTCATCACGGGGATGACGCCCGAGGACTGGTTCTCGATGTGCTTGATCGGGGCGCCGTGCTCACGGATGTTGCTCAGGAGCAGGGCGACGCCGCCGCCACGCTTGGAGAGCTGGAGCGCGGAGTTGATGCCGCGCGCGATGGACTCCATGTTGTCCTCGATGCGCAGCAGGAAGCAGGAGACGGGCTCGCCGCGCTGCGCCTTGCCGATGTTGAGGAACGTCGGGGTCGCGGGCTGGAAGCGGCCGGCGACGATCTCCTCGACGATGTCGAGCGCCGTCTGCTCGTTGCCGTCCGCGAGGCCGAGCGCGACCATGGACACGCGGTCCTCGAAGCGCTCGAGGTACCGCTTCCCGTCGAACGTCTTGAGCGTGTACGAGGTGTAGTACTTGAACGCACCGAGGAACGTGTCGAAGCGGAACTTCTTGGAGTACGCGAACTCGAAGAGCGACTTGACGAAGGCGCGGTCGTACTTCGCGAGGACAGCGGGGTCGTAGTACTTGTTCTCGACCAGGTAGTCGAGCTTCTCCTCGAGGCTGTGGAAGAAGACCGTGTTCTGGTTCACGTGCTGCAGGAAGTACTGGCGCGCAGCCTGGCGGTCCTTGTCGAACTGGATCTCGCCGTCGGGGCCGTACAGGTTGAGCATCGCGTTGAGTGCGTGGTAGTCGAGCTCGACTCCCGCAGCCACCGTGCTCACGCTGGAATCCGTGACTGTCGTTGCCAAAATCGTCCCAATCCGTCGCGGACGCGCTCGACGTCCTCGGCTGTTCCAAGAAGCTCGAAGGCGTACAGGTAGGGCACCTGGCACTTCGAGGAGATGATGTCGCCGGCGATGCAGTAGGCAGCGCCGAAGTTGGTGTTGCCCGCAGCGATCACGCCGCGGATCAACGACCGGTTGTGTGCGTCGTTCAAGAACTTGATGACCTGGCGGGGCACTGCCCCGCCCTCGTTGCCGCCGCCGTACGTCGGGATCATCAGGACGTACGGCTCGTCGACCCGCAGGAACTCGTCCTTGGGTCGCAGCGGGATGCGGTGGACCGACTGGCCGCGGTCCTCGAGGCCCAGCCTCTGGACGAACCGGTGCGTGGTGTCCGAGACGCTGGAGAAGTAGACGAGCGATCCCATGTCACACCTCGCAGCGGGGACCGGAGGGACGAGCTGCTCAGGCGACGGGAGCGACCTTCGCCGCAAGAGCGTTGATCTGGTCGGGGCGGAAGCCCGACCAGTGGTCGTCGCCCGCGATGACGACGGGTGCCTGCAGGTAGCCGAGGCCGCGAACCAGCTCGAGCGCCTCGGCGTCCTGGCTGATGTCCACGACCGAGTACTCGATGCCCTTCTTGTCGAGGGCGCGGTAGGTCGCGTCGCACTGAACGCAAGCCGGCTTGCTGTAGACCGTGATGCTCATCTGGTCAGTCTCCTCGTGTAGGGGATCGGTCTTCCACGGGTCTCGGGCCGACTCCGCGAAGGGTCCTGACCTCGAAGAACACTGGTGGAACTACGATCGTGTGATGTGCCCGAGGAGATGATGCGCTCCCTGGTGCTGACCACTATACCTAGTGGGCGGGCTCCGCGCTCGGCACTAGATGTCGTGGTCGGGTGATCCTGGTCGCCTCATCCTCGGGGCCTCTCGGAGTGTGCTACAAGCACGGATCCATCCTCCCAGGAGGCACTGACAAGACCTGCCGGGCGCCGTCGTCCACCGCTCGTCCGCACGTCGATCCGCAGCCTCTTGCGGCCCCGGTGACTTCTCCACAGGCTGTGGAGGATCGTCGTCCACACGCTGTGGGGAGTCGACCCGCCCTCGTCGACGGGTCACGAGACCCGACGAAGGACAGCGTCGAGCGCGGACGAGGACGTCGCGAAGCGGACAAGCCGGGCAGAAATTTCTCAGGCGTGTCGTGTCGGCTCGGCGTGTCGCGCGGTTCCGGTCGGGCTGCGACAAAGATCACCGCTACCCCGCCGGCGCCGCCTCCGGGGCACCGCGCACGACGTCCGGGCCTCCTCTTCCCAGGAAGGCCCGGACGTCGCGGTCAGCACGTGCCGCCGAGTCAGACCTCGTCGACCGCGGGCAGCACCGAGGACGACGCGAGCCGGCGGTACCAGTGGGCCGAGTCCTTCCAGGTCCGCTCGAGCGTGTCGTAGTCGACACGGATGATCCCGAACCGACGGTCGTAGCCGTAGCCCCACTCGAAGTTGTCGAGCAGCGACCACGCGAAGTACCCGCGCACGTCGGCGCCGGCGTCGATCGCGGCCCCGACGGCGTCGACGTGGTCGTGCAGGTATGCGACCCGGAGGTCGTCGTGGACCCGGGCGGTCCCGTCCGCGTCGACGCTCACCTCGTCGTCGAAGGCCGCGCCGTTCTCGGTGACCATGAGCGGCTGGTCGGGGTAGGTCCGGTGCACCGAGACCAGCAGCTCGGTCATGCCTGCGGGCTCGATGTTCCAGCCCATCGCGGTGTAGGGGCCGGGCTGCTGGACGAACTCGACGTCGTCGACCCCGATCCACGGGCTGTGGCTCGACGCGCCGTGGCCGTCGCTCTCCGAGCGCTCGCCGTCGCCGGAGAAGTGCCGGACGCGCACGGTCGAGTAGTAGTTGACGCCGAGGATCGACAGCGGCTGCCGTACGAGATCGAGGTCGCCGTCGTGGACGAACGACCAGTCGCTCACGTGCGCGGTGTCGGCGAGCAGGTCGGCAGGGTAGGCGCCGTCGAGCAGCGGGCCGAGGAACGCCCGGTTGGCGAGCGCGTCGATCTTCCGCACGGCGTCGAGGTCGGCGTCCGAGGTGGGGTCGTCGGGACGGATGACGTGCAGGTTGAGGGTCACCGAGGTCTTGGCGTCCTCGCCCAGCTCGTCGCGGATCGCGCGGCACGCGAGCCCGTGGGCGAGGTTGAGGTGGTGCACGGCCGCGAGCGCCGCGACGGGCTCGGTGCGGCCGGGGGCGTGCACGCCCGAGCCGTACCCGAGGTAGGCCGAGCACCAGGGCTCGTTGAGCGTGGTCCACACGTCGATGCGGTCCCCGAGCTCGCGGGCCATGCGGCGCGCGTACTCCGCGAACGCAGAGGCGGTCTCGCGGTTCGCCCAGCCGCCACGGTCCTCGAGCTCCTGCGGGAGGTCCCAGTGGTAGAGCGTGACGACGGGCTTGACGCCCGCCTCGAGCAGCGCGTCGACGAGCCGCGAGTAGAACGCGATGCCCTCGGGGTTGAACTCGCCCGTGCCGCCGGGCTGGACGCGCGACCAGGAGATGGAGAAGCGGTAGGCGCCGAGCCCGAGGTCCTTGATGTGCTGCACGTCCTCGGCCCACCGGTGGTAGTGGTCGTCGGCCACGTCGCCCGTGTCGCCGTTGAGGGTACGGCCGGGCGTGTGGGAGTAGGTGTCCCAGATGGAGGGGCCGCGGCCGCCCTCGGCGGCGGCGCCCTCGATCTGGTAGGCGGCGGTGGCCGATCCCCAGAGGAAGTCGGTCGGGAAGGTGCGCGCTGCGGGGGGCTGCGCTGCGGACGGTGCGGGGTCGGCGTCCTGCCGGGTGGCGACGGTGCTCACGGTGTTCCTTCGGTCGGTCGTCGGTGGATGGTCTGACTCAGGCGTGGAAGCGCTCTCACGTATCGATTCGATCAGCGTACCCACGCGGCCGGGCGACGTCGAGGGCGGGCCGCGAGCGGCGCCGTCGGGCAGGAGGACTCCCCCGCCCGACGACGCCGCTCACCCCCCCTTGCGTTCCCCCGCCGCGTGGCGTGGGGCGAGCGTCAGACGGACAGCTCGACGCTGCCCACGCCCTGCGCCCGGACCACCCGGTCGCCGAGCTGCACGGCCCACGGCGCGCGGGCGTCGTCGGAGGTGACCGTGATCCGCGACCCCTCGCGCACGGTGCGGAAGGTCGTGGCCGTGCCCGTCTCGGACGGGACCGTGGTCGTCGAGTCATGACCGTCGGGCAGCTCGAACAGGCGCAGGGTCACGCCGTCGGCCCACTCGTAGTCGGGCCGGTCGGTGCGCGCGCCGACCGGAAGCACCGTGCCCGGGCGGACCAGGAGCGGCAGCGAGTCGAAGCCGTGCCGCTCCGACACCCACCGCGGTCCCGAGACCGTGGTCCCGTCGAGCAGGTTCGTCCAGCGACCCTCCGGGACGTAGTACTCGACGTCGCCCTCGGCCGTGAAGACCGGCGCCACGAGCAGCGAGCCGCCCAGCATGTACTGGGTGTCGACCCCGAAGCCCCCGCGGTCACCCGGGAACTCGAGCACCATGGGCCGCATCATCGAGATCCCGTCCCGGTGCGCCTCCTCCGCGACCCCCGCCAGGTACGGCATGAGCGAGAGCTTGAGCCGCGTGAACCGCCGGGTGACGTCGACCGCCTCCTCGTCGAACGCCCACGGCACGCGCACCGAGTCCGAGCCGTGCAGCCGGCTGTGCGAGGACAGGAGCCCGAACGCGAGCCACCGCTTGAAGACCCCCGGGTCCGGGACCCCTTCGAAGCCCCCGATGTCGTGGCTCCAGTACCCGAAGCCGGACATCGCGAGCGACAGCCCGCCGCGCAGCGACTCGGCCATCGACGCGTACGTCGAGTCGCAGTCACCGCCCCAGTGCACCGGGAGCTGCTGACCGCCCGCGGTCGCCGACCGCGCGAACAGGACCGCGTCCCCCTCGCCGCGCTCGCGCTCGAGGAGCCGGAAGACCGCCTCGTTGTAGAGCTGCGCGTAGTAGTTGTGCATCTTGGCCGGGTCCGACCCGTCCGACCACACCACGTCGTCGACCGGGATGCGCTCCCCGAAGTCGGTCTTGAAGCAGTCGACCCCCTGGTCCAGCAGGCCCTTGAGCTTGCCCAGGTACCACTCGGTCGCCTCGGGGTTCGTGAAGTCGACCAGACCCATGCCCGCCTGCCACTTGTCCCACTGCCACACGCCGCCGTCGGTCGTGCGCAGCAGGAACCCGGCCTCGCGCGCCTCCTCGAAAAGCGGCGAGCGCTGCGCGACGTACGGGTTGATCCACACGCAGATCTTGAGGCCCTTGTCCTTGAGCCGGCTCAGCATGCCCTCGGGGTCGGGGAACGTGCGGGGGTCCCACTCGAAGTCGACCCACTGGTACTCGCGCATCCAGAAGCAGTCGAAGTGGAAGACGGACAGCGGCAGGTCCCGCTCGGCCATCCCGTCGATGAACCCGCTCACGGTCTGCTCGTCGTAGCTCGTCGTGAACGACGTCGTGAGCCACAGCCCGAACGACCAGCCCGGGACGCGCGCGGGGCGCCCCGTCAGCGCGGTGTACCGCGTCAGGACCTCCTTGGGCGTGGGCCCCGCGACCAGGTAGTACTGGAGCGCCTGCCCCTCGACCGAGAACTGGGCACGCGTGTTGATCTCCGAGGCCACCTCGAACGACACGAGCTCCGGGTGGTCGACGAACACGCCGTACCCGCGGCTGCTCACGTAGAACGGCACGTTCTTGTACGCCTGCTCGCTCGACGTCCCGCCGTCGGCGTTCCAGACGTCGACCGCCTGCCCGTTCTTGACGAACGGCCCGAACCGCTCCCCCAGCCCGTACAGCTGCTCGCCCGGCGCGAGGCTCAGCTGCTCGTGCACGAAGTGCGAACCCCCGTGCACGGCATCGGCCTGGACCGCGCCCACGGCCTTGTGCAGGCTCGACGTCACGACCTGCCCGTCCTGCTCGACGTCGACGCGCCAGCCGCCGTCGCGGTGCACCCGCACCGCCAGCGGCCCCGAGCGCAGCACGCCCGCGGCGGCGTCGACCGAGATCTCGGGCCGGAAGCCCTCCTCGCGGCGGAGCTCGAAGTGCGGACCGCGCCGCGCCCCGCCGCTCAGGTGCTCGATCCGCACGCCGATCACCCCCGGCGCAGGCGACGAATAGGTGACCGTCAGGAGCGGCCGGTTGAGCGTGTCGCCGCGCCGCCGGATCACGGCCGTCGGGGCGTACACCGTCATGGTGCCCGCCGCAGGGTCGGCGCGGACGTCGTCGACCTGGGCCGGGTGGAGCGGCGAGAAGCCGTCACGGACCTGCCAGTAGCCGTCGGTGAACTTCATGGGTGCTCGGTTCCTTCGGGGTAGGTGCGGTCACTTCACGGCGCCGGCCGTGACGCCTCGCGTCAGGGTGCGCTGGAAGATCAGGAAGAAGATGACGGCGGGGACGAGCGAGACCAGCGCGCCCGCGTTGGTCGTCGTGGCGTCCATCATCCGGTCGCCCTGGAGCGAGGCCAGCGCGATCGGGATCGTCTGCGTCGCGTTGGTCGTCAGCATGACCAGCGGGATGAAGAACTCGTTCCAGGTCCAGATGAAGAAGAAGATCATCAGGACCGAGAGCGTCGGGCGCACGACCGGGAAGACGATCCTCCACAGGATCTGCCAGCGCGTGGCGCCGTCGAGCGCCGCGGCCTCGAGCAGCGCGGGCGGGAACGTGCCCAGCACCGACGACAGGAGGTACGTGCCGAACGCCGACTGGATGACCGTGAAGATGATGATCACGGACCACTGGGAGTTCGACAGGCCGACCTGCTGCGCCATGGTGAACAGCGGGTAGACCAGGGCCTCTTGCGGCAGCATGTTCGCGAGCAGGAACAGCATGATGATCCACAGGCGACCCTTGACCCTCCCGACGCCGATCGCGTAGGCGTTGAGCAGCGAGAGCAGCGTGCCCCCGATCGCCACGGCGGCCGAGATCCAGATCGAGTTGAGCAGCTTCTGCGGGAAGTCGACCCGCTCCCAGAACGCCACCACGCCGTCGAAGTACAGGTGCGTCGGCCAGCTCAGCGGCCCGTCCTGCGAGTACTCCGCGGGCGACTTGAACGCGTTGAGGAGCATGATGACGAACGGGGCGAGCATCAGGAGCGCGAACAGGGCGGCCGCGGCGAGCACGAACCATCGCCCGATCCCCCGCCGGTGCCGCTGGTCGGGCCGGGTGGCCCGCAGGACCTGGTCCCCGGTGGACTTCTCGACGGACGGGGACAACGTGTCGGTGGCCATCAGCGGCCTCCTTCTTCACGGCGCTCGGCGCGGGACTGCAGGGCGAGGATGACGAGGGCGACCACGACGATCACCAGGGTCAGGACGGTGGCCACGGCAGCGCCGTAGCCGACCTTCGACTTGTCGAAGAAGTTGAGGTACGAGTAGTAGCTGGGCACGAGCGTCGAGCTCTCGGGGCCGCCACGGGTCAGCACGTAGATCGGGCCGAAGACCTTGAGCGCCGCGACCGTGCAGGTCAGGACCACCACGAACGTCTCGGGGCGGATCTGCGGCATCGTGATCGCGCCGAACCGGCGCCACCACCCTGCGCCGTCGAGCTCGGCCGCCTCGTACAGCTCGGGGTCGACCCGCTGGAGCGCCGACATGAAGATCACGACCGGGTAGCCGATCTGGACCCAGACCAGGACGGCCATGACCGTGGGCAGCGCCGTGGTCGTGGACCCGAGCCAGTTGGGCGGGTTCTCGAACCCGATCGAGCGCAGGACCACGTTGAGCGCGCCGGTCTGGGAGTTGAGGATCCAGTTCCACAGCACGCCCGCGACCGCGACCGGCAGGATCTGCGGCAGGTAGTAGGTGGCGCGCAGGAAGGCCGCGACGCCGCCGCCGAACCGGCGGCCGAGGTAGTCGAACAGGACGGCCGCCAGCACGAGCCCGATGATCGTCGGGACCACGACCATCGCGAGGATCATCGCGACCGAGTTCCGGAACGAGGTCCAGAACTGCTCGTCGGCCATCAGGGCGGCGTAGTTGTCGAGCCCCACGAACTTCTTCGGGGCCATGCCGCCCTTCCACTTGAAGAGGCTGTAGTACACGTTCGTGGCGAACGGGATCAGGATGACCACCGTGAAGGCGACCGCTCCCGGGATCAGGTAGGGCAGGTAACCCACCCAGCGGGGTCTGCTGCGCCGCGAGCGCGCGGCCCGTGCTCGCTCGACCGTCGGGGTCGGCGTCTTGACAGTGCTCATGGTCTTTCCTCGTCGTCGGAGTCCTCGGCCCCGGTGGGCGGACGGTCGCCCGCCCACCGGGTTCCCTGCGCTGCGGATCAGCCCTCGAGCAGGTCCGCCTTGCCCTCCTCGTACGGGCCGGACAGGCCGTCGAGGACCTCGGCAGGAGTCTTGGACTTGTTGACGAGCGACTGGAGCTGGCTCACGAGCACGTCGTAGTAGCCCGCGACGGGCCAGTCGGGGTAGAACGCGAGGCCGTCGGCGGCCAGGATGTCGTTGAAGTTCTGGGTGAGGGCCTGGGTGCGCTCGTCCGTGATGGCCGAGACGTCACCCGCGACGGGGAGCCCGCCCGCCTCGCCCAGGATGTTCTGCACCTCGGGACGCAGCGTGATGTCGATGAACTCCTCGGCGAGGGACTTCGAGTCGGCGTTGGTCGGGACGACCCACAGGTTGCCCGACGAGCCCACCTGCAGCGTGTTGCCCGGGAAGTTGAACTGGCCCCAGTCGGCGTCCATCTCGTCGACGATGCGCCCGAACCACCACGAGCCGGAGACCATCATCGGGTAGGTGCCGTTGATGAACGAGACGCCCATGTCCTCGGCCGTGAGAGCGGCGGAGTCGGAGGCGATGTAGCCCTTGTCGATCCAGTCGGCGAGGGTCTCGGTGGCCTCGGTCATCTCCGGGCCCTGGAAGTCGACGTCACCGTCGAACAGCTGGTAGGCGTCGACGAAGTCCTGGTCGGCGTTCGCGAGGACGAGCTCGTACCAGAGCTGGCCGAGCGGGTACTCGGCGCCGGCCTCGGCGAGCGGCGTGACCCCGGCGGCCTGGAAGGTCGCCATCGCGGTCTCGAGCTCGGCGAGCGTGGTCGGGACCTGGACGCCGTACTGCGCGAACATGTCCTTGTTGTAGTAGACGCCCACGAACTCGCCGTAGTTCGGCACCCCGTACCAGTCGCCCGACCCCATGAGGCCGTTCTCGTCGTAGGTCGCGGTGGTCTGGAGCGACCCGCTGAGGGTGGTGTCCCAGCCACGCTCCTCGGCCGCGTCGGTCAGGGGCGTCAGCAGGCCCTGCGACGCGAGCTGGCCTGCGGTCGCGTTCCCCTTGTTGTACTCCATGACGTCGGGAACGTCGTCGCCGGTCAGCACGATCTTCGCGTTCTTCTGGATCTGCTCGAACGTCTGCTTCTGGACGTCGACCGTGACGTCGGGGTTCTCGTCCTCGAAGATCTCGATCGCCTTGGCCCATGCCTGGCCCATGGCCGACGTCTCCGACTCGTAGTGCCAGATCGTGAGGGTCTTGTCGTCGGAGTCCCCTCCGCCGCTCCCTCCTCCCGCGCAGCCCGCCAGGGCGAGTGGGAGCGCTACCAGGGCAGCGACAAGAGGCTTCCGTGTACGCAACATGACTCTCTCCTCATCATTGAGCGTCGGCGTCAGCGCCGATCGTCTGGTCCTGCACCGGCCAGGCCGGCGGACGTGCACCGGCGGACCGCCGGTCGTGACCCCGGCACCTCGGGATCGAAGCCGGGGTCGGGGGTCGAGCACCCGGGGTCAGGTCCCCCGGACAGGGGCGGGGCCGACGCTCGCGCCGGCCTCGAGGTCGCACGTGACGAGGACGGGCGCGTGCGACCTGCCCGCGTCGTCGATCCGTGCGACCAGGGACTGCACACCGAGCCGCCCGAGCGCTGCGCCCGGTGCGTGCATGGTGGTCAAGGGGGGCGTGCTCATCGCGCCGACACCGGGCGAGCTGACGATGCCGAGCACCGAGACGTCGGCGGGGACCGCGAGCCCACGCGCCTGCAGGCCCGACATGACCCCGAACGTCGCGATCTCGTTCATCGTGACGAGCGCGGTGAGCGACGGGTCCTGCTCGAGCAGCTCGCCGACCGCGGCGCGTCCGGCCTCGGCCGTCTCGTCGCACAGGAGGCTGCGCCCCGCGAGCCCCCGGCGCGCCATGGCCGCGGCGAACCCCTCGTCCGCACGCAGGGTCGGGCCGTAGCCCGCCGCGGCGCTCTCGGCCGAGTGGTTGATGAAAGCGATCCGGCGGTGGCCCAGCGCGAACAGGTGGTCGACGGCCGCCTCGGTCGTCGCGGCGAAGTCGATGTCGACGTACGGACGCCCCTCGAGCTCCCGGGTGCGACCGATCATCGTGTAGGGCACGCCTGCCTCGTGGAGCACCTCGACGCGGGGGTCGTCGAGCCGGACCTCCATGAGCAGGACGCCGTCGGCCATGCCCTGCTGGGTCAGGTCGCGGATCTCGGTGGCCTCGTGCGCCGCGAACGGCCAGAGCACCAGGTGGTACCCCGCCTCGCGGGCGGCGGCCGCCGCGCTCGTGACGAACTCCGAGACGGTCCCGCCGATGCCGGTCTCGGTCGCGGGGAAGATCAGGGCGAGGACGTGGCTCCGACGTGAGGCGAGCCCCCGAGCCATGGCGTTGCGGTGATACCCGAGGTCCGTCATGGCCGCCTCGATCCGGGCACGCGTCTCGTCGGAGATCTTGCGCGTCCCGTTGAGCGCGTACGACACCGTGCTGAGCGACACGTTCGCCCGTGCGGCCACGTCCTGCATGGTCACCATCTCGCCACCTCCTCGTGGTCGGCCCCAGCCTCGGGGACCGAATCGTCGAAGCGCTTCGTCGAAGCGCTTCGAATGAATACGAGTATTGACTGAACTATTGCGATCCGTCAACCCCTCTCGCCCGGACGACGACGGCCCGGCGCCGAGCTCTCGCTCGGGGCCGGGCCGCTGTTCGGGTGTCGTCGCAGGTCAGGCGACGTGCGCCATGGTCGCTCGGGGTCAGTCGGTGACCAGCGCTCCCCCGCGCCACACGACGACCGGGTGCAGGCCCGCGTCCGCCACGAGGACGTCGGCACGTCGCCCCGCCTCCAGCGCGCCGATGTCCGCTCGCCCGAGCACACCGGCCGGCGTCAGCGACGCCGCCTTGATCGCGTCGACCAGCGGGATGCCGAAGCCGACCGTGGCGCGCACCACGTCGAGCAGGTGGAACGTCCCCCCGGCGATCGACCCCTCGGGCGTCCCGTCGTCGAGGCGCGCGACGCCGTCGGCGACCGTGACCGCCATGGGACCGAGCTGATACGTGCCGTCGGCCATGCCCGCCGCTGCCATCGCGTCCGTGACGAGCACGATCGCGTCCGGCCCGACGAGCTCGAACACGCTGCGGACCGTCCCGGCCGCGAGGTGGGTGCCGTCCGCGACGAGCTCGACCACGAGGTCGCCCCGTGCCGCGGCCGCGAGGCACGAGGCGATGGGTCCGGGGGCGCGGTGGTGCAGCGGGCGCATGCCGTTGAAGAGATGCGTCGCGGTCACGCGGGGCGCAGGACCCACCGGCTCCCCCGCCGCGACGAGGGCGGCCCGACGCGCGGCGAGCGCCGTGACCCCCTCGGCGATCGCGGCGTCGGTCTGCTCCGACGACGCGTCGGTGTGCCCGACCGAGGGAACCGCCCCGACCTCGACCAGGGCCTCCACGACGCCGCCGGGCCCCGTGTTGCCCGGCACCTCGGGAGCGAAGGTCATGGTGCGGACGTGCCCGCGCCCGGCCTCGGCGATCGCCCGGACCAGCTCGGGGTCTCCCGCGAGCATGTCGTGGGGGTTCTGCGCGCCGCAGCGCACCTCGGACAGGAACGGTCCCTCCAGGTGGATGCCCGCGATCTCGCCCGCGTCCCCGAGGTCCGCGAGCGTCGCGACCCGGCGCAGCAGGGTCTCGCGCTCGGCGGTCACGAGCGACGCGACCAGGCTCGTGGTCCCGTGGCGGCGGTGCTCGCGGACCGCGACGAGGGCCTCCTGCGCGTCCTGCGCGTCGGGGAAGCTCGCGCCGCCACCGCCGTGGTTGTGCAGCTCGACGAGGCCCGGCAGGACGACCTGCCCCTCGGCGGGCTCGGCCGCCGCCTCGACCTCGGCCGCGTACCCGGCCGCTGCGGCGTCCCTGCGCTCACCGACCCACGCGATCACCGGACCGTCGAGGACCACCACGCCGTCCTCGAGGACCTCCTGCGGGGTCACGACCCGGCCCCTCAGGGCGGTCCGTCCGGCGGGCGGCGCCTCCCCCGACGAGGACGCAGGCGTGGAGGCGGACGACAGCGGGGCGGGGTTCGACGTCATGGCCACATTCTTGCGCACTTCGTTCGAACGACGCACGAATGGTCGTGAGGGCAGCGGCGACGGGTCGAGTGCTGAGACGGGCTCGTCAGAGGTCTCGCGCCAGCCGACGCGCAGCCCGTGCGAGATGCGCGATGTACAGGCGTTGGAAGATCGGGACGAGCGGGCGCAACGCCCGGACCCACCGGGCCGCCGGATTGCTGAAGACGTCGACGACGAACCAGACGTCTCCCGCCGCGTCACGTTCGAGCACGAACGACTCCTCCCCCACGAACACGTGCCCCGGCAGGGTCCCGTACCCGAAGCCGATCCGCTGCTCCTCCCGCTCGACCCACACGATCTCGCACGGTTCGCTCAGCCGGACGGGCCCCAGGCCCAGCCGCGTCGTCACGAGCCCGCCGACCTCGGCGACGGGCGCCGAGGTCACGATCTGCACGCGCGCCCGAGCGTGCACCTGCCAGGTCAGGAGCAGCTCGCCGAGGCGACCGAGCTCGGCGACCGAGTAGGGCCTCTCCGAGATCCGGTGTCGCAGGCGCAGGTGGGCGTACCCCGCCGGCAGCTCGGCGGAGCGGGTGGCTCCCACCTCGGGGTAGGTCGTGCGGGACTGCGTCATGCCTGTCTCCGTCCTGGGCTCCTGCTAGGTCTGTGTGTCGTGCGGTCGTCTTCTTGCATCGCCGGAGCGCGACGCCCCGGATCCGCCCCCGCCCGGGCGAGCCGCAGTCCGAGCATGGTGCACAGCGAGAACCCGAGCGCGTTCGCGACACCGTGCGTCGCGGCCATCTGCCCGATGCTCGGGTGCGGCACGCCCGTGAGCTCACCGACCGCCCACCAGACCGCGAGCAGCATCGAGGCTCCGACGGCGAGCGACCCTGCGGTGAGAAGCATCCTTGCGCCTCGCCCGGCCGGGACGCCCACCACGGCCCACGCGGTGCTCCAGAGCGCAGCGGTGAGCACGAGCGCGCCGAGCAGCTCGACCGTGTTGCCGACGAAGTACCCGACGAGGACCGCCGCGGTACCCGTCGGCACCCCGACCGCCCCGAGGCGCGCGGCGGCCGGCCTGCCACGTGGTCCGTCGACGGGGTCGTCGAGCGTGACCGTCAGGCCCGCGACGAGCGCCGCCGCGAAACCCGCGAAGAGCATGTGCGGCACGGTCAGCGTCAGGTAGGTCCCCGAGAACCCGAGGAGCCCCCATCCCCCGCGGTCGGCCAGCATCGCGGCGGCACCGACCCCCGGCACGACGAGAGCGACGCCAACGGCGAGCCGCACCTCGGGCCGTCGAGGCGCCGTCGGGCCGAGGAGGACGCGCACCGCAGCGACGAGCAGGACCGCCGATCCGCCGAGGAACGGGACGGTCGACGCCTGCGCGAGCGGACCCCCCGGGAGCCAGGCTCCCGCGGCCGTGACCGCACCCGCGGCGGGCCACCACGCGCTGCCCGCCCCCGGCACCGTGCGCGACCCGAGCAGGGACAGCCCCAGCGGGAGAATCACCACGAGCCCGAAGGCCACCACGAGGTCCACGAGGACCGCGGTCGCGGGGCTCACGTCAGGCCTTCAGCGAGGCGGTCAGGCGCAGGACGTCGTCGACGACGGTGCGCGCCACCGGGAGGCGAGAGAGCCGGACGAGCGTCCCGACGATCGGGCTCGCCCCCGCGACGAGGCGTCGCGTCCGAGCCGTGCCCGACGACGAGTCCTGGACCCAGAAGAGGGTCACCCCGAGGTGCGCGAGCCACAGCAGCTCGGGGAGCCGGGCACGCAGCGCGGCGGGCACCGCGGGCGAGGCGCCGGCGACGACGTCCTCGAAGATCGCGAGCGAGAGCTCCCGGGACTCGCGCGAGGCCTCGCTGAACGGGTTGGCCGCGGCACCCGGCCGGATCGCGACCGAGACGAACTCGGCGCCGAACGAGTGGTACGGCGTGAAGACGTCGATCGCCGCGTCGAGCACTCGGCGCAGCCGCTCGGCGAGCGTCCCGCCCTGCGCGAGGACCTCGTCCGCTGCGCGGCGGTGCGCCCGCTGCACCTCGACGTACAGCTCCTGGACCAGGTGGTCCTTGGACGGGAAGTAGTAGTAGGCGTTGCCCGTGCTCACGCCTGCCGCGGCGGCGATGGCCCGCATGGTCGTGGCCTCGTAGCCCTGCTCGCGCAGCAACGAGAGAGCAGCCTCCAGGACCTTCGCGCGGGTCTGCGCGGACTTGGCGGTGGCGGACTGCGGGCGCTCTGGCGCCGCCGGTACCGTCACGCCCCCTGCTCCGCGCCGGAGGGATCATTTTTGAACATGTTCAAAAACCTAGCACGAGGAGAGCCCGTCCGACCACCAGGGCCGGACGGGCGCTCCTCACGACGAGGTACCGCTGCGTCACCGGCGGGCACGGCCCGAAGATCACGTGCCGGGGTGCGAGCCAGAGTGCAGAGGCGCGAGCTAGAACAGGCGCGAGTCGACGTCGTCGACGCCACGCATCGCGTCGTAGTCCAGGACCAGGCACCCGATGCCCCGGTCGGTCGCCAGGACCCGTGCCTGCGGCTTGATCTCCTGCGCCGCGAACACCCCGCGCACCGGGGACAGGAGCGGGTCACGGTTCAGCAGGTCCAGGTAGCGAGTGAGCTGCTCGACCCCGTCGATGTCGCCCCGACGCTTGATCTCGACCGCGACCGTCGCCCCGTCCTTGTCCCGGGCCAGGATGTCCACCGGGCCGATCGCCGTGGGGTACTCGCGGCGGATCAACGTGTGCCCCGTCCCCAGCAGCTGGATCTGGGCGGCGAGCATCTCCTGCAGGTGCGCCTCGACCCCGTCCTTGATCAGGCCCGGGTCGACGCCGAGGTCGTGCGCCGAGTCGTGCAGGACCTCGTACAGCTCGATCTCGAGGCGGTCGTCGCTCTTGGCGTGCTGGACCGCCCACACCTGGGTCACGCCACGCTCGCGGGCCGACTCGTCGGGCTCCGAGACCGCCATCGAGCAGGGCGGGCTCATCCAGTTGAGCGGCTTGTACGAACCGCCGTCCGAGTGGAGCAGCACGCTGCCGTCAGCCTTGACGAGCAGCACGCGGGTCGCGAGCGGGAGGTGGGCCGAGAGCCGGCCCGTGTAGTGAGCCGAGCACTGGGCAACCACGAGACGCACGAAGAACTCCTCAGACGGGGACGAAGACGGCGGCGGGGACGCCGACGGCGAGCGCTCGACGAGCGCTCAGACCACCACGCCGCGGCGACCGGGCGGAGCCGCCTCGAGCCAGGACGCCAGACCGGCGTACGCGCCGCTCGACATCGTCAGCTCGAACCGGACGTCCTCGTACGAGCACTCCACGAGGAAGAGGTCACGGTCCTCGTCGAGGGGGCGTCGGGACAGGATCACCAGATCCTGCCGCCGCCACGTGCGCGCCGGGCGCAGCGAGAGCGACCAGCAGCGCCACCAGTCGATGCGACCCACACCGTAGTGCGCGATCCCCAGCGACCAGGACGCCTGAGCGTCCCCGGCGGGGCGGGCGCTGCACTCGAAGGACCCCACCCGGTGGGCGATGGCCCGAAGACGCAACGCTCCCAGCCCGACCACGAGCGCGACTGCGAGAAGCAGTCCGATCGCGATCCAGGCGGGGAGCGGCACGTGTGCTACCTGAGCCCGTCAGTGGCCGGAGACGCCGGCGCCGTCGAGCACCTCTGCGTCGTCCACCACGAGCATGACCTGGTTGGAGTCCACCGAGAGGAACCCACCGGTGACCTTCACGGCGACCTTCTCGCCGTTCGAGCCGGTGATCCGGACGGTGCCCTCGCCGAGGACGGACAGGAGGGGCGAGTGGTTCACGAGGATACCGATCTCACCGTCGGCGGCCGGCGCGCTCACGGCGCGCGCGTCCCCGGACCAGATCTTGCGGTCCGCCGCCACGAGGTCGACGTTCAGCTGTGCCACTTCAACTCCTTCATGTCGGTGCACGGGTCTGACGAAGCGCGCCGCGTGCCCGACCCGAAGGCCCGGCGCGCGGCGCGCTCACGTCGTGTCAGACGCCGTACTCCTTCTGGATACGGGCCCAGTTGCGCTCGAGGTCCTCGAGGCCACCGATGTTGAAGAACGCCTGCTCGGCGACGTGGTCGAACTCGCCGTCCGCGATCTTCTTGAAGGCCTCGATGGTCTCCGTGAGCGGAACCGTCGAACCGACGACACCCGTGAACTTCTCGGCCATGTACGTGTTCTGCGAGAGGAACTGCTGGATGCGACGCGCACGCGCCACGACCGTCTTGTCCTCCTCCGAGAGCTCGTCGACGCCGAGGATCGCGATGATGTCCTGCAGCTCCTTGTTGCGCTGGAGGATGGACTTCACGCGCGTCGCGACGTCGTAGTGCTCCTGGCCCACGTAGCGCGGGTCGAGGATGCGCGAGGACGACGTCAGCGGGTCGATCGCCGGGTACAGACCCTTCGAGGCGATCTCACGCGAGAGCTCCGTGGTCGCGTCCAGGTGGGCGAACGTCGTCGCCGGCGCCGGGTCGGTGTAGTCGTCCGCAGGGACGTAGATCGCCTGGAGCGACGTGATCGAGTGACCACGCGTCGAGGTGATGCGCTCCTGCAGCAGACCCATCTCGTCGGCCAGGTTCGGCTGGTAGCCCACCGCGGAGGGCATGCGCCCGAGCAGCGTGGAGACCTCGGAACCGGCCTGCGTGAAGCGGAAGATGTTGTCGATGAAGAGGAGCACGTCCTGCTTCTGCACGTCACGGAAGTACTCCGCCATGGTGAGCGCGGAGAGCGCGACGCGAAGACGCGTGCCCGGCGGCTCGTCCATCTGGCCGAAGACGAGGGCCGTCTTGTCGAAGACGCCCGCCTCCTCCATCTCGACGATCAGGTCGTTGCCCTCACGGGTGCGCTCGCCGACACCGGCGAACACCGAGACACCACCGTGGTTCTGGGCGACGCGCTGGATCATCTCCTGGATGAGGACCGTCTTGCCGACGCCCGCACCACCGAAGAGGCCGATCTTCCCACCGAGCACGTACGGCGTCAGAAGGTCGATCGACTTGATGCCGGTCTCGAACATGGTGGTCTTCGACTCGAGCTGGTCGAACGCCGGGGGCTTGCGGTGGATGGGCCAGCGCTCGGTGATCTCGAGCTTCTCGCCCTCCTGGAGGTTGAGGACGTCACCGGTCACGTTGAACACGTGGCCCTTGGTCACGTCACCCACGGGGACGCTGATCGGCGAGCCGGTGTCGGTGACGACGGCGCCGCGGACCAGGCCGTCGGTCGGCTTGAGGGCGATCGCACGGATGAGCGAGTCGCCCAGGTGCTGCGCGACCTCGAGGGTCAGGCGGAAGGACTTCTCACCCTCGCCCTGTCCGGACAGGTCGATGTCGACGGTCAGCGCGTTGTAGATCTCGGGGATCGCGTCCGACGGGAACTCGATGTCGACGACGGGGCCGATCACGCGGGCGACACGGCCCACGCCGGGTCCGCTCTGGTGCTCGACCTGGGCTTCCACGGTGGTGGCGGTCATTACTGGCCTCGCTTCGCAGGGCCGGAGACAGCTCCGGCAGGTTCGGTGCAGGTGATGGAGATCGTCAGGTTCGTCATGCGGTGCCTCACGATGCCGCGAGGGCGTCGGCACCGGAGACTATCTCGCTGATCTCCTGGGTGATGTCGGCCTGTCGTGCCTGGTTCGCAAGTCGCGTGTACATGCGGATCAGGTCCTCGGCGTTGTCCGTCGCGGTGTGCATCGCGCGCTGGCGGGCAGCCAGCTCCGACGCAGCCGCCTGCAGGAGGCAGCTGTAGATGCGGCTGCGCACGTAGCGCGGCAGCAGTGCGTCGAGGACGGCCTCGGGCGACGGCTCGAAGTCGTACAGCGGCAGGACGTCGTTCTGCCCGACCGGCGCGACCCCTTCGACGACCTCGAGGGGAAGCATCCGGACGACGCGGGGACGCTGCGTGACCATGTTCACGAACTGCGTGTACACGATGTGCAGCTCACCGACGCCGCCCTCGTCCGCGGGGGCGAGGAAGGCGTTCAGCAGCGTGTCGGCGATCTCGCCGGCGACGTCCGCCGACGGCGAGTCCGAGCCACCGGTCCACGAACCGGCGAGCTCACGGTGACGGAAGGTGTAGTAGGTCACCGCGCGACGCCCTGCGGCGTAGAGCGCGACCTCCTTGCCCTCGTGCGTGAGGCGCTCGACCAGGCGCTCCGTCTCGCGGATGATCGACGCCGAGTAGGCGCCGGCCATGCCACGGTCCGAGGCGACGACGAGCACCGCGACACGGTTGGTGTCGGTACGCTCCGACGTCAGCGGGTGCCGGGTCGTGGAGTGCGTCGCGACGGCCGACACCGCGGTGGTGATCGCCTGGGCGTAGGGGCCCGCCTCGGACGACCGGGCGCGAGCCCGGCCGATCCGAGAGGCAGCGATGAGCTCCTGCGCGCGGAACATCTTCTTGAGGGACTGCGTCGACTTGATCCGCTGCTTGTAGACGCGCTGGGATCCGGCCATGTCAGGCCTTCTTCTGCCGGACGATCTGCTCCTGCTCGACCACGACAGCCTCTTCCTCGTCCGACTCGCCACCGACGAGGGGGGTGCCGTCGCCCGTGAGGAAGCCGTTGCGGAAGTCGTCGACGCCCTGAGCCAGCGCAGCCTCGGTCTCGTCCGAGAGCTTGCCGGTCGAGGCGATCGTGCTGAGCACCTCGGTGTTGCGGCGCAGGTGGTCGAGCAGCTCGCTCTCGAAGCGGCGCACGTCCTCGAGGGGCACGTCGTCGAGCTTGCCCTTGGTGCCGGCCCAGATCGAGGCGACCTGGTCCTCGACCGGGTACGGCGAGTACTGGCCCTGCTTGAGCAGCTCCATGAGGCGAGCGCCACGGGTCAGCTGGCCGCGCGAGGCCGCGTCGAGGTCCGACGCGAACATCGCGAAGGCCTCGAGCGAACGGTACTGCGCGAGCTCGAGCTTGAGCGTGCCCGAGACCTGCTTCATCGCCTTGACCTGTGCGGCGCCGCCGACACGGGACACGGAGATACCGACGTCCACCGCGGGGCGCTGGTCGGCGTTGAAGAGGTCCGACTGGAGGAAGATCTGACCGTCGGTGATCGAGATGACGTTGGTCGGGATGTACGCCGACACGTCGTTCGCCTTGGTCTCGATGACCGGCAGACCGGTCATCGAGCCCGCGCCCAGCTCGTCCGAGAGCTTCGCACAACGCTCGAGCAGACGGGAGTGCAGGTAGAAGACGTCACCGGGGTACGCCTCGCGGCCCGGCGGGCGGCGGAGCAGCAGCGACACGGCACGGTAGGCCTCGGCCTGCTTCGACAGGTCGTCGAAGACGATGAGGACGTGCTTGCCGCCGTACATCCAGTGCTGGCCGATGGCCGAACCGGTGTAGGGGGCGAGGTACTTGAAGCCTGCCGGGTCGGACGCGGGAGCCGCGACGATCGTCGTGTACTCCAGGGCGCCGGCCTCTTCCAGCGCGCCGCGGACGGCGGCGATGGTCGAGCCCTTCTGGCCGATCGCGACGTAGATGCAGCGGACCTGCTTGGTCGGGTCGCCGGTCTCCCAGTTCGCCTTCTGGTTGATGATCGTGTCGGTCGCGATCGCCGTCTTGCCGGTCTGGCGGTCACCGATGATCAGCTGGCGCTGACCACGGCCCACGGGGATCATCGAGTCGATCGCCTTGAGGCCGGTCTGCAGCGGCTCGTGGACCGACTTGCGGTCCATGACGCCGGGGGCCTGCAGCTCGAGGGCACGACGGCCCTCGGTCTCGATCTCGCCGAGGCCGTCGATCGGCTGACCCAGCGGGTCGACGACGCGGCCCAGGTAGCCGTCACCGACGGGGACCGAGAGGACCTCGCCCGTACGGCGGACCTCCTGGCCCTCCTCGATACCGGTGAACTCACCCAGGACGACGACACCGATCTGGCGAACGTCCAAGTTCAGGGCAAGGCCGAGGGTGCCGTCCTCGAAGCGCAGCAGCTCGTTGGCCATTGCGCCCGGAAGGCCTTCCACCTGGGCGATGCCGTCAGCGGCGAGGGTGACGCGACCGACTTCCTCGGTCACCGCGCCCCCGGGCTCGTAGGACTTCACGAAGCTGTCCAGCGCGGCCCGAATCTCGTCGGGCCGGATCGTCAGCTCAGCCATTGCTCTTCTCCTGTCGTGGCCACCCCGCGGTGTGCGGGAGCGGTCGAACGTTCTTGTCAGTTCGCCGGCTCGGGAGCCGGCGGGGTGTCGACGACACCGGGGACCGCGAGGACCTCAGTGTTCGGGCGAACAGGTCAGCTGACCAGTCGTCTGCGTGCGTCGACCAGGCGCGAGAGGACCGTCGAGTCGACGACGTCCGCTCCGACCTGGACGCGCAAGCCGCCGAGGACCTCGGGGTCCACGGTGACGTTGAGCTGGACTGCCCGGCCGTACGCGCGCTCGAGGAGCGCGGACAGACGGTCCTGCTGTGCCTGGCTGAGCACCGTGCCCGACGTCACCGAGGCGACGAGGCGGCGGCGACGCCGTGCGGCGACGTCCCCGAGCCACACGAGGGTGGCGACGAAACGACGACCACGAGGTGCCACGGTCGCCCGCTCCGCGAGGAACTGGGTGACCGGGTCGACCTTGCCCGCGAGCAGCGCGTCGACGAACGCCTTGCGACGAGCGGGGTCGGTCGAGGTCTCCGTCAGCACGCGGCGAGCCTCACGCTCTCCGACGAGAGACCGCGTGATGCGGAACAGCTCGTCCTCGACGCGCACGAGCGCGCCGCGGGCCTCGGCCGAGGCCAGGACCGCGTCGACGCCGAGGTGCTCGACGGCGTCGGCGATGTCGCCGTCGTGCGCCCAGCGGTCCCGGGCGAGCCCGGAGACCAGGTCGACGACACGACCGTCGAAGCCCTCGCGCAGCAGGTCGGCCGCGAGGGCCGCCTTGTCCTCGCCGGACCGCGACGGGTCCGCGAGAGCACGGCGCAGGGGCACGGAGCCGTCGAGCGCCGCTGCCACCGTGAGGAGCTGCTCGCCCAGGGCGAAGGCTCCTTCACCGGCCGCACGCAGCACCGGCTCGAAGCGCTCCTGTGCCTGCTCGAGAGAGGCTCCGCTCGTCCCGCGCATCAGCCCTCCTTGCCGTTGGCCGCCGCGCTGGCAGCCCCGGCTCCCGCTGCCTCGAGCTCGTCGAGGAAACGGTCCACGACACGCGACTGGCGTGCGGAGTCCTCGAGGGACTCGCCGACGATCTTCGAGGCGAGCTGGGTCGCGAGCGTCCCGACGTCGTTGCGCAGCGAGACCGACGCCTGCTGACGCTCGGCCTCGATCTGGCGGTGTGCCGTCTCGACGATACGAGCGGCCTCCTCGCCGGCCTTGACCTTCTGGTCGGCGACGATGGCCGTTCCCTCGGCGCGCGCGTCCTCACGGATCTTCGCGGCCTCGGTGCGTGCCTCCTGCAGCTGCTGGTGGTACTCCGCGAGTGCCGCAGCGGCCTCGGCCTGAGCGGACTCCGCCTTGGCCAGGCCACCCTCGATCTTGGCCGTGCGCTCGTCGAGCACCGCCTGGAACTTGGGGAGGACCATCTTGTAGAAGACGACCGCGATGATGATCAGGACGATCGCCGACCAGAAGAGGTCGTAGAACGGCGGGAGGAACAGCTTGATGGGGTCGACCTCGCCAGACTCTGCGGCGAGGACCGCCTGGGGGCCGATGGTCGACATCAGAAGATGAAGCCAGCGACGAAGCCGAGCAGCGCGAGGATCTCGACGAAGGCAAGACCGATGAACATGGTGCCGCGGAGCTGGCCGGCGACCTCGGGCTGGCGGGCCATGCCCTCGACCGTCTTGCCGATCAGGATGCCGAGGCCGATGCCCGGGCCGATCGCGGCGATGCCGTAGCCGATGGTGTTGATGCTGCCTTCGACAGCGGCGAGGGTGGTGACGTCCACGGTGTTTCCTTCCGTTGGGCGCCCGGTCGTGCGAACGGGCGTCAGGTGCGATGCGTCAGGTGGAGCTCAGGGTCGGTTCCGGGACCGAGGGCCCGGGACCAGGTACGTGGTGCGGGTCAGTGCTCTTCCTCGATCGACATGTTGATGTAGACCGTGGCGAGGAGCGCGAAGATGTACGCCTGCAGCCCCGCGACGAACACCTCGAAGAGGGTGATCGCGATGCCGCCTGCGAGAGTCAGCGCGCTGATCGCCTTGAGGGCCGGCGCTGCCTCGAGGAGCAGGAAGTTCGTGGCGGCGAAGCACAGGACCAGCATGATGTGGCCCGCGACCATGTTCGCCGTGAGTCGGATGACCAGCGAGGCCGGGCGGATGATCAGGAGCTGGAGCAGCTCGATCGGCGCCAGGATGAAGTAGATCGGGAACGGCACTCCCGGGGGGAACAGGTTCGCCCGGATGTAGCCCCAGAGGCCGTGCTGCCGGATGCCCGCGGCCCAGTAGGCCACGAAGACCCACAGCGCCAGGAGGATCGCCACACCGGCGACCGAGGTGCCCGCGAGGTTGAGCCCCGGCACCACGCCGGTGAGGTTGAAGGCGAGGATCGTCACGAAGATCGTCGTGATCATGGGCACGTAGCGGCGAGCCCGCTCGGTCCCCATGATCTCCTCGACGATGTTCACCCGAGCGAAGTCGAGGACCATCTCGACGCCGTTCTGGAACCGGCCGGGGACGAGCTTGGCTCGCCGCGCCGCGATCACGAAGATCGTCAGGATCACGATCGTGGCGATCACTCGGATGAGCTGCAGCCGGTTGAACTCGAACGGGGTGCCGGCGAAGAAGATGGCGTCGGGGAAGAACTCACCGATCGTCGGCGCGTGAAAGCCGCCTTCGCCTTCTGCTGCGGCAACGAAGGGAGAGGGGGTCGCGAGCGTGAACAGGGTGGACTCCCGGTGGTCGTCGGTCGCCGAGGCCGTGCGCTCGATGGGCACGCCGTCGGACCAGGCCTTCATGGATTCGCCGATAGCCTAACGCATGTTCAGACCTTCACAGGTCACGGGTCCGCGCCGACGGCGAGGTCGAGGGATATGATGCCCCGGCTCGCCGTCGGGCCACCGTGCACCAGCGCGCACGTGGGCGCCGCGACCGCCGGACCGCCGGCTGCGGTGCGCCCTTCGCGGACCCCAGGACGCGGGGCTCAGGCCTTCGGCGTGACGTACGGGATGCGGCCGCGGTCGACCGCCCGGTAGTCGAGGAGCGCCGAGCCGATGACACCGACGAGCAGGACCACGGCGAAGACGATCCGGTCGTAGAACTCGTAGTTGCGCAGCACCGCCAGCACGATCCCGAGCAGGACGATCTTGACGAGCCAGCTCCCCAGCACGACAGCCGCCGTGGTGGTCGGCGTCGAGCGCGCGGTGCGCGCCATCGCGACGATCGTCGTGCCGGAGAACACGAGGGCGATCCCGACGCCCATGAGGGCGCCCCAGACCCCCGCGGTGCCTGCCAGGAGCGCCCCCAGCCCCACACCCAGGACCAGGAGTCCGCCGAGCAGCAGCAGGGTGTCGCGCAGCGCGGTCCGGAACACTGCACTGACCGCGTCCCCGACGGCGTCCGCCGAGACCGGGGAGGTGTCCGCCGTGGGCGGGACCGACGCGCTGGAGACCGGCTCGCGCGTCGGCTCGTCGGGAGTCTGCGGTGCGGGGGTCGTCATCAGGAGTGTCCTTCGGGGTGGGCGCGGTGCGCATCGGTGGGTGCTTCGGGGGTGGTCGGCGCCGGGGCGGGGACGACCTGCGAGGCCCCGCTCGCCGCCGCGACGCGTCGGGGCGGCAGCGCGGACGGGATGCCCTCGGGCGCGGTGACGGCGTCGTCGTCGAGGAACCTGCCGCGGGTGCGCAGCGGGCCGAGCGTGAGGATCGCCGCCACGACGACGGCCACGACGAGCCCGATCGCGACGTTCTCCGCGGGCCATCGCACGAGCGCGACCGCGCCGAACGCGAAGACCGCGGTCCACACGTACATGATGATCACGGCACGGCGGTGCGAGTGTCCGAGCGTCAGGAGCCGGTGGTGCAGGTGGAGCCGGTCCGGGTGGAAGGGCGACTTGCCCGTACCGACCCTGCGGACCACCGCGAGGACCATGTCGAGCAGCGGGAGCAGGATCACCGCGAGCGGCAGCAGGATGGGGATGAGCTCGCGCTGGCGGCTCGGGTCCGAGGCCATGCCCGTGTCGATGCTCCCGGTGACCACGATCACCGCGGAGCCGAGCACGAGACCGAGCACCATCGAGCCCGAGTCGCCCATGAAGATCCGGGCGGGGTGGAAGTTGTGCGGCAGGAACCCCAGACAGATGCCGACGAGGGCCGCCATGATCATGGTCGCCAGGCTCGAGTAGTCCGTAGGGCTCGCCACGGTCGTCAGGCTGTACGTGTAGACGAAGTAGGCGCCGCCGCCGATCGCGATGAGGCCCGCGGCGAGCCCGTCGAGGCCGTCGACGAAGTTCACGGCGTTCATCGCGACCACGATGACGAGCACGGTGACGATGAGCGAGAGTCGCGACGAGCCGATCACGAGCCCGTTGATGGGGAAGGTCACGAGCTGCACGCCCTGCCAGGCGACGAACAGGGCCGCGAGGACCTGGCCGGCGAGCTTCGTCATCCAGTCGAGGTCCCAGATGTCGTCCGCGACGCCCAGGAAGCAGACGATGAGCGCGCCCCCGACGATCGCCCACGCCCGGTCGTCGATCTGGAAGACCCCGTCGAGGAAGGGCATCTGCGACGCGAACGTCACCGCCACGACGAGGCCCGCGGTCATCGCGAGCCCGCCCAGGCGGGCCGTGGGGATGGTGTGCACGTCACGGTCACGGACCGCGGTGATCGCTCCGGTCCTCGCCGCCACCCAGTACGCGAGCGGGGTGAGGAGGTAGGTGACCGCCGCTGCGATCAGCAGGACGAGCAGATAGACCCTCACCCGCCGTTCGCCTCCGGGCCGCTCGTCGTCACGGTCTCCTCGGGCGTCACGGTCTCCTCGGACGGGTCGTCCACGTTCTCGGTCGGCTCCTCCCCGATCCCCAGGACCGGCGCGACCTCACGCAGGCGCTCGAGCGAGACGGCGCCCTCGCGTACGACCCGCAGGTGCGGCCCGGTCGCGTCGACGATGGTCGAGGCCACTCCCCCGGGCGCGGTGCCGCCGTCCAGGTACACCGCGACCGACTCCCTGAGCTGTACCTGGGCGTCGGCGACCTCGAGCGCGGCGGGCAGACCGGTGGAGTTGGCGCTCGAGACCGCGAGCGGTCCCGTGCGGCGCAGCAGGGCGAGCGCAGCCGGGTGGTCGGGCATGCGCAGCGCGACGGTCCCGTGCGTCTCGCCGAGGTCCCACGCGAGCGAGGGCTGGGCGGTCAGGATGATGGTGAACCCGCCGGGCCAGAACGCCTCGACGAGCGCGCGCGCGTCGTCGGGCACGTCGGTCGCGAGCCCGTCGAGGGTCCGCAGGTCGGGGACCAGGACGGGCGGCGGCATCTGCCGACCGCGTCCCTTCGCGGCCAGGAGGGCTGTGACGGCCTCGGCGTCGAACGCGTCGGCCCCGATCCCGTAGACCGTGTCGGTCGGCAGGACCACGAGGCCGCCTCGCGAGACGGCGTTCACCGCCTCGTCGATCGACGGTCCCCAGGTGTTCGGGTCGGTGACGGGGTGCACAGAGCTCACGCTTCTCAGTCTTCCATGTCCGAAGGGTCCCCTGGTGCGGGGTCTGGCTCGCTCGTCGCCCGCGAGCGCCGGGCCACGACCATACGCGGTCGGCCCGTGAGGTCCTCGACGGTCCGGACGTCCTCGAAACCGCCGACCGCGGCCACCATGTCGCGCGCGGGCCGCGCCTGGACCTCTGCGTGCTCCATGACGTAGAGGCCGCCGGGGGCCAGGAGCCGGGCCGCGGCGCGGGTCACGCCGCGCGGCACCTCGAGGCCGTCTTCGCCGAGCCCGTAGAGCGCGACCTGCGGGTCGTGCAGCGCGACCTCGGGGTCGCGCGGGACCGCGTCGGGCGGCACGTAGGGCGGGTTCGAGACGACGACGTCGCACGTCCCGTCGAGCTCGGCGAGCGCGGTCCGCGCGTCCCCCCGGACCAGGTGCACGACGGCGCCGCTCGCCTCGTGCGTCCGGGCGACGTTGCGCTCGGCCCACGCGTGCGCGTCGCGGTCCAGCTCGACCGCGTGCACACGGGCACCCGGGACCTCGGTCGCGACGGCCAGGGCGATCGCGCCCGACCCCGTGCACAGGTCGACGACGAGGGGCGCCTGCGAGCCCCGGGCGACGACACCGAGCGACTCGTCGATCGCGACCTGCGCGACCTGCTCGGTCTCGGGACGCGGCACGAACACCCCTGGCCCCACGACCAGGTCCAGGTGCCGGAAGGGGGCCGTCCCCGTGAGGTGCTGGAGCGGCACGCGACGGGCACGGGCGTCGAGCAGCCCGGCGAGGCCGTCGAGCACGTCCTCGGTGGTGGGCGTCCCGTCGGGCAGCAGGGAAGACACGGGACGTCCCAGGACGGCCGCCGAGACGACCCGTTCGCGCGGCACGCCCGCGGCGTGCGCGAGCAGCAGCTCGGCGTCGACGCGGGGCGTGTCGATCCCGGCCCGTGCGAGGCGGGCCGCCGCCTCGCGCACGAGGCGAGAGACGTCGTCGGGCAGGGACGACGTGGGGTCCTGCCCCGGCCGCACCGCCGGGACCTGCGGCGACGTCACGACGCCGCGGCGGCGAGGCGCGCCGCCTCGTCGGCGTCGATCGCCGAGCGGATGACCGGCTCGAGGTCACCGTCGAGGACCTGGTCCAGGTTGTACGCCTTGTAGCCCGTGCGGTGGTCCGCGATCCGGTTCTCCGGGTAGTTGTACGTCCGGATGCGCTCGGAACGGTCCACGGTGCGCACCTGCGAGCGGCGCAGGTCGTTCGCGGCGGCCGCCTCCTCCTCCTGGCGCGCGGCCAGGAGCCGGGCGCGCAGCACGCGCATGGCCTGCTCGCGGTTCTGGAGCTGGGACTTCTCGTTCTGCATCGAGACCGTGATCCCCGTGGGCAGGTGCGTGATGCGCACCGCCGAGTCCGTCGTGTTGACCGACTGGCCGCCCGGGCCCGAGGACCGGTAGACGTCGATGCGCAGGTCGTTCTGGTCGATCTCGATCTCTCCCGCGTCCTCGACCTCGGGGAACACGAGCACGCCCGCGGCCGAGGTGTGGATACGGCCCTGCGACTCGGTCACGGGCACGCGCTGGACGCGGTGCACGCCGCCCTCGTACTTGAGGTTGGCCCATACCCCGTCAGCAGGGTCCGAGGGGCCGGATCGAGCCTTCACCGCGACCTGGACGTCCTTGTAGCCGCCGAGGTCCGAGTCCGTGGCCTCGATGACCTCGGTCTTCCAGCCGCGGCGCTCGGCGTAGCGCAGGTACATGCGCAGCAGGTCGCCCGCGAACAGCGCGGACTCCTCGCCGCCCTCGCCCGCCTTGATCTCGAGGATCACGTCGCGCCCGTCGTCGGGGTCGCGCGGCACGAGGACCCGGCGCAGCTTCTCGGTCGCGGCCGCGGCCGCCTCCTGGAGCGCGGGGAGCTCGGCGGCGAATTCTGCGGTGTCCTCCCCTGAGCCCTCGATGAGCTCTGTCGCGGCCTCGACGTCGTCGGTCGCGTCGCGCCACGCGCGATAGGCCGCGACGACCTGGCCCAGCTCGGCGTAGCGGCGCCCGAGCGTGCGCGCCCGGCCGGCGTCCGCGTGGACCGCGGGGTCGGCGAGCAGCGTCTCGATCTCGGCGTGCTCGGCGAGCAGGTGTTCGACGGCGGCGAAGGACTCGGTCACGAGGGTGTCCTGACGAGAGGGGTGGTTAGGGCTGTGTGGTCGGGCGCTCGGTCCGGCGCGCTCGCGCCGGGAAAGACGACAGCGCCGGTGGAACGGGCACGCCGCCTGCCCCTGGAGAGGTTGACGGACGCCCGGACCACCGGCGCTGGAGAGTCGCTACTTGTCGGCGGCCTTCTTGCCGTAACGAGCCTCGAAGCGGGCCACGCGGCCACCGGTGTCGAGGATCTTCTGCTTGCCCGTGTAGAACGGGTGGCAGGCCGAGCAGACGTCGGACGAGATGCGTCCGGACTTCTCGGTGCTGCGCGTGACGAACGTGGAACCGCAGGTGCAGGTCACCTCGGTCAGGACGTACTCGGGGTGGATCTCAGCCTTCACAGGACTCTCCTCAGTGGGTTGCCCCCGGGTCGCCTGCGGACAGCAGCCGTGAACCGGGGACGGGGAAACCAACAGGACATTGTGCCAGACGCGTCCGGCACACGGAAAATCCGTGGGCCGCTCTCTCGGGGCGAGCGGCCCACGGGCGCATCAGACGGCGCGGCCGACCTCTTCGTCGTTGTTGATGCCACCAGGTGTGGTCTTCTGCACCTGGAGCAGGAACTCGACGTTGGACTTCGTCTCCTTGAGCTTGCCGAGCAGCAGCTCGATGGCCTGCTGCTGGTCGAGCGCACCCATCACGCGGCGCAGCTTGTAGACGATGCGGAGCTCGTCCTGCGGCATGAGGATCTCCTCGCGGCGCGTACCGGACGCGTTGACGTCCACGGCCGGGAAGATGCGCTTGTCCGCGAGCGAGCGGGAGAGCCGGAGCTCCATGTTCCCGGTGCCCTTGAACTCCTCGAAGATGACCTCGTCCATCTTGGACCCGGTCTCGACGAGCGCCGAGGCGAGGATCGTGAGCGACCCGCCGTTCTCGATGTTGCGTGCCGCGCCGAAGAAGCGCTTGGGCGGGTAGAGCGCCGAGGCGTCGACACCACCGGACAGGATGCGCCCGGAGGCGGGGGCCGCCAGGTTGTAGGCGCGCGACAGACGCGTGAGCGAGTCGAGCAGCACCACGACGTCCTGCCCCAGCTCCACGAGGCGCTTGGCGCGCTCGATCGCGAGCTCGGCGACGATCGTGTGGTCGGAGGCCGGACGGTCGAACGTCGAGGCGATGACCTCGCCCTTGACGGTGCGCTCCATGTCCGTGACCTCTTCGGGTCGCTCGTCCACGAGCACGACCATGAGGTGGACCTCAGGGTTGTTCGTCGTGATCGCGTTGGCGATCTGCTGCATGATGATCGTCTTGCCCGCCTTGGGCGGAGCCACGATCAGACCACGCTGGCCCTTGCCGATGGGGGCGACGATGTCGATCACGCGCGGCGTGAGACGACCGACCTCGCCCGTCTCCAGCCGCAGTCGCTCCTGCGGGTAGAGCGGCGTCAGCTTGTTGAACTCGGCACGGTTGCGAGCGGCCTCGGGAGACATGCCGTTGACCGAGTCGAGCCGGACCAGCGCGTTGAACTTCTGGTTGCGCGGCCCGGTCTGCTGGAACGACTCGCCGTCGCGGGGCTGTCGCACCGCACCGACGATCGCGTCACCGCGACGCAGGCCCGACTTCTTGACCTGGCCGAGAGAGACGTAGACGTCGTTCGGACCGGGCAGGTAGCCGCTCGTCCGCACGAACGCGTACTGGTCGAGCACGTCCAGGATGCCGGCCACGGGCAGCAGCACGTCGTCCTCGGTCACCTCGATGTCGTCGAGGCCCGACACGTCGATGTTCCCGCCACGGGTGCGGCCGCGCTTGCGGTCGCGGTCGCGGTTGCGGTCACGCCCGCGGCGGCGGCGTCCGCCGCGCTCGTCGTACTCGTCGCTCTGACGGTTGCCCTGGCCCTGCTGGTCGCGCTGACCGCCCTGCTGGCCGCCCTGGCTCTGCTGACGCTGGCCGCCCTGGCGCTCCTGCTGGCCGTTCTGGCGCTCGCCCTGTCCCTGCTCACGCTGCTGGTCGCGCTGGCGCTCCTGGCGACCGTTGGCACCGGCCTCCGGGGCCGACTCGCGAGCGGTCTCGCCCTCGCCGCCGCGCGGGGCACCGGCGCCCCGTCCGGCGCGACGCGAACCACGCTCGGGGGCGGCGCCCGTCACCAGGCCCACGGCAGCGGCCGCGCGTGCGGCGCGCTCGTCCGGGGTCTCTCCCCCGGCGGCACGGTCGGCGTCGGTGCGGGCTGCCCGGGTGCCCTGCTCCAGGAGCGGCGCGACGATGTCGGCAGCCTGGTCGGCCCGCGCAGAACGCTGGCCGCGCTCGCGACGGGGCCGCTCGGCGCGCTCGACGTTCTCGGTCGCCGCGCGGACGGGGACCTCGACGGCCGGCTGCACGACGACCTTCTCGGTCTGGGTGTCCTTCTCCGGCGCGCGACGCGCGGCGGCGGACGCTCCGGCGGTGCGCTCGGGAGCGCTCTTCTCGCCGGAGGTGGAACGGATGACGTCGACAAGATCGCTCTTGCGCATCTTGGACGTGCCCTTCACACCGAGCTGCGAGGCGAGTGCCTGCAGCTCGGGGAGGCGCAGCGTCGAGAGCGCGCCTGCACGGGCGGTGTCGGTGGTGTCTGTCACGAAGGACCCTTCCCCTCGTTTGCGCCCACTTGCTCTGTGCGAGGGGTGGGCCGCGGGTGATCGACGCTCGGCACGTGACGGCCGGAACGCAGTGGAACCACGCGTCAGTGGTACGACGACGTCAGCTGACGTGGGCTGGATTGCCTTCTCGCGGGGTATGAGTCGCAGTCAGTGGATGCTCTGCCGATGCCCGGGGACTCGGCGGAGAATCGTCGAGGAATCACCGAGGCATCATCACGAACCTGCGAAGGCTCAATGGATTCTACCATCCGTAGCCCCCCGGAAGACCAGTCCCCCCAAGGGCTGCACCAGCGATCGCCGGACGGTCAGTGCGACTGTCGGGAGGACGGGTCGGCCAGACCCGCCGACCCCAGGACACGCTCGGACCGCACCCCTGCCAGGTCGATGCCCGGACGGTAGGCACGCCACTGGTCCGACCCGTGCAGCAGGTCGCGCAGCACCGCGTCCGCCCGGTCACGGTCCGAGGCGTCCCCCAGCAGCAGGACGGTGGGCCCGGCTCCCGAGATCGTCGCGGCCAGGCCGTCGGCCCGCAGCGCGCGCACGAGCTCCCACGACGCGGACATGACGCCCGCGCGATACTCCTGGTGGAGCCGGTCCTCGGTCGCGTCGAACAGGTGGTGCGGCGAACGGGTGAGCGCCTCGACGAGCAGGGCCGCGCGCCCTGCGTTGAGCGCGGCGTCGGCGTGCGGCACGGTCTCCGGCAGGACACCGCGAGCACGGCTCGTGGCGAGCCGGATCGTGGGGACCAGGACGGTCGCCTCGATGTCCGGGTGGACGTCGAGGCGCACCGCGTGCGCCCCCTCGTCCCCCTCGACCGTGCTCGTCCACGCGATCGTCGCTCCCCCGTAGATCGCGGGCGCGGCGTTGTCCGGATGCCCCTCGAACTCGGTCGCGAGCTGCAGGACCGTCGCGTCGTCGAGGGCCGCGGGGTCCGCGACCAGGGCGCGCGCGGCGACGATCCCGGCCACGACCGCAGCGGCCGAGGAGCCGAGGCCCCGACCGTGCGGGATCGCGTTGGTGGCCGTCAGGTGCAGCCCCGTCTGCGGTGCGCCGACCAGGTCGAGGGCGGCACGCAGCGCGCGCACGACCAGGTGCCGCTCGTCACCGGGGACCTCGCCCGCCCCCTCCCCCTCGACGTCGACGACCACGTCGCCGTTGCCGAGCGCACGCACCTCGAGAACGTCGTAGCGCGCGAGGGCCAGCCCCATGGCGTCGAAGCCAGGGCCGAGGTTCGCGCTCGTCGCGGGCACGCGCACGCGCACATGGTCGGCTCCGAGCTGCATCTCGCGGGACCTCTCTTCGGGGAGCTACGGGGGCTGGGGCAGACCCACGGGGAGCCTGCGGCGGATCTACGGCGGCGGGACGGGCGGCGCGCCCGCCCCCTCCCCCGTCCGGAGGAGAGGGAGGACGGACGACGCCGCGTCAGCCGAGCTGGAGCGCGTCGGCGATCGAGACGACGTCGGCGCTCACCCGGATCGGCGTCACGTCGGCGCCGTCCAGGGTCTTGAGCGCCCACTGCGGGTCCTTGAGGCCGTGGCCCGTGACCGTGACGACGATGCGCGCACCCGCGGGCACCAGACCACGCTCGGCGCGCGAGAGGATGCCCGCGACACCGGCCGCCGAGCCCGGCTCGACGAACACGCCGGCCTCGGCCGACAGGATGCGGTGCGCCGCGAGGATCTGCTCGTCGGTCACGGCCTCGATGACGCCACCCGACTCGTCGCGCGCGGCCTCGGCCTGCGCCCACGACGCGGGGTTGCCGATCCGGATCGCGGTCGCGATCGTCTCGGGGTGCGTGATGGGGTGGCCCGCGACGATCGGGGCCGAACCGGCGGCCTGGAAACCCCACATGATCGGGGTCCTCGTGGAGACCGCGGGCAGGTGCGCCCCCGGGGAGCCGGGGTCGCCGAGGCCTGCGTACTCGCGGAAGCCCCTCCAGTACGCCGTGATGTTGCCCGCGTTGCCGACGGGCAGGGCGTGGATGTCCGGGGCGTCGCCCAGCGCGTCGACGATCTCGAACGCACCGGTCTTCTGCCCCTCGATGCGGTCCGGGTTGACCGAGTTCACGAGCTCGACCGGGTAGGCCTCGGCGAGCTTGCGCGCCGCGACCAGGCAGTCGTCGAAGTTGCCGTCGACCTGGAGCAGCTTGGCGCCGTGCGCGATCGCCTGGCTCAGCTTGCCCATCGCGATCTTGCCGTCCGGGACCAGGACGGCGCAGACCATGCCGGCCTTGGTCGCGTACGCGGCGGCCGAGGCCGACGTGTTGCCCGTCGAGGCGCACACCACGGCCTGCGCCCCCCGGCCCGCGGCCGACGAGATCGCCGCGGTCATACCGCGGTCCTTGAAGGACGCGGTCGGGTTCATGCCCTCGACCTTGAGGAAGACCTGCGCCCCGGTGCGGGCCGAGAGCGCGGGCGCCTCGACGAGAGGCGTGCCGCCCTCGCCGAGCGTCACGATGCGCTCCTGCACGTGGGCGGGCAGGCGGTCGGCGTACTCGGCGATGATGCCTCGCCACTGGTGGGCCATCAGGCTCCCTCGACTCTCAGGACGGACGTGATCTCTCGGACGGGTTCGAGCACCGCGATCGCGTCGACCGTCGCGGCGAGCGCGGCCTCCGCTGCGGCGTGGGTCGTGATGACGAGGTGCGCGACGCCGGTCGACCCGTCGTCGGCGCCGTGCGTGTCGTCGGCCCCGGGCGCGGCGGCTTCCGAGGGCTGGCGCACGGCCTCGATCGAGACGCCCTTCGACGCCAGGACCTGGGCGACCTGGGCCAGGACGCCGGGGCGGTCGTCGACCGCGAGGCGCACCTGGTAGCGCGTGACCGCGGTGCTGGCCGGCAGGATCGGCAAGGCCGCGTAGGTGGACTCCTCGGGGCCCTTGCCGCCGAGCACGCGGTGGCGGGCGGCGGACACGACGTCGCCGAGCACGGCGGACGCGGTCGGTGCGCCGCCGGCGCCGCGGCCGTAGAACATGAGCTCGCCCGCCGCGTCGGCCTCGACGAAGACCGCGTTGAAGGCCCCGCGCACACCGGCCAGCGGGTGCGCGAGCGGCACGAGAGCAGGGTGCACGCGCACCGAGACCCCGTGCGATCCGTCGTCGCCCGTCACGGACTCCGCGATCGCGAGCAGCTTGATGACGTGACCGGTCTGCGCGGCCCACGCGACGTCGTCGGCGGTGATCCTCGTGATGCCCTCGCGTGCGACGTCCTCGAGCGAGACGCGTGTGTGGAACGCGAGGCTCGCGAGGATCGCGGCCTTGGCCGCGGCGTCGAAGCCCTCGACGTCGGCCGTGGGATCGGCCTCGGCGTAGCCCAGGTCCTGGGCCTGGCGCACGGCGTCGTCGAACGACATGCCCGTGCTCGCCATCTGGTCCAGCACGTAGTTCGTGGTGCCGTTGACGATGCCCAGGATCCGGCGCACGCTGTCGCCCGCGAGCGACTCGCGGACCGGGCGCACGATCGGGATCGCGCCCGCGACCGCGGCCTCGAAGTAGATGTCCACGCCCGCGGTGTCCGCGGCCTTGTAGAGCGTGGGGCCGTCCTCCGCGAGGAGCGCCTTGTTCGCGGTCACGACGGCGGCGCCCGCCTCGATCGCGCGCAGCAGCAGCGCGCGGGCCGGCTCGATGCCGCCCATGACCTCGATGACGATGTCGGCGCGCGACACGAGCGCCTCGGCGTCCTCCGTCAGGAGCGAGCGGTCGACCGACTCGGCGAGCGGCCGCGGGGCCGACGCGTCCCGCACGGCGATCCCCACGAGCTCGAGCGGCGCCCCGACGCGCGAGGCGAGGTCCGCACTCTGCTGCGTCAGCAGCCGGGCCACCTCGGACCCGACGACGCCGCACCCGAGCAGCGCGACGCGCAGCGGGCCTTGCTCCTGCTGGCTGGCTCCCACGAAGCTCCTCCTCCATCACCCGGCCCGCACGGTCAGCGGTGCCGTCGTTCTCGGGTCCCTGCCGGACGCGGTCGCGTCGGAGGTTTCCCCTGACCCTGGCGGACCGCGGCACCCCGTGCCCCGCATCCCGACCAGTCGGTCCGAGCATGTCGATCCTCGCCCGGTCGCCCGGATCCTGGGCGCTCGTCTCAGGATACGGGTGGGCAGGTGCCGGGCCACGAGGCGCCGCGCCGCACCGGCCCCGGCGACGTCAGCCCAGGTCGAGCGCGAGCAGGTCGTCCTCCGTCTCACGACGGACCAGGACCCTGGTCTCGCCGTCGGCCACGGCCACGACCGGGGGTCGGGGCACGTGGTTGTAGTTCGAGGCCATCGAGCGCCCGTAGGCGCCCGTCGCCGCGACGGCCAGCAGGTCGCCCGCCCGCACGTCGCCCGGCAGCAGCACGTCGTGGACCACGATGTCGCCGCTCTCGCAGTGCTTGCCGACCACCCGCGCGAGCACGGGCTCGGCGTCCGACAACCGGTTCGCGAGCTCGGCGTGGTAGTCCGCGCCGTACAGCGCCGGGCGGATGTTGTCGCTCATGCCGCCGTCGATCGAGACGTACGTGCGCACGATCGTGCTCTCCGCCTCGCCGCCCGGCCCGCTGACCCGCACGGGCTTGACCGTGCCGACCGTGTAGAGCGTCAGGCCCGCGGGCCCGACGATCGCGCGGCCCGGCTCGATCGAGAAGCGCGGCAGGGGCGTCCCGAGGTCCGCCGACGAGGCGGCCACCGACGCCGCGACGTCCTTCGCGATGCGGTCCGGGTCGAGCGCGACCTCGCCCGGCAGGTACGCGATGCCGTACCCGCCGCCCAGGTCCACCTCGGGCACGAGGAAGCCCGTGCGCCGCGCCAGGGCGGCCCGCAGCTCGAGGACCTTGCGCGCCGCGACCTCGAACCCCGACGGGTCGAGGATCTGCGAACCGATGTGCGAGTGGATGCCCAGCAGCTCGAGCTCGGGGTGCGAGAGCACCGTGAGGAGCGCGACCATGGCGGGGCTGTCCTCGCCCTCCGTGGGCGTCGCGAGCGACAGACCGAACTTCTGGTCCTCGTGCGCGGTCGAGATGTACTCGTGCCCGCCCGCGTGCACACCCGTGGTCACACGGATCATGACCGGGGCCGGAGCCCCACCGCGTGCCCGGGCCGCCGCGGCCACGCGCTCGACCTCGACGAGCGAGTCCACGATGACCCGGCCCACGCCCGCCTCGAGCGCGCGCGCGATCTCCCGGTCCGACTTGTTGTTGCCGTGCAGGCCGATGTGCTCGCCGGGGACGCCCGCGCGCAGCGCGACCGCGAGCTCGCCGCCCGTCGCGGTGTCGATCCGCAGGCCCTCGTCGTGGAGCCAGCGCGCGACCGCGACCGACAGGAACGCCTTGCCCGCGTAGTAGACGTCGACGCCCGCACCGACCTCGGCGAACGCCGCCTCGAACGCACGACGGTAGGACCGCGCACGCTCGCGCAGGTCGGCCTCGTCCAGGACGTAGGCCGGCGTGCCCTGGGCGTCCGCGAGCTCGCGCACGTCGACGCCGCCGACCGTCACCGCGCCGTCAGGCCCACGGCGCACGCCGCTCGACCACGGCTCGCCCGGCACGTAGGTGCCGGTCGGCGAGAAGGCGGGCGGCGTCGTCGGTCCTGCCGACGCGCTCACATGCGCTCCGGCGCGGACACGCCCAGCAGGCCGAGGCCGTTGGCGAGGACCTGACGCGTCGCGTCGTTGAGCCACAGGCGCGTGCGGTGCACGTCCGTGACCTCCTCGTCGCCCAGCGGCGTCACGCGGCACTCGTGGTACCAGGAGTGGTAGTCGCCCGCGAGCGCCTCGAGGTAGCGCGCGACGCGGTGCGGCTCGCGCAGCTCGGCCGCCTGGCCCACGACGCGGGGGAACTCGGTGAGCGCACCGAGCAGGATCGACTCGGTCTCGTGCGTCAGGAGCGACGGGTCGAACGCCTCGCTCCCGTCCTCACGGAACCGCGAGACACCGTGCGCCTCCGCGTTGCGCGCGACGTTCGCCGTGCGGGCGTGCGCGTACTGCACGTAGAAGACCGGGTTCTCGTTGGTCGCCCTGGAGAGCAGGTCGAGGTCCAGGTCGATGCTCGAGTCGGTCGAGGAACGCGCGAGCGAGTAGCGCGCGGCGTCCACGCCCACGGCGTCGACCAGGTCCTCGAGCGTCACGACCGTCCCGGCGCGCTTGGACATGCGGACCGGCTGGCCGTCCTTGACGAGGTTGACCATCTGCCCGATGAGGATCTGCAGGTTCTTGCCCGGCTCGTCGCCGAACGCCGCGCACACGGCCATCATGCGGCTCACGTACCCGTGGTGGTCCGCGCCGAGCATGATGATGACGTCGTCGAACCCGCGCTCGCGCTTGTCGAGGTAGTACGCGATGTCGCCCGCGATGTACGCGGCCTCGCCGTCCGACTTGATGATGACGCGGTCCTTGTCGTCACCGAAGTCGGTCGTGCGCAGCCACGTCGCGCCGTCGGCCTCGAACACGTGGCCGCCCTCGCGCAGGCGCTGGACCGCGCGCTCGACCGCGCCGGACTCGTGCAGCGAGTCCTCGTGGAAGTAGACGTCGAAGTCGACGCCGAAGTCGTGCAGCGCGGCGCGGATCTCGTCGAACATGCGCTCGACGCCGCGCGCCCGGAAGACCTCCTGGGCCTCGTCGTCGGGCAGCGTGCGCGGGTCCGGGTCGCCCGCGGCGACCGCGTCGGCGATGACGGCCTCCGCGATGTCCGAGATGTACTGGCCGCCGTAGCCGTCCTCGGGGGCGTCCTGGCCCTTGGCGCGTGCGAGCAGCGAGCGCGCGAAGCGGTCGATCTGCGCGCCGTGGTCGTTGAAGTAGTACTCGCGCTCGACCACGGCCCCCGAGGCCTGGAGCACACGGGCCAGCGAGTCGCCGACCGCGGCCCAGCGCACCCCACCGATGTGGATGGGGCCCGTGGGGTTCGCCGAGACGAACTCGAGGTTGATGCGCGTGCCGGCCTCGGAGTCGTTGTTCCCGTAGGTCGCGCCCTGCGTGATGATCGTGCGCGCGAGCTCGCCCGCGGCCGCCGCGTCGAGGGTGATGTTCAGGAAGCCCGGCCCGGCGATGTCCACCGACTTGACGCCCGGGTGCGCGGCCAGGCGCTGCGCGAGGTCCTCGGCCAGGACGCGCGGGGCGACGCCGGCCTTCTTCGCGAGCTGCAGGGCGACGTTCGTGGCCCAGTCGCCGTGCTCGCGCTGGCGGGGTCGCTCGACGTGGACCGACGTGGGGACCGCGTCGGCGGGCAGGGCGAGGGTGCCGTCGGCGACGGCGGAGGCCAGGGCAGCGCTGAGCGCTTCGGAGAGCTCGTTCGGGGTCACCCGACGATTCTAGCGAGCGACGCTAGCGCTTTGCGTCGCCGTCCGTCGGGGGCGCCGAGGGGCGTCCCCGCCGAGCACGCGGACCCCACGTGTCCTCGATCATGACGGGGCGGCAGCCCGCGACGGCGGCCAGCAGGATCACCACGAGCGTCACGAACAGGAAGACGAACGTGCTGGTCCACGTGCCGCTGCGGGCGTACAGGATGCCCGCGGTCAGGGGCCCCGCCCCCGCGACGAGATACCCCACGCCCTGCACGAACCCGGACAGCGCGACGGCCCCGGCCGACGTGCGGCTGCGCAGGTTGATGAGTGCCAGCCCGAGCGGGAACGTCGAGGCCCCCAGCCCCGCGAGCACGACCCACACCCAGATCGCAGGACCCGCCTGGCCACCCATCAGCCCGCCGTACCCGACCGCGAGCATCGCGACGAAGACCACCACGAGGGGGTACGGGTTGCGCATCCGGGCCGCGAGCAGCGGTGTGACGATCGACATGGGCATGCCGACGAACGCGTACAGCGCGAGGGCGCTCGCCGCGGTCGGCTCGGACATCCCGGCGTCGATCAGGACGTGCGGCAACCACGCGAACATGACGTACGTGTTGAGCGAGTTGAGGCCGAACATCCCCGCGATGCCCCACGCGAGCGGGCTGCGCCACGCACGCCCCTCGTGGCGGTGCCGCCCGTCGAGGCCTGCGGTGTGCTCGGGCGAGTGCTCGAGCACCGACGCGAGCTCGGCGCGGGCTCGGGCCGAGCGCGCGATCACCACGGTCCACGGCACGGCCGCGAGCAGCCCCACGAGCGCCCAGCCGCCCAGGGCGGGCCGCCAGCCCAGCGACGAGGCGATACCCACCACGAGCAGCGGCGGGATCGCGGTGCTCAGCGAGAGCGTCACGGTGTACGCCGCGGTCACGGCGCCGATCCGGTCGGGGAAGTACCGCTTGACGAGCGGCGGGAGCAGGACGTTGCCCATGCCCATGCCCGCGAGCGCCACCGCGGTCCACAGCAGGAAGGACGGGGCCGTGCTCGACAGCGACCGCAGGATCTCGCCGACCGAGCTGACGAGCAGCGCGGCGACGAGCGTCGGTTCGAGCCCGAACCTGCGCGAGAGGACGGGGACGAGCGATCCGAAGACCGCGAACGCGATCACCGGGACGGTCCCCAGGAGTCCCGCGAGCTGGTCGCTCAGGTCGATGTCGGTCCGGACCACGTCCAGGATCGGGGAGACCGAGGCGACCGCGATCCGCAGGTTGAACGCCGCGAGGACGATCCCGGCAAGGACGACGAACCGCCCGTGCCACGGGCGGAGGGCGTTGTCGGGGGTGCTGTCGGGGGTCGAGCTCGAGTCCTGGCGATCCACTCCAGGAGGGTACGCATCCGTCTCCCGAGGCACCCGTCCCGGAGGGCGTTCCGGCCTGGTGAGTCCGGTCACCCCGCTACCGCGCGGGCCGGTCGTCCCGGACGGCTCTCGGCAGGTGGGAGCACGAACCCGCCGGAGACTGGTAGTCTCGTGCACCGTGCCGGATGCTCGTCAGAGCGAACGCATGTTGCCCTCGTAGCTCAGTGGATAGAGCGTCTGCCTCCGGAGCAGAAGGTCGTAGGTTCGAGTCCTATCGAGGGCACCGCAGACAAGCCCCTGGACCCCTCGGTCCAGGGGCTTCGTCGTGCCCGCGACCTGTCCGTGTGGTCGGCGCCTCCCCCGCACCCGTGTAGCGTCCGCACTACTGGGCCACCGTGGTCTCGTTGACGGGACAAGCGTGACAACAGCATCGAACGACACCATCCTCGGCCTCCTCGGGACGTCGCGGAAGCCCGACGAGCGCCGGCTCCCCCTCCACCCCGACCACCTCGAGCGCATCGCCCCCGAGCTCCGGTCGCGGATCGTCGTCGAGCACGGCTACGGCGAGCGCTTCGGGGTGAGCGACGAGCAGATCGCGCCGTGGGTCCGCTCCCTGGGCACCCGCACCGAGGTCATCGCGGCCGCCGACGTGATCCTGCTGCCCAAGCCCCAGCTCGAGGACCTGCACGACCTGCGCCCCGGCCAGACCCTGTGGGGCTGGCCGCACTGCGTCCAGGACCGCGAGCTGACCCAGCTCGCGATCGACAAGCGGCTCACGCTCGTGGCCTTCGAGGCCATGCACCACTGGGCGTCCGACGGCGGGTTCGGCCTGCACGTCTTCCACAAGAACAACGAGATGGCGGGCTACTGCTCGGTGCTGCACGCGCTCGCGCTGTGCGGGTCGACGGGCGACTACGGCAGGCGTCTGACCGCCGTGGTCATCGGCTTCGGCGCCACGGCGCGCGGGGCGGTCACGGCCCTCAACGCGCACGGGGTCCACGACGTCCGCGTGCTCACCAACCGCCGGGTCGCGGCGGTCGCGGCACCGATCCACTCGGCGCAGATCGTGCAGTTCGACCACGACGACGCGCCGTACCTCAGCGAGGTCATCACCGACGAGGGCCGTCTGCCGCTCGCCCCGTTCCTCGCCGAGAGCGACATCGTCGTCAACTGCACGCTCCAGGACCCCAACGCGCCCCTGCTCTACCTGCGCACCTCCGACCTGGGGGCGTTCCGGCCGGGCAGCCTGATCGTCGACGTGTCGTGCGACGACGGCATGGCGTTCGACTGGGCGCGATCGACCACGTTCGCCGACCCTCTGGTCACGGTCGGGGAGAACATCAACTACTACGCGGTCGACCACAGCCCCTCGTACCTGTGGAACTCGGCGACGTGGGAGATCAGCTCGGCAGTCCTGCCGTTCCTCCCCGCGGTCATGGCCGGCCCGACGGGCTGGGAGGCGAACGAGACGGTCCGCCGCGCGATCGAGGTGCGCGACGGCGTCGTCCTCAACCCTGCCGTGCTCGAGTTCCAGCACCGCGAGGCCACGTACCCGCACCTCCCGCTCCCGGCCCAGCCGTGAGCGACCGCGTACGGTATGTCCTATGACGGACGGTGGTAACGGAGACTTCGAGTTCGAGCGTCGCTTCCTCGTGAAGGACGTCCCGGTCGACCTGCTCGACGCGCCCGCGCTCATCGTGCAGAGCTACTACCTGGCCGAGGACGGCTACGCGCTGCGGCTGCGCGCCCAGGCGAGCGCGACGGCCGCCGCGCTCAGCGGCAGCACCTCTCCTCTGAGCGTCCTGGACCGGTACGCGTTCGACTTCTGCGCGCTCACGGTCAAGGGACCCACGGTCGGGGGCACCCGGTACGAGGCCGAGCGGGAGATCGACGTCAACGTCGGGGTCGAGATGATCCGTCGTGGTGGCGGGCGCATCGTCAAGACCCGCTACTCGGCATGGCTCGGGGCGGACGGCTGGGTCATCGACGTGTTCGGCGGCGCCAACCACCCGCTCGTCGTCGCGGAGTGCGAACGCTCGGGCCCCGTCGTGGACCTCCAGATCCCGGCGTTCTGCGTCACCGAGATCACCGACGACCGCCGGTTCTCCAACGACTCGCTCTCGCACACCCCGTACTCGGCGTGGGCGGGGTCGTTCGCCGCCGAGCTCGCGGTCTCCGGGCCACGGTTCCGGCAGGACTTCGGGCACAACGCCCACCTGCCCGGGGAGTAGCCCGGGCAGGGGCGCGCCCGGCGGGACCGGGCGCGCCCCGCTCAGGCCCCGTCGCCCACGAGGCGCGGGCCGTCCACGGGGCGCGGGCCGTCCACGGGGCGCGGGCCGTCCACGACGTCACGGTCTCCTCCGACGGGGGCGATCCCCAGGCTGCGCGCGTAGTAGACCCACGGGAACCATGTCCCGATCCGCTCCCACCCGTCGGCCTCGAGCCCGAACCGGCTCGCCCCCAGGACGTACACGCGCGCGTGCTCCCACTGCGTCGTGGTGCGCACGAGCCGGTGGAAGCCCGCTCCGAACCCCGTCGAGCGCCACCCCTTGCGCCCGTACGCCTCGAGCGCCGGCATCTCGGTCACGGCCGTGACGGGCGCCAGGATCCGGGTGTCGCCGACCTCCGCGCCCCCGACGAGGTCCTGGACCGTCCCCGGCGCGGCCGCCCCGACGGGTCGCCCGAAGCGCTGCTGCGCGGCCTGCCGCGAGATCCCCAGGGTCGTGCCGATCGCCTCCCAGCTGTGCCCTGCCGAGCGCGCCGACGACACGGCCGTCGCGAGGAGCGACTCGGCCGAGGTGCTCGCGCGCGCCGTGAGGGCGACGAGCTCGAGGTGCGCACCGGGGTCCGTCGTGATGCGGTCGCCGATGCCCGGGTCCGCGGCGGTCACGGCCTCGGCGAGCAGGTCGTCGAGCGTCCGGTCGTCGTCGCGGGGTTCGAGGCTGCCCCAGACGGGTGCCCCGCTCACGGTTCGCGACTCTCGTCGATGACCGACGCCGGAGCGCCGGTCGCGACGGCGGGCTGGTCGGTGAAGGGAGATCTTCGGGTAGCCATGCGTCAACCCTGGCTTGACACGGGTGCTCTGTCAAGAGGTGGTTGACGACCCGGTGCGGTGCGTATCCCGGGGGGGCAACACGCCGTCGGACGTCCCTCCCGCGCCGTCCCGACCGACCCGACGGAGAATGCAGGGCATGGACGAGGCCGTCGTACTCCTGTTCATCACCGGTGCGCTGGCCGTCACGGCCGTCGCCCGGCACTGGGACCTGCCCGCTCCCCTCCTGCTCGTCACCGTGGGCCTGGGCGTCTCGCTGATCCCCGTCGTCCCGCACATCGAGCTGAGTCCCGAGGTCCTGCTGGGCATCATCCTGCCGCCGCTGCTCTTCTCGGCCGCCAACGGCAGCTCCTACCAGGACTTCCGCACGTCTCTCCATGCGATCGTGCGCCTCGGGGTCGGGCTCGTGATCGTCACCGCCCTGGCGGTCGCCTGGGTCGCGACGCTCCTGCTCCCCGACCTGCCGTTCGCCGCGGCGCTCGTGCTGGGCGCCGTCGTCGCTCCACCCGACGCAGTCTCCGCGGCCGCGGTCGGCCGACGGCTCGGGCTGCCCCGCCGGGTCATGACCCTGCTCGGAGGCGAGAGCCTCATCAACGACGCGACCTCCCTCACGCTGTACAAGGTCGCCCTCGCCGGCGTCGCGACGGGTGCCTGGGTGTGGACCGAGGGCATCGGGGTCTTCACGCTCGCCGTCGTGGTCGGCGTGGGCGTCGGGCTCGTCATGGGCATCGGGATGCATGCCGCCCGCCTGCGGCTCGCCGACCCCCTCCTGACGAGCGTCGCCGGGATCATCCTCCCCTTCGCGGCCTACTGGATCGCCGAGGAGCTCAGCGGGTCGGGGGTGCTGGCCGTGGTCGCCGCAGGCCTCTACCTGGGCCACACGGCCCCGACCGCGGGCTACGAGACACGACTCGTCGAGGAACCGCTGTGGGACAGCCTCGACCTGCTGCTCGAGGCCATCACGTTCGCGCTCATCGGGCTCCAGCTCAAGTCCGTCGTCGAGACCGTCGTGGACTCCGACGAAGGGCTCAGGACGGCGGTCTGGGTGTCGCTCGCAGCCCTCGCCACGACCATGGCGATCAGGCCCGTCTACGTCTTCGCGACCTCCTGGCTCGACCGTGTGCACCTGCCCGGGTCGAGACGCGCGCGCGGCGACCGGCTCGACTGGCGCGAGTCCCTCGTCGTCTCGTCCGCAGGCATGCGCGGTGTCGTCACGCTCGCCGCCGCGGCCGCGATCCCCGCGACGCTCGGCGGCGAGGAGTTCCCCGGCCGGGCCACGATCCAGCTCGCGGCCTTCACGGTCGCGATCGGCACGCTCCTCCTGCAGGGCGTGACGCTGCCCTGGGTCATCCGGGCGCTCGGCGTCGGCGGAGAGGACGAGGCCGCGAGCGACGCCGCCGAGGAGGCACGGGTCCGCCGGCTCATGGCCGAGGCGCAGGCCGAGGCCATCGCGCACGCCACGAAGGAGTGGGCACCCGTGATCGGGGAGGAGAAGGCCGAGGCCACCCGAGCGGCGATGTCCGCCGCGATCGTCGGTCGCGCCCAGGCCGCGGCCCGTCTCCTGTCCCCCGAGTCCGAGGCCGAGGAACCGGTCGAGCAGGCCCCCGTCCGGGCCCGCCCCACGGGCGGACGCGCCTTCCCCGTCGCCCGGCCCGGCGACCGGTCGGAGGACCTTCGGCGGCTCAACGCGCTGCGCGCCGACATGAACAGGGCTCAGCGACAGGTGCTGGTCGACGAGCGCGACGCGGGACGCCTCAACGAGGCCGTGATGCGCAGGATCCTGCGCGAGCTGGACATCGAGGCCGAGGCGCTGGCCGAGTCCTGGGTCAACCGGATCTGACGGGACCCGTCAGAGAAGGCCACCGTGCTCGACGACACCCTCGGTGAACTCGAAGTGCCACGGTTCGTAGGCGCCGCCACCGCCACGCTTGGCCCACGACGGGTTGGCCCAGCCGTACAGGCCGCCGTTCTTGTTGATCCACGAGTAGACCTCGCGGTTCCCCGTCTCGCTCGAGCACAGGTCGATCGCGAGGCCCCAGCCGTGGAACGAGGTCCCCGGCTTGGCGGCGAACGCCCCGCGCGACCCCTTGAGGGAGACCTGCGAGGCGATCGTCCGGTAGCTCGAGACCAGGCACATGTCACGGCCGAACGTCGACCGGAAGGCCTCGTTCATGGCCGACAGCGCCACCGCCGCGTCCGGACGCAACGACTCGCCCGGCTGCCACAGGTCGCACAGCTCGTGGCCCGTGAGCTTGCCGTTGGCGCTCGTGACCTTGACCGTCGGGTCGCAGTCGGGCAGCGGGGCACGTTCGACCGAACGGCTCGCGGCCTGGGTCCGGCCGTCGATCTTCGGAGCCGACGCGACGTACTCCGACGTGGCCTCGGCCGCGGTCGGGTTGTTCACGAGGTCAAGCGCGCTTGGGCCGGTCGGCCTGCCGTCCGGCCCGAAGGGGGCCGCCGGGCCGTCCTGCGCACCGGCCGAGAGCGGCATGGCGATGGTAGCGACCGCGAGCGTCCCGAGGACCGCCATGCGAGGGGCCCAGCGCTGATGAGAGGGGATCTCCGCCCGACGACGTCCCTTGTGCCCGGTCTCCGCCTCGCGCCGAGCGCGCCGGGAGTCGGAGGACTGGGACGTCGACATCGACTCCACCGGACCTCCGCTCGAAGAACCACCCGGACACCTCACGGTGGCCAGGGCGGCACTGACGACATGAACGCCGCACCTCGCAGAAGGGATGAGCCTCCTGTACCGGAGGAACCGTGCGAGACGAAGCATCGGACACGATATCCGTGGGCGCGTGGGAAGCCAAGTCCCCTGCTCAACGAGCTGCGGGCGGCCCGAGGCAACCCGCTCAGTGCACGCGCCGCTGCATCGCGTCCCGCACCTCGCCGACGAGCTCCTCCAGGATGTCCTCGAGGAAGACGACGCCCAGAGCGCCCGGACCGCGGTCCGGTGCGGCGCCGTCGGGCAGCGCGGTCACGACGACCGAGCCGTCCGAGACGCCGCCCTCGCGCTCCGAGGTCCCCTCGTCCACGCGCGCCAGGTGCGCGCCCGAGCGCTGCATGGCGCGCAGGGTGTCCTCGATCTCGTCGCCCGGCTCGGCCGTCGCGAGCGCGCGCACCCGCCACGACGGCACCGGCCGGAAGCGGTCCTCACCGCTCGCGTACAGCACGTCCTTGAGGTGCAGGTACCCCACGAGCTCGCCGTGCACGTCGGCCACCGGGAAACGGCTGAACCCCGTCTTGGCGACCAGGCGCTCGATCTCGTCGGGCGTGCACCCTTCGACCACCGTCACGAGACGGTCGACCGGCACCATGACCTCGGCCGCCGTGCGCTCCGAGAACTCGATGGCCCCCGAGAGCAGGCCCTGCTCGTCCTGCAGGAGCCCCTCGGCCTGCGAGTGCTCCACGATCGACTGCACCTGCTCGGCCGTGAAGACCGACGCGACCTCGTCCTTGGGCTCCACCCCGGTCCAGCGCACCACGTGGTTCGCGAGCCAGTTGAGCGAGACGATGATCGGCCTGAGGATGCGGCCCAGCACGACGAGCGGCGGACCGAACCACATGACGGCCTTCTCCGGTCCCGACACCGCGAGGTTCTTGGGGACCATCTCGCCGAGCACGACGTGCAGGTAGACCACGATCGCCAGCGCGATCACGAAGGCGATCGGGTGCGTCAGCGACGGGCTCACACCCAGGGCGTGCAAGGGCACCTCGATGAGGTGCGCGACGGCCGGCTCCGCGACGACACCCAGCCCCACCGAGCACACCGTGACGCCGAGCTGGGCGCACGCGAGCATGAGCGAGACGTGCTCCATGGCCCACAGGACCGTCTGCGCCCGGCGGTTGCCCTGCGCCGCGAGCGGTTCGATCGCGCTGCGCCGGGCGGAGATGATCGCGAACTCCGCGCCCACGAAGAACGCGTTCGCGGCCAGGAGGAACAGGCCCAGGAGAAGGGCTGCGGTCGAGCTCATCGCGCACCTCCAGGCGTCCGGGGGGAGCCGCCCGCGCGCGGGGCCGCGCCCGGCGGGGGTCCGGGCGGCGCGAGCACTCGCACCCGCAGACGCTCGACGCGGCGCCCCTCCATGGCCTCGACCCGCAGCACGACGTCGCCGGCGCGGACCTCGTCACCGACCTCGGGCACCCGGCCCAGGTCGGCCATGACGAGCCCGCCCAAGGTCTCGTACGCACCGTCCTCGGGGACCTCGAGCGCCGTCGACTCGCGGAGCTCGTCCGGCCGGATGACCCCCGGCACGATCCACGAGCCGTCGGTCCCGCGGGCCACCCCGGCCCGTCGGGGGTCGTGCTCGTCCGCGACGTCCCCCACGAGCTCCTCGACCACGTCCTCGAGGGTCACGACCCCCGACGTCCCGCCGTACTCGTCGACGACCACGGCCATCTGCAGGCCGAACCCGCGCAGCTCGACGAGAAGCGGCCCCAGCGCGACCGTCTCCGGGACGCGCGGGGCGTCGACCATGAGCGCGGCTGCGGGCACCTCGGCGCGACGCTCGTGCGGCACCCCCACGGCACGGCGCAGGTGGACCAGGCCGAGCACGTCGTCGCGGTCCTCACCGATCACGGGGAAACGGGAGTGCCCCGAGGTACGGGCGAGCGCCACGACGTCCTCCGCCGTGTCGTCGCGACGCAGGACCACCATGCGCATGCGGTCCGTCATGACGTCGACCGCGCTGAGCTCGTCGAGCTCGATCGAGTTGGTCAGGAGCGTGGCCACCGAGGTGTTCAGGGTGCCCTCCTGGGCCGACCGCTTGACGAGGGCCGCGAGCTCGGACGCGGAGCGCGCGCCCGACAGCTCCTCGCGCGGCTCGACGCCCATGCGGCGCAGGATCGCGTTCGCCGAACCGTTGAGCACCGAGATGACCGGGCGGAAGAGCTTGGTGAACTGCCGCTGGACCGGGACGACCTGGCGGGCCGTCGCGTACGGGGTCGACAGCGCGAAGTTCTTGGGGATGAGCTCGCCGAAGAGCATCGAGAAGAGGTTCACGACGACGAGCGCCAGGACCACCGCCAGGACCGTGGCCGCGCTCGCGCCGAGGGCCGTGCTCCCGAGGGCGTCGCCGATGAGGTTCTGGAGGGCCGGCTGGGCCGTGTAGCCGAGCAGGATGGTCGTGATGGTGATGCCGACCTGCGCCGAGGAGAGCTCGGTCGACAGGTGCTTGAGACCGGCCCGGACGCTGCGGTCGCGGCGGCTGCTGCGCGCCTGCGTCCCGGGGACGTCCGCCTCGCGCACGCCGTCCGGCGCTGCACCTCGCGCCGTGCCATGCCCGGCGACGTCGGCGTCGTCGTCCTCATCGCTCCCCGGCCTGGCCAGGACGGCGGGGTCGAGGGTCACGAGGGAGAACTCGCTCGCCACGAAGACTGCGGTACCTGCGGTCAGGAGCACCCCCAGCGCGACCATCAACCAGTCGCCTACCACGGGGTGCTCCACGGATATCGGGGTGCGCTCTTCATCGTGGAGACGATGTTATCGGGCCAAGGCGCGGCGTCCATCCGGAGCGGGGACGCGGCTCCCGGCTCCTGGCCAGCACCGGACGAGCACCTGACCAGCACCGAACGCCCACCGGAACACCACGGACACCGGCCGATCTTCCGTCCGTCGTGCGACCATCGTCGCCCCCTTTGTGCCACGCTGGTGCCATGACAGCCAGCGCATTCCCCACCGGCACCGGCGCGACGAGCGCTGGTGGTCCCGCAGGCACACCCGCGCAGTCCGCGAACATCCTCGTCGTCGAGGACGAGCCGGCGATCGCCACGGCCATCGCCCAGCGCCTGAGCGCCGAGGGCTGGCGCGTCGAGGTCGCACGCGACGGGCTCTCGGGCGTCGAGGCCGCGACCCGCCTGCGACCCGACGTGATCGTGCTCGACGTGATGCTGCCGGGCATCGACGGCCTCGAGGTCACGCGCCGCATCCAGGCCGAGCAGCCCGTCCCCATCCTCATGCTGACGGCGCGCGACGACGAGACGGACATGCTCATCGGGCTCGGGGTCGGCGCCGACGACTACATGACCAAGCCGTTCTCGATGCGCGAGCTGGTCGCCCGGGTCAAGGCGCTCCTGCGGCGCGTCGACCGCGCGGCCCAGGCGGCGACGGCGACCCCCACGGACCCGCCCATGGTCGTGGGCGACGTCGTGATCGACCGCGCCCAGCGGCGCGTGCACCGCGCGGGCGAGGAGGTCCACCTGACCCCCACCGAGTTCGAGCTGCTCGTCATGCTGGCCAGCTCGCCCAAGACCGTCCTCACGCGCGAGCGTCTCCTCGCCGAGGTCTGGGACTGGGCCGACGCGAGCGGGACCCGCACGGTCGACTCCCACATCAAGGCGCTGCGCCGCAAGCTCGGACCGGACCTGATCCGCACGGTCCACGGGGTCGGGTACGCGTTCGAGCCCCCGGTCGCGTGACCTCCGGCCCCCGGACCATCCGCCCCCACCTCCCGGACGTCCGGCCCCTCGACTCGTTCCGGTCGCTCAAGATCAAGCTCGGCGTGCTGGTCTTCGCGACCGTCACGCTCGCGGTCCTCATCACGTGGCTCGGGCAGCAGAACAAGCTCGGCCCAACCCGCACGTTCCCCCTCGCGATCGTGCTCTCGCTCCTGCTCACGCAGATCCTGGCGCGCGGCATGACCTCGCCCCTGCGCGAGATGACGGCGGCCGCGCAGTCCATGGCCGACGGCGACTACACCCGCCGCGTGCGCGCGACGAGCCGCGACGAGGTCGGCCAGCTCGCGGTCGCGTTCAACATCATGGCCGAGGACCTGGCGTCCTCGGACCAGATGCGGCGAGAACTCATCGCGAACGTGTCGCACGAGCTGCGCACCCCCATCGCGGCGCTCCAGGCCCAGCTCGAGAACGTCGTCGACGGCGTGAGCGAGGCGAACCCGGCGACCATGGAGATGGCGCTCGCCCAGACCGAGCGCCTGACCCGCCTCGTGACGTACCTCCTGGACCTGTCCCGGATCGAGGCGGGCGCCGCGGCCCTCAACTTCCAGGACATCCCGCTCGGTGACTTCCTGGAGGAGAACGCCGACGCCGTCTCGATGGTCGAGGCCGGCAAGCAGCTCCAGTACGTGGTCGACGTGACCCCCGAGGACCTGACGCTGCCCGCGGACCCCGAGCGGTTGCGCCAGATCATCACCAACCTGCTCCAGAACGCGATCCGGCACTCGCCCCAGAACGGCGAGATCCGCCTCGAGGCGTACCCCGTGGACGACGACGTGGTGATCGAGGTCATCGACCAGGGACCGGGCATCGCGAAGAAGGACCGCGAGCGGATCTTCGAGCGCTTCGCGCGGGGCAACGCCCCCTCGCAGGGCCACTCGTCGACCGGGGGGACCGGGATCGGGCTCGCGATCGTGCGCTGGGCGGTCGACCTGCACGGCGGCCGCATCGAGGTCGCGGACTCCCTGCAGGGCGCGACCATGCGACTGACCTTCCCGGCCCGTCCTCAGCCCCACACGACGGGGCTGCCGGACGACCTTCCGGAGATCCTGGGACATCCCGGGACACCTCGGCCGACCGGCCAGGAAGGGCGCTCTGCGGACGACGCAGAGTGAGATCTTCGTCACACTCGGTGGCATCCATACCCGGGGATGGTCTAAACGACCTGACCTTTGGTCAGCGAACAGGTCGCTGTTGCCCCCCTGTTTGCCTCTGGCAGACGTCCCGTGAAGAACCGGCCGACACCCTGCACATTTCCGCCGACCAGGGCCTCGGCGAGCGGGTGGGAGGGCCTAGGCTTGACGGGTCCGGTTCCGGACTAGGTACCCGATATCCAGTGACGATCAGTGGTGAAAGTGGGCGATCCTCGCGTGTCCCCGAAGGCTGAGTCAGAGTCGATCAGCGCAGCAAGTTCTGTGTTCGGCGCCAACGAATGGCTCGTCGACGAGCTCTACGAGCAATACCTCAAGGACAAGAACGCGGTCGACCCCGCGTGGTGGGAGTTCTTCGCGGACTACCGTCCCGGGGACAAGGCGAGCGAGGTGAACGGGAGCAGCACGCCTGCCGCCCCCGCAGCCCCCGTCGCCGGGACCACGACGCAGCCCGTCGCGACCCCGGCCCCCGCGGTCCAGATCCCGGCGAACGCACCGGCAACGCCGCCGGCCCGCACGGCCGCCGTCCCCGCGACCGACGGCTCGGCCGCCGGCGAGTCGGCGCAGCGCCCCAAGTCCCCCGTGGTCCCCGCCGACCCGACCGTCAACGCCGCGATCGCGGCCGTGAAGGCCAACCGCCCGGTCGCGACCGCGCAGCCGGCGACGGCCCCGTACGCCGCGGTCGCCGCAGCGAAGTCGAAGTCCGACACGCCCGACGCCGCGGACGACGTCCAGAAGCTGCGCGGCCCCGCCGCGCGCGTCGTCGTGAACATGGAGGCGAGCCTCGAGGTCCCCACGGCGACCTCCGTGCGCGCCGTGCCGGCCAAGCTCATGGTCGACAACCGCATCGTGATCAACAACCACCTCGCCCGTGGGCGCGGCGGCAAGATCTCGTTCACGCACCTCATCGGGTACGCGCTCGTCGAGGCCCTCGGCGAGATGCCGGCCATGAACGCGAGCTACACGCAGCTCGACGGCAAGCCTGCGGTGAACAACCCGGCGCACGTCAACTTCGGTCTCGCGATCGACCTCGCCAAGCCGGACGGCACCCGCCAGCTCCTCGTGCCGAGCGTCAAGAAGGCCGAGCAGATGGACTTCGCCCAGTTCTGGGCGGCCTACGAGGACCTGGTCCGCCGGGCTCGCGGCAACAAGCTCACGGTCGACGACTTCGCCGGCACCACGATCTCGCTCACCAACCCCGGTGGCATCGGCACCGTGCACTCGGTCCCGCGCCTCATGCAGGGCCAGGGCACGATCATCGGCGTCGGCGCCATGGACTACCCCGCGGAGTTCGCGGGCGCCTCGGTCGAGCAGCTCGCGCGCCTCGGCGTCTCGAAGGTCCTGACGATCACGTCGACCTACGACCACCGCATCATCCAGGGCGCCCAGTCCGGCGAGTTCCTGCGCATCCTCGGCACCAAGCTGATCGGTGAGGACGGGTTCTACGACCGCGTCTTCGCTGCGCTGCGCATCCCCTACGAGCCGGTCCGCTGGACCCGCGACAACACGACGGACGCCGAGATCGAGGCCGCCAAGCCCGCCAAGATCGCCGAGCTCATCCACTCGTTCCGCTCGCGCGGCCACCTCATGGCGGACACCGACCCGCTCGCCTACCGCCAGCGCAAGCACCCGGACCTCGACGTCCAGACCCACGACCTCACGCTGTGGGACCTGGACCGCACCTTCCCTACGGGCGGGTTCGGCGGCAAGACCAAGTCGACGCTGCGCGACATCCTCGGCCTGCTGCGCGACTCGTACTGCCGCTCGATCGGCATCGAGTACATGCACCTCGCGGACCGCGCCCAGCGCCGCTGGCTCCAGGAGCGCCTCGAGTCCGGGTACGCCCGCACCCCGCGCGAGGACCAGCTGCGGATCCTGCGCCGCCTGAACTCCGCGGAGGCCTTCGAGACCTTCCTGCAGACCAAGTTCGTCGGCCAGAAGCGCTTCTCGCTCGAGGGTGGCGAGTCCGTCATCCCGCTGCTCGACGCGGTGCTGTCCAAGGCGGCCGACGGCGGCCTCGACGAGGTCTGCATCGGCATGGCCCACCGTGGCCGCCTCAACGTCCTCGCGAACATCGCGGGCAAGAGCTACGCGCAGATCTTCGCGGAGTTCGAGGGCAACCAGGACCCCAAGAGCGTCCAGGGCTCGGGCGACGTCAAGTACCACCTCGGCACCGAGGGCACGTTCTCGGCCGAGTCGGGTGCGCAGACGCGCGTCTACCTCGCGGCCAACCCCTCGCACCTCGAGGCGGTCGACCCGGTGCTCGAGGGCATCGTGCGCGCCAAGCAGGACCGCATCGACCTGGGCGGCGACGGGTTCTCCGTCCTGCCGATCCTCATCCACGGCGACGCGGCCTTCGCGGGCCAGGGCGTGGTCCCCGAGGTCCTGAACCTCGCGCAGCTGCGCGGGTACCGCACGGGCGGAACGATCCACGTCATCATCAACAACCAGGTCGGCTTCACCACGGGCCCGTCCTCGTCGCGCTCGACGCTCTACTCGACCGACGTCGCCAAGGGCTACCAGGTCCCGATCTTCCACGTGAACGGTGACGACCCGGAGGCGTGCGTGCGCGTCGCCGAGCTGGCCTTCGCGTTCCGCGAGCAGTTCGACCGCGACGTGATCATCGACATGATCTGCTACCGCCGCCGCGGGCACAACGAGGGCGACGACCCCTCGATGACGCAGCCGCTCATGTACAACCTGATCGAGGCCAAGCGCTCGGTGCGCAAGCTCTACACCGAGAACCTCGTCGCACGCGGCGACATCACGCTCGAGGAGGCCGAGCACGTCCTGCAGGACTACCAGGCCCAGCTCGAGCGCGTCTTCACCGAGACCAAGGAGGGCGGCTTCACCCCGTCGCCCGCGACCGAGCCCGTCGCGGGCCTGGAGCGTCCTGAGTCCCAGCGTGAGGACGCCGGCACGATGGTCGGGTGGAAGACCGCGATCGACCAGTCGATCATCGAGCGCGTGGGTCAGGTGCACGTCTCGCCGCCCGAGGGCTTCACGGTCCACCCCAAGCTGGCTCAGCTCCTCGAGAAGCGCAACCAGATGTCCGCCAACGGCGGCATCGACTGGGGCTACGGCGAGCTGCTCGCCTTCGGCTCGCTGCTCGTGGAGGGCACGCCCGTGCGCCTCGCCGGGCAGGACTCGCGTCGCGGCACGTTCGTGCAGCGCCACGCCGTCCTGCACGACCGCGAGACGGGTGCCGAGTGGACCCCGCTGCTGTACCTGTCGGCGGACCAGGCGAAGTTCTGGGTCTACGACTCCTCGCTGAGCGAGTACGCGGCCCTCGGCTTCGAGTACGGCTACTCGGTCGAGCGTCCTGACGCCCTGGTGCTGTGGGAGGCGCAGTTCGGCGACTTCGTCAACGGCGCACAGACCGTCATCGACGAGTTCATCTCCTCGGCCGAGCAGAAGTGGGGCCAGAACTCCTCGGTCGTCATGCTGCTGCCGCACGGCTACGAGGGGCAGGGGCCGGACCACTCGTCGGCGCGTATCGAGCGCTTCCTGCAGATGTGCGCCGAGAACAACCTCACGGTCGCGCAGCCCTCCACGCCGGCGTCGTACTTCCACCTGCTGCGTCAGCAGGCGTACGCCCGCCCGCGTCGTCCGCTCGTGGTGTTCACACCCAAGCAGCTGCTGCGTCTCAAGGCGGCCGCGTCCGGGGTCGAGGACTTCACGACCGGCACGTTCCAGCCGGTGCTCGGGGACCCGACGGCGAACCCCGCGTCCGTGGACCGCGTCCTGCTCTGCACGGGCCGCGTCTACTACGACCTGGTCGCCGAGCGCGCCAAGCGTGGGGACGACAAGACGGCCATCGTCCGCCTCGAGCAGCTCTACCCGCTCGACGTGGACGGCATCCGCCGGGAGCTCGCCAAGTACGCGGGCGCCGAGGTCGTGTGGGTCCAGGACGAGCCGGAGAACCAGGGTGCGTGGTCGTTCGTCCACGTGAACCTGCCCGAGGACCTGCCTCGCGTCCGGGTCGTCTCACGCCCCGCGTCGGCCTCGACCGCTGCCGGTACGGCCAAGAAGCACCAGGCACAGCAGGCCGTCCTCCTCGAGCAGGCGTTCGCCCGCTGAGCAGGACCCGCACGCTGAGCCCCTGAGGGCTACGACGAAGGCCGCCTCCCTGGACGGGGAGGCGGCCTTCGTCGTGCGTGCGCGGGAGGTCTACCAGCGGCCGTGGACCTGCTCGCGCAGGTAGCGGTCGTAGATCTCCCGGACGCCCGACGCGAAGAGGGGGCCGATCACCTCTGCGGAGCCGGCCTCGGCGTTGGCGCGGGCCTGGTCGACGTTGCGAGCCCCCGGGATCACGGTCGAGACACCGGGCTGCTGCCAGATCCAGGCGATCGCGGCCTGGGCCGGGGTCACGTCGGGTCCGAGCACGTCGTGCACGAGCGCGGTGAACTCCCCCGCCGCGGTGAGGCCGGTCGCGAAGTCGACCCCGGAGAAGGTCTCGCCGACGTCGAACGCGGAGCCGTCGCGGTTGAAGCTTCGGTGGTCGTTCTCGGCGAACGTCGTCTCGCGCGTGTACTTCCCGGACAGCAGGCCCGACGCCAGCGGGACGCGGGCGATGATCCCCACCCCTGCCTCGGAGGCCGCGGGGAGCACCTCGTCGAGGGGCTTGATCCGGAACGCGTTGAGGATGATCTGGACCGTCGCGACGCCGGGGCGCGCGATGGCCGCGAGCGCCTCGTCGACGGTCTCGACGCTCACGCCGTAGGCCGCGACGGCTCCCTCGGCCACGAGCGTGTCGAGCGCGTCGTACACCTCGTCGTCGTCGACGACCGACGACGGCGGGCAGTGGAGCTGGACGAGGTCGAGCCGGTCGGTGCGGAGGTTGCGGCGCGAACGGTCCGTCCACTCGCGGAAGTTCGCGAGCGTGTAGCTCGCGGGCTCCTGCGGGGCTCGTCGGCCCATCTTGGTCGCGACCGTGATGCCTGCGCCGGGGTTGTCCGCGAGGTAGGACCCGATGATCTCCTCGCTGCGGCCGTCGCCGTAGACGTCGGCGGTGTCGAAGAAGGTCACGCCCGACTCGGCCGAGGCGTCGAGCACGGCGCGGGCGTCGGCCTCGCTGACCTCACCCCAGTCCGCCCCGAGCTGCCAGGTGCCGAGCCCGACGACCGAGACCAGTCGTCCGGTGCGTCCGAGCACTCGTCGTTCCATGTGTTCCTCCTCGTCCTGCGGGTGGTGCTCCCGCTCCCGGAAGGACCGGGGACGGTGCGTCGCTGGGCCGTGCCCCCGAGAGGGTGGCGCAACCGGGTTCTACTGTCCCTGCTCGACGGGCGTTCCGCACCCAGTAACGTGTGTGATCGTGAACATCCACCCGCCCTCCGGTTCCCAGATCCACATCGAGCACGGTGACCACCGTGCCACGCTCACGGAGGTCGGTGCGACCGTCCGGACGTACTCGGTCGCCGGGCGGGACGTCTTCACCCCTTTCGGCGAGGACGAGCTCGCCCCCGCGTCGCACGGTGCCGTGCTGCTCCCCTGGCCCAACCGCCTGCGCGACGGGCAGTACACGTTCGACGGGATCGAGCACCAGCTCCCGGTCACCGAGGTGCCGCGGAGCACTGCCATCCACGGCCTGGTGTGCTGGGAGCGCTGGGACGTCGTCGAGCAGTCCCCCTCGGCCGTGACCTTCGAGCTGCACCTCGTCCCCACGCCCGGCTACCCGTTCGACCTCGTGGCCCGCGTCACGTACGCGCTGAGCGACGCGGGGCTGCGCGTCACGGCCCGCACGACGAACGTGGGCACGACCGACGCACCCTACGGCGTCGGGTTCCACCCGTGGCTGTCCCCGGGCGACGCATCGGTCGACGAGTGCACGCTGCGCCTCGACGCGCGCACGCGCGTCACCACGGACGAACGGCTGCTGCCGACGGGCACCGAGCCCGCGGCGGGCGACTACGACCTGCGTGAGCCCCGCCTGCTCGCGGGCATCGACCTCGACGACGCGTACGTCGACGTCCTGCGGGACGAGGACGACCTGTCCTGGATGCGCCTGGCCGCTCCCGACGGCCGCACGGCAGCGGTGTGGATGGACCCCTCGATGGGCACGTGGCAGGTGTGCACCGGCGACCACGTCTCGGCGGCCGGGTACCGGCGCACGGGGGTCGCGGCCGAGCCCATGAGCTGCGTCGCGGACGCGTTCCGGACGGGCGAGCGCCTCGTCCGGCTCGCCCCCGGGGCCTCGCACGAGGCCGTGTGGGGTGCGACGCTCCTCTGACGCGATGCCGCCCGACCGGCCGGACATCCCGCACGGGAGCCCGGTCGTGACAGACAATGGTGCGCGAGCGAACGAGGAGCACATCACCGTGGGAGAACCTGAAGTACGGATCTGCGTGGTCGGCGACGAGCTGAGCGCGGGCGTCGGCGACGCCAAGGGCCTCGGCTGGGCCGGGCGCGTGGTCGCGCGCACCCGTTTCCCGGGGACGGCGATGATCTTTCCTCTCGCGATCCCGGGCGAGACGACGACGGCGATGAGCCAGCGCTGGGACGCCGAGACGAGCAGGCGTTTCGACCACGACCCCGAGGCCGACAACCGGCTCGTCCTCGCCCTGGGCCGTCACGACCTCGACGCGGGCCTGTCGGTCGCGCGGTCGCGCCTGAACCTGGCGAACGTCCTGGACGTGGCCGAGCACCGTCGTCTGCCGACGTTCGTCGTCGGCCCGCCGCCGGGCCGTCCCGAGGACAACGACCGGGTCGCCGAGCTCTCGGCGGCCTTCGCGGACGTGGCCAACCGGCGGCGCGTCCCGTACGTCGACACGTTCACGCCCCTGGTCACGCACGAGCAGTGGCTCGCGGACCTCGCGACGAGCGGCGGCGGGTACCCGGGCCAGGCGGGCTACGGCCTCATGGCCTGGCTCGTCCTGCACACGGGCTGGCACGCGTGGCTCGGCCTGCCCGACGACGTCACGTAGGCCGGGCGTCCGGCCCGCCGAGGGCGACGCTCCCGCCCGCCGAGGGTGACCGGACCGGGCTGATGCGACGACAGCGGCCTGCGGCCGCCCCGTGCAGGGGCGACCGCAGGCCGCTGTCACGTCTCCGGGCGCAGGCCGCCCGGTGTCGTCAGCCCCGCGAGACCGTGAGGTTGCCCGAGACCGTGCTGACCGACACGTAGGCGCCGCTCGTGCCCTCGGAGTGGTCCACGGACGTGGTGCGGGACTGCGCGCTGGGGACGGGGGCGCCGTCGAGCACGACCTTGCCCGTGACCGCGCGCGCCTTGAGGTTGACCCCCGCGCCCTCGCTCAGTCGCAGCGTGACGTCGCCCGAGACGGTCTTGGCGGTCACGAGAGGTGTCGTCTCGCGGGCCTCCACGACCACGTCCCCGGTGACCGTGCTGATCGTGACCCGTCCGAGCGCGCCCTCGGCCTCGACGCGGCCCGAGGCGGTGCCGACCTTGACGTCCCCGTCGTGCGTGGTGACGGCGACGCGGCCCCCGACGGTCTTGACCGAGAGCGGACCCACGGTGTCGGTCACGGTGACCGCCCCGTCGGCAGTCGTGACCGACACGGGGGCACGCGTCCCGCTGACGGTCGCCGCCGCGCGTGCGGTCGCGATCTTGACGGGCAGGTGCGCCGGGAGCACGACCCGCAGTGTCGCGGTGTCCTTGTCCTTCAGGCCGCGCACCCGGTCCACGACGCCCTCGACGCCGTCGAAGTCGTACGCGATCTTCAGCTCGCCCGCGTGCGTGGTGACCCGCAGGGGCCGGGGGCTCACGTCGGTCACGTCGACGGTCGCGCCGGACTCGCGGCTCGGGTCGCTCACGACCTCGACCGCCCCGTTGTTCAGGCCCACGACGAGCGACGCCACGTCGGCGACCTCGATCTGCTGGGGTGCTGCGATGACCCAGGACTCGGTTCCCATGTCGTTCTCCTTCGTCGTCTGCGTGTGGTGCTGGTTCGTGTCGTGCTGGTTCGTGTCGTGCCGGCCGTACCGGTCGGCCGGACCCTCCGCCGCGGGGCCGCCGGTCACGGCAGCGTCCCCCGGACCGCCCGCCGGGCGGAGTCCAGGACCGTCCGCAGCGTCTCGAGCGTCAGCTCGGTGACCGCGCTGCTCGCGTCGGCTCGCCGGAGGTCGGCGCGGACGTCGTCGCGGAACCGCTGCACCATGGCCTCGGCCTCGACACGGCGGGCGTAGGACTCGCCGCGGCGAGGGTCCGGGGTGGCGGCGGGCCGCGGGCGGACACGCGCCTCCTGGGCCGCGGCCGCGAGCTCGGCGCGCAGCCCCTGCATCGAGCCCTCGATGTCGGCGCGCAGGGCGTGCGCCCGTGTGCGCACGGTCTGGGCGATCCCGTCCTCGAGCGCCGCGACGTCCGCCCGGCGGGCCGCGACCTCGGCCCTCCCGGCGGGCGTGAGCTCGTACGTGGACTTGCGGGCGCTGTCGCTGCGCCGCACGAGGCCCTCCCCCTCGAGCCGGGCGAGGCGCGGGTAGATGGTGCCAGCGCTGGGGCGGTAGGTCCCCCCGAAGCGGTCGCTCAGCTCGGTCATGAGCTCGTAGCCGTGCTTGGGCCCGGACTCGAGCAGCGCGAGGAGGTAGAGCCGGAGCTCTCCGTGGGCGAAGACGGAGGCCATCAGCGGTCCGCCGGTCCGTCCGCGGGCCCGCCGCCGGTCCACGTCGCCCGGCTGTCCGCCGTGCCCCACGGGGCGCCGTCGCCCGGGTACGCGTCGGTCGGGGCGTCGTCGTACGACCACGGGTGGGCGCCCGTGCCGGTGGCCTGACCGGCGGGACCGTCCCACGCGGCGGCGTCCGCGGGCTCGCCGCGCAGCACCGTGACGTTCCCCGAGACCGAGTTGACCTGGAGCTTCTTTCCCGGGGTCCCGGACGGGCCGGCCTGGCGGTAGGCGCCGCCGGGCGTGCCGCGGTGCTCGACGCCGTCGACCACGAGACGACCGCTCACGCAGCGCAGCGTGTAGTCGAGGCCGTCGGGCTCGGGGACGCGCACCAGGACGTCGGCCGAGACCGCGTTGACGTTCATCACGTCGGGCGTGGCGCTCGAGTCGAGCGTGACGTTCCCGGAGACGGTGTTGAGCTTGACGTCGGTCAGCGCCCCGGAGGCCGTGAGGTCGCCCGAGACGGAGTCCATGACGAGGGTGCCCACGTGGTCGCGGACCGTGACCTCGCCCGAGACCGTGTCGACGCGGACCGCGCCTGTCGTCTGCGTCGTCATGACCGAACCGCCGACCGTGGCGACCGAGACCTTCGCCTGGGTGCCGGCGACGAGGCCGTCGCCGCGCACGGTCGCGAGCTTGACCCGCACGTGTGCGGGCACGCCGACGTAGACGTCCGCGCGGTCCTTGCCGCGGTAGTTGCGGAACGAGTCGAGGAAGCCCTGCCAGCCGCCCGTGGGCGAGTACCCGACCGTGAGGCGGTCGCCGTCGAGACGCACCTCGAGCGGGCGCCCCTCGATCGAGTGGACCTCGACGCGGACGCCGGGCTCGTCGTGCACCACGACGTCGATGCGTCCGTTGAGCAGGTTCGCGTCGAGGCGGTCCACGGGCCCGACGTCGATCGTCTGCGGACCGGTCACGGTCCAGTTCTCGGTCGCCATGTCTCTCCTCGCGTTCCTGCGGTGTCCCACCCGGTCCCATGAACGCGATGTATCGCGTTTCTGGTCACACGATATATCGCGTCTTGGACCAGGACAAGCCCCAGATGTGGGAACATGGAGCAGACAGAATCCGGCGTGAGGAGCAATCATGAGCAAGCGCGGACGCAAGCGTCGCAGCCGCAAGGGCAGCGCAGCGAACCACGGCAAGCGCCCCAACGCCTGATCACGAGCCCGCCAGGGCCGCGATCACGCGCCCTGCGGGCGAGTGCGACGAAAGGGCCCGTCCTCACCTCGGTGAGGACGGGCCCTTTCGACGTTCTCGGGAGGCGGCCCGCCGCGGCCGCAGCCGACCGGCGGCCGGCCCGCGCAGGAGCGGTGAGGTGCCCGACGGCGTCACTCCCCCGGACGGCGCGTCAGATGCCCTCGACGACCGTCGTCGTACGCAGTACGGTGAACTGCGCCTGGATGCGCAGCCGAAGCTCGACGGGAGCCTGCTCGTGGCACGAGCGGCGCACGAGCTGCTTGACCAGCTCCTCGGCGCTCAGCTCGGCCAGGCACGGCGAGCAGTGTGCGACGTGCGCACGCATGCGCACCTCGTCGTCGGAGGTCATCTCCGAGTCGAGGTACTCGTACAGGTGCTTGAGCGCGTGCTCGCACTCGGTCTCACCCTCGGTCGAGTGGGGGATCGGCACGATGACCTCGTCCTGCGCCTCCGTGCCCACGTTCTGCTGACTCACGACTCACCTCCGGGGGTCTTGGCCCCCACCAGTCCTCGGTCCTTTGCGTAGTCGCTCAGGAGATCACGCAGCTGGTGCCGACCACGGTGGAGCCGCGACATCACGGTCCCGATCGGCGTGCCCATGATCTCGGCGATCTCCTTGTACGGGAAGCCCTCGACGTCCGCGTAGTACACGGCCATCCGGCGGTCCTCCGGCAGCTCCTGGAGAGCCTTCTTCACGTCGGAGTCCGGGAGCCGGTCCAACGCCTCGGCCTCGGCCGAGCGCAACCCCTGCGACGTGTGCGACGCCGCGCGGTGGATCTGCCAGTCCTCGACGTCCTCTGCCGCGGACTGCAGCGGCTCGCGCTGCTTCTTGCGGTAGTTGTTGATGAACGTGTTGGTGAGGATCCGGTAGAGCCACGCCTTGAGGTTGGTGTCCGGGCGGTACTGGTGGAACGCCGCGAACGCCTTGGTGAACGTCTCCTGGACCAGGTCCTCCGCGTCGGTCGGGTTGCGCGTCAGGCGCAGCGCCGCCGAGTAGAGCTGGTCGAGGTACACCAGCGCGTCGCGCTCGAAGCGCGCCGAACGGGCCGCGTCGTCCTCCGTGGAGGGGGCCCGGTTGGTGTCCTCGGCGTCATCGGCGCCCGAGAGGTCGCCTGCGCTGCTGCTGATCTGGTCCGTCATCGACAACGAGCCTAGTCCTCCTGCCGGTCGGGTGTCCGCCGAGAGCGCAGAAGGTGCGACCGCGCCGAACGGCACGACCTCGAGGCTCGGTGCGGCGGGGGCGCTGACGGCCGCTTCCGCTTCCAGTACACATGTCACGCTCAGCACAACCGCCGGGTGCCCCCTGGCATTCCCGCAGCCGCCTGATGCCGCGGGTCCCGCGCCTCCGCGGGGCGGGCGGATGGTCAGGCGAGCCTGCGCTCAGTGAGGGCAGGCAACCATCGGGTGTGCTCGGGCGCGATCCTCGCTAGCGTGACCGCATGACGACCACGACTCCCGACTCCCGGTTCCGCACCCTCCTGCGCGAGCAGGTCGGCCACGAGCTCGACGCCCACCAGCAGTACATCGCGATCGCCGTGTGGTTCGACGCGCACGACCTGCCCCAGCTCGCCGCGCACTTCTACCGCCAGTCGGTCGAGGAGCGCAACCACGCCATGATGATCGTCCAGTACCACCTCGACCGTGACCTGGAGATCTCGATCCCCGGCACGGGCGCGGTGCGCAACGACTTCGACTCGGTGCTCGAGCCACTCCAGCTCGCGCTCGACCAGGAGAAGCAGGTCACCGACCAGATCGAGGCCATCTTCCGCGCGGCCCGCGAGGAGGGCGACGCCCTGGGCGAGCAGTTCCTGCTGTGGTTCCTCAAGGAGCAGGTCGAGGAGGTCGCGTCCGCCACGACGCTCCTGACGGTCGCCCGCCGCGCCGGCGAGAACCTGTTCGACCTCGAGAACTACGTGGCCCGCGAGACCATCGGGGACGGCGGAGAGTCCGCGGACGCCCCCGAGGCGGCCGGCGGAGCGCTCTGACCTGATGAGCTCACGGGCGGAGCCGGGCCGGTCCCGGCTCCGCCCTCGCCAGGGCCCGGTCCCGTCGACGGACCCTGCGGCCAGACGACGACGCGCACCTGCGTGCGCCCCTCGCGCCGCCCTCGAACGCCCCGCTCCCCGGCGCGTGCGACCCCGAGGGTGCACGCCCGGTGGCATGCTGAGCAGCGATGGGACAGGCTGGGTCGACCGGGTGCGGCACCAGCGTCCCGGTGTCCGCCGCTCTCACCGGCACCCGCTCGACGAAGGAGACCCACCGATGCTGCTGCGTCACGTCGCGAGGCCCATGCTGGCCTCCTGGTTCATCTACGACGGCGTGCAGGCCGCCCTCAAGCCCGCGGAGCACGTGCGCGCCGCCCGGCGGGGCGTGAGCCTCGTCGGCCAGCAGCTCGGCGTCGAGGAGCCCCTCAGCGAGAAGCAGGTCTCGGCGCTCGTCCGCGCGCACGGCGCCGCGACCGCCGTGGCCGGGCTGTTCCTCGCGGTCGGCAAGGCCCCACGGACCGCGGCCCTCACGCTCGCGGCCCTGAGCGTCCCCCTCGCGGTCGTCAACCAGCCCTTCACCCCGAGCGACGTGCCTCGCGACGTGCGCACCCGCAAGTTCGTGGCCAACCTGGGCGCGATCGGCGCGGCTCTCATCGCCGGGGCCGACTACGAGGGTCGCCCCGGCGTCCGCTGGCGCGTCGACCGCGCCCGCAAGGACATCGACCTCGCCAAGAACGCCAAGCACCAGGTCGACGCGGCCAAGCACAAGGTCGAGTCCGTGACGGACAAGGCCACGCACGCCGTGACGGCGAGCACCCGGAAGGCGGGCAGGACGGCGCGGCGCGCCGCGAGCTCGGCGACCGGTGCCGTCAAGGGCGCCGTCTCGCACTGACGGCACTGACGGCACTGACGGCACGCCCGGCGCGCCCGGCACCCCCGGCGCAGCCGACGCGTCGCTCACCGCAGCCCGACCACGACAGGTGAGCGACGCCGTCGGGCCGCGGACGGGCCCGGCCGAGGACCGGACGGAAGGCCCTTCCCGAGTCCCGGTGCCATAACCTGGGGCATGTGACCAGCGACCTTCCTGCCGCCCGCCCCGCCGAGACGACCCCCGCGCTACCGGCGTGGCCCGCGCCCAGCCGGACGGGCACGACCGCCGGTGCCCCGCTCGACGCGACCGTCGCGGTCCCGGGCTCCAAGTCGCTCACCAACCGCCTCCTCGTGCTCGCGGCCCTCGCCGACGGGCCCGGCGTGCTGCGCGGCGCGCTCCGCAGCCGCGACACCGACCTCATGGCCGCGGCGCTGCGCGACCTGGGCGTGGGCATCACCGAGGGCGACGACCCGAGCGAGCTGCACGTGACGCCCGGCGCGCTGCACGGCCCCGCCGAGATCGACTGCGGCCTCGCCGGCACGGTCATGCGCTTCGTCCCCGCGGTCGCGGCCCTCGCCGACGGCACCGTGCGGTTCGACGGCGACGAGGGTGCACGCGTGCGCCCCATGGGGCCTGTGCTCGACGCGCTGCGCGACCTGGGTGTGCCGGTCGAGGGCAAGGACACGCTGCCGTTCACCATCACGGGGCGCGGCGCGGTGCGCGGCGGGCACGTCGACGTCGACGCGTCGGGGTCGAGCCAGTTCGTCTCGGGCCTGCTGCTCGCCGCCGCGCGCTTCGAGGAGGGCGTCACGCTGCGCCACACCGGCCCGACGCTGCCGAGCGTGCCCCACATCGACATGACCGTGGAGGTCCTGCGCGAGGTCGGCGTCGAGGTCGACGACTCGCGCCCCACGATCTGGACCGTCTCCCCCGGGCCGATCGCCGCGCGCGACGTGTACGTCGAGCCCGACCTCTCGAACGCCGGGCCGTTCCTCGCCGCGGCCCTCGTGGTCGGCGGGACCGTGCGCGTCCCCGGCTGGCCCGCCGTCACGACCCAGCCGGGCGCCATGATGGCCGAGCTCCTCACCGCGATGGGCGGCCGCGCCGAGCTGGCGGACGGGGTCATGGCCGTGACCGGGACGGGCGAGGTCCGCGGGATCGACGTCGACCTCCACGAGGCGGGCGAGCTCGCCCCGACCATCGCGGCCCTCGCCGCGATCGCCGACTCCCCCAGCCGCCTGCGCGGCATCGCGCACCTGCGCGGGCACGAGACCGACCGCCTGGCCGCGCTCGCGACCGAGATCACGCGCCTCGGCGGGCAGGCCGAGCAGACGCACGACGGGCTCGTCATCACGCCGCGCCCGCTGCGCGGCGCCACGTTCCGCACCTACCACGACCACCGCATGGCGACCTCGGGCGCGCTGATCGGGCTGCGCGTGCCCGGCGTGCTCGTGGAGGACGTCGAGACGACCGCCAAGACCCTGCCCGGGTTCACCGCCATGTGGGACCGCATGCTGAGCGCCACGGGATCGGCGAGCTGATGGCGCGGCGCGTCCGCGACGAGTCCGACTTCCACGACCGGGCGAGCAACAAGAACTCCCGCCCGCGGACCAAGCAGCGTCCACAGCACGAGGACGCCGAGACCGGTCTCGTCACGGGCGTCGACCGCGGGCGCTACACGCTCCTGCTCGACGAGGACCTGCCGACCGAGCGCACCATCCTCGCGATGAAGGCGCGCGAGCTGACCCGCAACCGCGTGGTGTGCGGCGACCGCGTGGACATCGTGGGCGACACCACGGGCGAGGACGGCACGCTCGCGCGCATCGTCCGTATCCAGGAACGCACCTCGACCCTGCGGCGCACGGCCGACGACACCGACCCGTACGAGCGCATCATCGTCGCCAACGCCGACCAGCTCGTGATCGTCACGGCCCTGGCCCAGCCCGAGCCCCGCACCCGCATGATCGACCGCTGCGTCGTGGCCGCCTACGACGCGGGCATGGACGTCCTGCTGTGCCTCACCAAGGCGGACCTCGCCGACGCGGCGCCGCTGCGCGAGCTCTACGAACCCATCGGGGTCAAGGTCGTCGTCACCCGGCGGGTGCACGACGATGCTCCCGCCGGGACCGGCACCGGCGACGGGGCTGGGCACGGCGGGCACGGCGACGAGCCCGGCCACAACGCCTCCGACGCGGCCGAGGACGCGTGGCGCATCGAGCCGCTCGAGGCCGTGCGCGCCGAGCTCGAGGGCCGCACGTCGGTCCTCGTGGGCCACTCGGGCGTCGGCAAGTCGACGCTCGTCAACGCCCTGGTGCCGGACGCGTACCGGGCCACGGGCGTCGTCAACGACGTCACGGGCCGCGGGCGGCACACGTCGACGTCGGCCGTCGCGCTGCGCCTGCCCGACGCCGACGGCAACCCCGCGGGGTGGGTCATCGACACGCCCGGCGTGCGGTCGTTCGGGCTCGCCCACGTCGACGTCGACAACCTCCTCAAGGCGTTCGACGACCTCGACGTGGTCGCCGAGGACTGCCCGCGCGGCTGCACGCACCTCGACGGGGCACCCGACTGCGCGCTCGACGACTGGCTCGAGGCGTCCCCCGAGGACGAGAAGGCGGCGCGTACCGCGCGTGTCGAGTCGTTCCGACGTCTGCTGGCGGCGCGCACCGGTACGGTGTGAGCCATGCCGACCTACGACGACGACCTGCGCCTGGCTCACGTGATCGCCGACCAGGTCGACTCGCACACCATGTCCCGCTTCAAGGCCCTCGACCTGTCCGTGGAGTCCAAGCCGGACAACACCCCGGTCAGCGACGCCGACCGCGCCGCGGAGGAGATCATCCGCAGCCACCTCTCGCGGGCCCGCGGGCGCGACGCGATCGTCGGTGAGGAGTTCGGCGAGACCGGGCACGGCGCCCGCCGCTGGATCATCGACCCGATCGACGGGACCAAGAACTTCGTGCGCGGGGTCCCGGTGTGGGCCACGCTCATCGCGCTGGCCGACGGCGACGAGATCGTCGTCGGGCTCGTGTCCGCTCCTGCCCTGGGCCGCCGCTGGTGGGCCGCCAAGGGCACGGGCGCGTGGAGCGGGCGCTCGCTCGCGGCAGCGAGCAGGCTGCGCGTCTCGCAGGTCGGCAAGCTCGACGACGCCTCGCTGTCGTACTCGTCGCTGTCCGGGTGGGAGGAGCGCGGCAAGCTCGACGCGTTCCTCGACCTGACCCGCGAGACCTGGCGCACGCGGGCCTACGGCGACTTCTGGTCCTACATGCTCGTGGCCGAGGGGGCCGTGGACGCGGCCGCGGAGCCCGAGCTCGAGCTCTACGACATGGCGGCACTGGTCCCCATCGTCACCGAGGCCGGCGGGACGTTCACGTCCCTCGACGGCTCGCCCGGGCCGTGGGGCGGCAACGCGGTCGCCACGAACGGCCTGCTCCACGACGAGATCCTGGGCCGCCTCTCCTAACCCTGCCGGCCGGGCGGCTGCCCCGCTGCCCGCTCGCCCGGCTGCCCGCTGGCCCGGCTCGCCGGGCGCCCGGCGGACGAGAACGGACCTGAGGTCGTCATCCGGTGGATGGCGGCCTCAGGTCCGTTCTCGGCACCTGCTACGGCAAGGTCACTTGGCGCGGGGAACGCTCTTGAGCTCCGACCAGTCGTACCAGAGCAGGTCGCGCTCGCTCACGCGGTCGAGCGCGGCGTCGAGGTCCTCGTCGCGGTCCTCGTCGGCGGCCGCGAAGACCTCGGCGATGTCCGTCGCGGCCTCGGGCTCGTCGACGTGGACGCACACGATGCGCACCTCGGGGATGGACGCCGTGACGTCGACCGCGCTGGGCGCGAGGTCGTCGGCCGACTCGTCGTCGCCGGGCTGGGTCAGCGCGACCATCTCGTCGGGCACCTCGACCGTGACGACGAGACGCTGACGCGGGGCGCCGACGCGACCGGCGATGAGCGCGAGGGAGTCGTCGGCGGCCTCGAGGGCCGCGGCGAACTCCAGCCCCTCCTCGTCCTCGTCGGGCAGCTCGCGGGAGAGGGCGGACGTGACGGCGTGGGCGGCTCGCGGAGCGAGGGACCAGACGGCCTCGTCGCCGGTCACGGTGACGGCGTCGAGCTCGTCGACGGTGGCGGGAACGTAGATGCGCATGGGATCAGTGTGCCGGTTCCGGGACGCGTTCGCGTGGTCCGCCCGGCGGGGCCGTGCCCGGAACGGCACCGACGTCCGTCCGGACGCGCTGCGCGAGCTCCGCGACGGCCCGACGGACCAGGGTCTCGGGTGCGTGCTCGGCGAGCGTCCTGCCCGCGAGCAGCGCCGCGTCGAGGGTCACCCGGTCGTCCGGGACGACGTGCAGGTCCGTGACCCCGCCGTACCGGCCGAGCGCCTCCCGCACCGCAGCCTCGGGCCGGGGGCCGGCCGCCGAGGACCGGACCCGGTTCGCGACCACGATCCTCAGCGCCCCGCTCGTCGCGCCGCTGTCCGCGAGGTCTCCCAGTCCGCGGACGAGCCGTTGGATCCCCACCGCGTCCGAGCCGCCGACGACCAGCACGACGTCTGCCGCCGCGAGCGCGCTGAGCGTCGCCCCGTTGCGCTGCGGGGCGCGCGTGTCGTAGGACAGCAGCTCGTCCTGCTCGAGCCCGAACCCGCAGTCGATCACGGTCCAGTCGGCCAGCGCCCGGGACAGCTCCCAGACGACGTCGAGCGAGGTCGGCGGGAGCTCGGGCCAGCGCGCGGCGCGCGAGATGCCGGTCAGGACGCGCAGTCGCGGCACGACGAGCGGGGCCAGGCGTGCCAGGCCCGCGAGCTCGAGGGTGCCCTGCCCCGCGCTGCGGGCCGCCGCCGCGAGCCCTGGTGACTCGTCGAGCAGACCGAGGTGCTGGGCGACGGACCCTGCGTAGGTGTCTGCGTCGACCAGGAGGACCTCGTCGGTCCGGCTCCCGTCCGTGCCCGACGGCGCGCCTCGCCCTCGGCGTCGACGTCGCCCGCCGCTGTGCGCCCGCCGGTCGCCCGCACCGGCCAGCTCGGCCGCGAGGTGCACCGCGAGCGTCGTCCGCCCGGGGGCCCCGGTCGGACCCCAGACCGCGACGACCTTGCCCCGCCGCCGGACCCGGCCGTCGCCCGTCCCGCCCTGCCCACCGGCGACGTCTCCCGGTGGCGGTCCTCCCCCGTCGTCGTGGCGTCCGCGTCCGTGCGCCTCGTCACGGACCGTCGCGACGAGGACCGTGCTCGGGGTGTCTTCGTCGAGAACGACGTCGACGCCCACGGCGCGGAGTCGGTCCGCGACCCAGTCCTGGTCCCCTGCGAGCGCGACGACCCGCACGCCGCACGCGTGCAGGTGCGCGACCGTCTCGCGGTTGATCCCGGGGAGGTCGGCCGAGATGATCGCGGCCGTGCCCGCGCCGGCCCCGGCCGCGGCGAGGAGCTCCGTGAGGTCCGCGCACCGACGGGCCACGGAGACTCCGGACCCGGGCGCCGTGAGCGCCGTGACGACCGCGGTCTCACCGCTGCCGCGCACCGCGCACAGCACGGCGGCGACCGGGAGGGTCGCATCCGCGGTCATGCTCCACCCCCGGGGACGGGCACGACCGCGATCTCGCCCTCGGCCGCGAGCGCGGCCAGGACTCCGGGGAGGTCGTCCGTGGGCACCAGCACGTGGAGCGTGGTCGGCCCTCCCGTCACGAGCGTCCCCGAGGCCTCCGCGACCTGAGCGACCACGACCTGCGAGGCGAGCGCGTACGGCTCGCGCGCGCCCTCCCCGACACCCTTCTCGCCCGCGCCGGCCACGCTCCCGTCCTCGACTGCCGGGATGAACCAGACGTCCACGAGCGTGCCGTCCGTGACCCTGTCCGACAGCGCGGCGGTGACCGGGACCGCCACGGCGCGAACGGCCAGCTCTGCCGCCCCGCCCACCGCGGTGCGGGCCACGAGCTCACCGTCGCCCACGACCCGCAACGCCACCAGGTCGTCGGGGAGCGCCTGCCCCGCGGGGAAGTACTTCTCGTCCCCGGACCCGAGGCGCACCTCGACGGTCCGGAGGCTGCTCGCGTCGACCGGCTCACCCGGCGTGAGCGGTCCGGCTGCGGCGTAGACGGCGACAGTCCGACCGGCCGAGGACACGGCCCACGAGCCGAGGGCGACCGAGGCGGCGACGAGCACGAGACCGAGGAGGAGGCGAGGGTCCCGCCAACCGGGGCGCCGCAGCCGGGCGACGGTGGGGGTCGGCAGCGGGTCGAGGGTGCTCGTCATGAGGGTCCGTTTCGTCGTCGGGCGGATCGGGCGGTCTGGGTCGGGCGCCACGCCCCGGAGCCGCGGGCACCCCGGGGACTGGGAGCCATCATGCCGAGCGGAGCGTGGGGATGGGGCGAGCAGGGCATCGCCTGTGGACAACCAGGACCGGTATCGGTGCCGTGAAAGACTGTGGCCATGTCACAGCGCTTCCTCACCCTCGCGGACGTCACGGAGGAGCTCAACATCTCGGCGGCCCAGGCGTACGCCCTGGTCCGCAGCGGTGAGCTCCCCGCGATCCAGGTCGGCGGACGAGGCCAGTGGAGGGTCGAGGCCAGCGAGCTCGAGGGATACATCCAGCGCATGTACGCCCAGACGCGTACCCGCATCGACGCGGGCGACTTCGAGTCCTGACCCCCCGCCGCGTACCGCTGCCCGCCGTCGGCGCGGCATGCACGTCACGCGACGCGCTCCCCTGCTCCCCCTGCTCCCCCTGCATCCGGTCCGCCCCTGGTCTCGCCTAGGTCTCGCTCACGCACACGAGCGCGACGAACGGGACGACGTGACTCGCCCGGGCGCCGCCCGAGGTGGCCAAGAGGTCCAGGTGGTCCTTGCCGACCCGCGCGACACGACCGTCGAGCTCGCCGGCGAGCGTCCGCACGTGGACGACGGCACGGTCTCGCATGAGCGTCCTCAGCAGGGCAGGAAGCCCGCGCCCGGCTCCCGTGCCCGAAGGGCCGCGGACGGCGTGCGTGGCGAGCCCGTCGATCACCGTGGCCGCGAGCAGGGGTACGACGTGCCGCCGGTTCCCGTCCTCGAGCAGGAACCAGTCGGACGCGACCGCTCTGACCTGTCCGGTCAGCCGCGACCCGTCGGTGAGCCGCACACCGAGCGGCGGGCCGAGCACGCTCGCGCGGAGTCGGTCCCCGAGCGTGATCGTGGCCTGCTCGGCACGCGTGAGGTCCGCGAGCACGTGGGCGTCGGCCTGGGCGTCGCCGGCGTCGAGCTGTGCCACGAGGTCGGCGAACAGCAGGTCCCAGCGCACGCCCACACCGTAGCGGCAGGCCCGGGGGTTTCGTCCAGGGGTGTCCGAACTACGAACCTCCTGTGGACAACAGAAGTGCGATCTAGTTTGATGTAGCACTATCAAACTGCATCAAACGCGATGATCGCTCCGAGCACGGACCCGACGTCGTCGTCCATCTTCAGGGGGAAGCATGGCGCACCATCCCGGACCCGGCCGCGCGAGCGCGCGGGTCGTGCCACGACAGGGGCCACGGCTGGCCGCTCTGCTCGCCCTCGCGACCGCCGCGGGCCTCGTCGGCGTCCTGCTGGCCCTGCGAGCCCTGTCCGTCGCAGGCGACCTCCCCAGCCCTCGCTTCGAGACCTATCTGGAGATCCCGCTCGTCGGCGCGGGAAGCCTGCTCGCGGCCTGGGTGTCGCTCAGCTGCGCCCTCGCCGCGTCGTGCGTCCTCGTGCGAGGCGTGGGCCGCCGGTGGGCAGCAGGAGAACGACTCGTGCTGCTGCATGCCCCGGTCCTCGTCCGCCGGCTCGCCGGCTCCGGAGTCGCGGTGTCGATCGGAGCCGGGCTCGTCCTGGGGGCAGGGAGCGCCCAGGCTGTGGAGACCGAGCCCGCGGAGCCCGCGACGAGCACCGCCGTCGTCGATCTGGGATGGCAGAGCACCGCTCCCGCGGCCACCGGCACCGCTGACCCTGCGAGCCACGGTGCCGGACCGTCGGTCGTTCCGCTCGCCCCCGCCGCAGACGAGAAGCCCGAGGCGCTGCGCTCACCCGACGAGTCTCGGGACGGGGGCACCACCGACGCCGCGACCGAGGCCGCGGCGATCGACCACGCGCCCCCCGTCCCCTCCGTCACGGACGGCGCGCCCGAGGCAGCCTCGGTGAGCGAGGCACCGCGCACCCACGACGCGGGCGCCTCCGCCCCGACCCCGTCGCCCGCAGGGGCAGAGCCGGGTGGGCCGAACCCTGGCCATGTCCCGCTCAGCGGCCTGATGGGCGGCACGCAGCGCGCCGCACCCGCCCAGTCCGCCGGGGTCGCTCCGCTGGCCTCGCCCCCGCCCGGAGGCGCAACCCCGGGCGGCTCCCTGGCCGCCGTCCCGTCGTCCGTCGCGCAGACCGACGCCTCGAGCGTCTCGGTCGTGGTCCTGCGCGGCGACACCCTCTGGTCCCTCGCCGAACGAGCCCTCGGACAAGGCGCGACCGACGCCCAGATCACCGTCGAGTGGCAGCGCTGGTACGCGGCGAACCTGGACGTCATCGGTCAGGATCCGGACCTCATCCGACCAGGACAGGTGCTGCAGGCCCCTCTCACCGCCTGACCTCAGCGCAGGCACGCACGGCCCTCCGCTCCACGCCAAGAACCCCGTACACCGTCCCACCGGGCGTCTCTCGACGCGCCGGCCCTCGCCGACCCCAGGAGAACGCCATGTCGACCACCACCGTCCGCCAGCACCCCCGCACGCTCCGTTCCGGTGCGACGCCGCGACTCGCCGGCCCGGCCACCCTGCCTCGCGCGGTACCGCGGACGCCGCGCGTCCTGACCTTCGGCGGCGCTCCGCAGTTCCCGGTCGCCGAAGACCTCGGCGACAACGGTCGACCCGTGACGTCGACGCCGGACCTCCCGTTGCCGGACCCGACGTCGATCTGCTGCTCGGTCGTCCGGGCCGCGGTCGAGGTCCTGCGCGGTGAGCGTCCCGTGGCCCAGCTGCAGCGGTGGCTCGCCCCGGACGTGTTCGACGCCCTGGGGCGACGCGCACTGCTGATGCAGGGAGCGGCCGGCGTGGACGCCGCCGCGCGGCCCGTCGCGATCCGTCGTGCGCGGCTCGTGCGTCTCGGCGACACGACGGCGGAGGCCACGGTCGTCCTGGAGGACATGGACAGAGTGCGAGCGGCGGCCCTCCGACTCGAGGCCCGACGCGGAGTGTGGCGCGTCGTGGTCCTCGAGATCGGCTGACCGCCGCTCGCGGGTGTCCTCGCGGAGAGGGCTACTCCTCTTCGTTCAGACCGTGACAGAGCTTGTACTTCTTGCCCGAGCCGCAGGGGCACTTGGCGTTGCGGGGCGTGCCGGGGAACGTGCGCCCGTCCCCCTCGACCGCGGTGGCCTCGCCGTGCAGGGCGCGGCGGGCGCGGCGCGAGCCGTCTCCTGAGACCACGGCCTGACCCGAACCGTCGTCGGACGGAGCCGAGTACTGCAGCGGCACCTGCTCGGTCGGGCCGTCGAGACCCTTCGCGATGAGCGTCGGCTCGGCCTTGGGGGCCGGAGCGACCGGCGCGTCCACGATCTCGTCGTCGACGGGTGCGTCCTCGACAGGCCGGTCTGCGTCGGCCTGCGCCGCCGCCTGGACCCGCGCCGCCTCGGCCGCCTTGGCGTCCGCCGCAGCCTTCGCCGCGGCTCCGGCCGCCGCAGCAGCCCCCGCGGCCCCAGCCGTGCCGCCGAACGCCTGACCGGCCACCGACTGCGCGGCAGCCGCGGCCGACACCGGGTTGACCGGCGACGCTTCGGGCTCGGCGACCTTGACCTCGAGGTTGAACAGGAAGCCGACCGACTCCTCCTTGATGGCCTCGGTCATGGCCTGGAAGAGCTGGAAGCCCTCACGCTGGTACTCGACCAACGGGTCGCGCTGCGCCATGGCGCGCAGGCCGATGCCCTCCTTGAGGTAGTCCATCTCGTAGAGGTGCTCGCGCCACTTGCGGTCCAGCACCGAGAGCACCACGCGGCGCTCGAGCTGACGCATGTTCGAGCTGCCCAGCGACGCCTCGCGGTCCTGGTAGGCCACGCGGGCGTCGGACAGGATCTCCTCGAGGATCAGCTCACGCGTCAGACGCGTGGCTCCCCCGGCCTGCTCGAGCACCTCGTCGACCTCGATCGAGACCGGGTACACCGCGCGCAGCGCCGTCCACAGCGCCTCGAGGTCCCAGTGCTCCGGGTTGCCCTCGGACGTGGCGCCGTCGACGTAGGCCGTGACGACGTCCGTGATGAAGTGCTGGACCTGCTCCTGCATGTCCTCGCCCTGGAGCACGCGGCGACGCTCGTCGTAGATGACGGTGCGCTGGCGCGAGAGGACGTCGTCGTACTTGAGGACGTTCTTGCGGATCTCGAAGTTGCGCGCCTCGACCTGTCCCTGTGCGCTCGCGATGCCGCGCGTGACGATCTTCGACTCGAGGGGCACGTCGTCGGGGAAGCCCGCGCGGTTCATCATGGACTCGGCGAGACCCGAGTTGAACAGGCGCATCAGGTCGTCCTGCATCGACAGGTAGAAGCGGGACTCGCCCGGGTCGCCCTGACGGCCGGAACGGCCACGGAGCTGGTTGTCGATACGGCGCGACTCGTGGCGCTCGGTGCCCAGGACGTAGAGCCCGCCGAGCTCGGTGACCTCGTCGTGCTCCGCGGCCACGGCGGCCTTGGCGCGCTCGACGGCCTCCGGCCACGCGGCCTCGTACTCCTCAGGGTTCTCCGCGGCGTCGAGCCCGCGCGCGGCGAGGTCGGCGACCGCCATGAACTCGGCGTTGCCACCGAGCATGATGTCGGTACCACGGCCGGCCATGTTGGTCGCGACAGTGACCGAGCCCTTGCGGCCCGCCTGCGCGACGATCGCGGCCTCGCGCTCGTGCTGCTTGGCGTTGAGGACCTCGTGCGGGACGCCCTGCTTCTTGAGCTTCGAGGACAGGAGCTCGGACTTCTCGACGCTCGTGGTGCCGACCAGGACCGGCTGCCCCTCGGCGTGGCGCTCGACGATGTCCGCGACCACGGCGTCGAACTTGCCCTCCTCGTTCTTGTACACGAGGTCGGGCTGGTCCACGCGCTGCATCTTGCGGTTCGTGGGGATGGGCACGACGCCCAGCTTGTACGTGCCCTGGAACTCGGCGGCCTCGGTGTCGGCCGTACCGGTCATCCCGGAGATCTTGTCGTACAGGCGGAAGTAGTTCTGGAGCGTGATCGTGGCGAGCGTCTGGTTCTCCGCCTTGATCTGCACGCCCTCCTTGGCCTCGATCGCCTGGTGCATGCCCTCGTTGTAGCGGCGGCCCGCGAGGATACGGCCCGTGTGCTCGTCGACGATCATGACCTCGCCGTTGAGCACGACGTAGTCCTTGTCGCGCTTGAAGAGCTCCTTGGCCTTGATCGCGTTGTTGAGGAACCCGATGAGCGGCGTGTTGAGCGACTCGTACAGGTTCTCGATGCCGAGGTAGTCCTCGACCTTCGCGATGCCGGGCTCGAGCACGCCGATGGTGCGCTTCTTCTCGTCGACCTCGTAGTCGGTCTCCGGGCTCAGGCGGCGGACCACCTTGGCGAACTCGCCGTACCAGCGGTTCGCGTCGCCCGACGCGGGGCCCGAGATGATGAGCGGGGTACGTGCCTCGTCGATGAGGATCGAGTCGACCTCGTCGACGATCGCGAAGTTGTGGCCGCGCTGCACCAGGTCGTCGGTGCTCCACGCCATGTTGTCGCGCAGGTAGTCGAACCCGAACTCGTTGTTCGTGCCGTACGTGATGTCCGCGGCGTACTGCTCGCGGCGCACCGCGGGCGTCTGGCCGGAGATGATGCAGCCGGTCGTGAGGCCGAGGGCGCGGAAGACGCGGCCCATCAGGTCGCTCTGGTACTTGGCCAGGTAGTCGTTGACCGTGACGACGTGCACGCCCTTGCCCGTGAGCGCGTTGAGGTACGCGGGGAAGGTGCCGACGAGGGTCTTGCCCTCACCGGTCTTCATCTCGGCGATGTTCCCCAGGTGCAGGGCCGCGCCGCCCATGAGCTGCACATCGTAGGCGCGCTGCCCGAGGGTGCGGCGGGCGGCCTCACGGACCGCGGCGAACGCCTCGGGGAGGATCTCGTCGAGCGTCGCGCCGTTCTCGAGCCGTTCCTTGAACCGGTCGGTCTCCTCGCGCAGCTCCTCGTCGGTCAGGTCCTCGAAGCTGGGCTCCAGCTTGTTGACCTGCTCTGCCAGGCCGGACAACTTCTTCAGGATCCGGCCCTCGCCGAAGCGCAGGACCTTCTCGAGGATCGCAGGCACGCAGTACTCCCGTATCGATCGCGCCCCCGGGCCGGACGGTCCGGGGCGAATGCGAGGCGACCACCTGGCGGCAGTCGGCTGGATCACACCACAGACCATCGTAGGCGAGTCCGGCAGGTGGGTGGGCTTCTGTCCGGTACCTGTGGTTTCGCTCTGCGGCGAAAGTGGCCGTACGCCCCGCGTCGCCTACCCGGCCGCCCCGGCGTCGACCCGCCCGACCTCGGCCGCGAGCGCCGGCGCCAGGTCCCCCGACGGCCCGACGACGACGTCCGCCATCCCGAGCCAGGTCGCCATGAGGCGGAGCTCGGCCGCGAGAGCCGGCGCGGTGTCGGCGTCGGCATGCTCCTCACGGTGCGCCGACAGCACGCGGAGCAGCCCGGCGCGACGGTCCGCCTTGAGGTCGACCTTCGCGGTGATGCGGTCACCCTGGAGGAACGGCAGCACGTAGTAGCCGTGGACCCGCTTGGCCGCAGGCACGTAGATCTCGATGCGGTAGTACGTGCCGAAGAGCCGTTCGAGGCGCGTGCGCTCGAAGACGAGAGGGTCGAAGGGGCTGAGCAGAGCGCGCCCCTGGGCGCGGCGCGGGAGGGCGGCGTCGCGGTGCAGATAGGTGACCTCGTCCCAGCCGCGGACCTCGACGGGACGGAGCACGCCGTCCTCGACGAGCTCGGCCAGCGCGCGGCGCGGGGCCGGTCCCTTGAGCCGGAAGTAGTCCTGGAAGCAGCGCAGCGTCCCGACGCCGTGCGCCCGTGCCCCGATCTCCAGCAGGCGGCGGACCGCGTCCTCGTCGCTCACGGCCGGTGCGGCGAGGACCGCGGGCGGCAGGACCCGCTCGGTGAGGTCGTAGCAGCGCTCGAACGCCGCGTTGCGGCGCGCTGCCGTGATCTCGCCCGTGAAGAAGAGGAGCTCGAGGGCCCGCTTGGCGAGCGACCAGTTCCAGCCCCACTCCACGGTGCCGCGCGCCTCGCCCATGCCCTGGGCCTCGAGGATCTCGTGGACCTCGCTCGCCGTGACCGGCCCGCGCTCGGCCACGATCTGGCGGACGTGCTCCACGACGGCCGAGTGCGAGGCCTCGACCCCGCTGATCGTCCCCCAGGCCTCGGTACGGTACGCGCGCTGGCGCCACTCGAGGAGCCGGTAGGTCTCGGGCGGGACGTAGGACGCGACGTGCGCCCAGTACTCGACGAGCCGTCGCGGTGCGCGACCCGCCGCGCGGTCGAGCAGCGACACGTCGTACGGGCCGAGCCGCGAGTACAGCGGGACGAGGTGGGCCCGGGCCAGGACGTTGACCGAGTCGATCTGCAGGAGGCCCAACCGGTCCACGGTGCGCTGCACCTGACGCAGCGTGACCTGCCGGGGCGCGGCGTCGTCGGGCCGTGGGGCGTGCAGGCCCTGCGCGGCGAGGGCGACCCGGCGGGCCTGGGCGAGCGACAACGACTCGGTCTTCACCCGACCCATCCTGCCGCGCACCCCTGACACCCGCCCGGACGCGCCGACGGGGTGGCTGGGTGCGGCGGTCAGCTCGCTTCGGACGCGGTCCTCTGGCCGCCGGCGCACGAGGTGTCGAGCGCGATGACCCCGTAGCTCCAACCGCGGCGCCGGTAGGCGACCGAGGGGCGGGCCGTCTCCACGTCGACGAAGAGGTAGAAGTCGTGGCCCACCATCTCCATCTCGTAGAGGGCGTCGTCGATCGTCATGGGCTCTGCGGAGTGGAGCTTCTGACGGATGACGACGGGCGAGTCGCCGAGCTGGGTCTCGACCGCGTCTCCCGGAGCGGCCGGGTGCTCCGGCGCGGGCTCGGGGGTCTTGTCCTCCGGGATGAACGGCCGGACGTCGACGGGCGGTGCGGGGTTGTTGTTGCGGTGGTCCTTGCGACGGTCGCTGACTCGTCGCAGCCTCTCCTGGAGCTTGTTCATGGCCAGGTCGAGTGCCCCGAACCGGTCGTCTGCTGCCGCCTCGGCGCGGACGACGGGTCCCTTGGCGCGGACGGTCAGCTCGACCCTCTCACGCACCTCGGACAGTCGGGGGTTGTTCTCGTGGGTGACCTCGACGTCGATCCGCTGGGCGGTCGGTGCGAGCTGCTCGAACTTCGCGAGCTTTTCTTCCACGTGTCGGCGGAAGCGGTCAGCCACTTCCGTGTGCCTGCCGACGACAACGATCTCCATGTGAGCCTCCGCAAAGGGTCTCGGACGCTCTCGATGCTTCCAGAGCGTCCCGTGTGGTCCTGGGTCTGGCTCCCCCGAGGGGGATCCGGAGTACCTATCACCTCCCTGCCCGAGGACCTTGCCTCGGGTCGATCGCTCTGTGGCCGCACGGGTCCCCTACCAACCGTTCCCCGTGACGACTGGTCCCCAGGTTAACCCTCCCGGTAGGTAAAGGCAGCATCTGCGGGAGATGAACTTCAGGTGGCGTGTCACCCCGCCGCGGAGGGGGCGTCGCGGCGAGCACGACCGCACCGAGGACGTCGGCACCGGCGTCTTCCAGCGCCTGCTCGCACGCCGCGAGCGTGGCCCCCGTGGTGAGCACGTCGTCCACCAGGAGGCAGGTCGCGCCAGGCCGCGGGAGGCCCCGCCGCGCCGCGCCGCGGGTGACGCGGACGCCCTGGAGGCGCGCTCCACGGCTCCTCGACCCCAGGCCCACCTGGTCCCGTCCCCGCCGCCCGCGCTGCGCCAGGACGGGGGCGGCGACCGCGTCGACCCCCGCGTCCACGAGGCCCCGGGCGACGGCGCGGGCGAGCCCCTGGACCGGCTCGGCACCCCGCGCGCGGCGCGCCGCGGCGGACGACGGTGCGGGCACGACCAGGACACGGGACGGCGCACCTGCCCACGGTCCGCCCACCTGCCCGACGACGTCGCGCACCCAGGGCGCGACGGCCCGTCCCGCGCGGTACGCGGCCGCCTCCACGTCCCTCGAGAGGTCGTGTCGCCCCTTGTCCTTCCACGCGACCACGATCCCTCGCAGCGGGCCGGCGTACGGCGCGAGCGCCCACACCGGCAGGGGGGAGGTCCCGTCCATGCGGTCGAGCCGCGGGGCGTCGGCCTCCCTGCGCGCCGGGGCCGTCCGCAGCGCCCCGGCGCAGGCCGGGCAGAGCGCGACGTCCCGGGTGCCGCAGCCCGGGCACTCGACCGGGACGAGCAGGCGCGCGAGCGTCCGCGCCCAGCCGCGCACGGCGGCGAGCGGGCCGGTGGGACGGCCGGCCAGCGGGCCGTCGCGGCGGAGGAGGTCGGGCTGCTGGGGGCGGTCGCGCACGGCCCGAGGGTGCCAGGTCGCCGCGCACCGCGCGGGGTGCAGGACGCGCCCTGTGGACGGGGAGCGGCACGCACGGCCTGTGCACGGCCGGGCACGGCCGGGCAGGGCCCACAGCCTGGCCGGTCCGCACCAGCAGGGCCAGGGGGTCGTCAGACCACCGGGCGGCGAGCCGTTCCGGCCTCAGCCCGGGAACGTCGGCAGCGCGACGTTCTCGATCCGCTTCTCCCAGACCGCGCCCGACCGGCTGCGCCCGAACAGCGTCCCGTCCTGCGTGAGGACCTGGACCGTCCGGTCGCCGTCGCCCGCGCTGATCGCCGTCGCACCTGCGACCGGCGAGAGTCGCGTGGTCTCCCCCCCGACCAGGACGAGATGGACCGTCGGCGCGGCCTCCGTCTCGTCGGTGCCCAGGACCGCGAGCGTCGTCTCGTCGGCCCACACGACCTGCGAGGCCGAGGTGATCGGGGCGCCTACGCGGAAGGGTTCCGAGAGCCCCGTCGGGACGTCCTTCTCGTCGCGCATGATGCCGGCGACGTCCACCCGGGTGACCAGGCCGTCCGAGCTGACCACCGCGATCCGGGCTCCGTCGTGCGCGACCCGGATCGACTGCACGGTGCGTCCGGCCAACCACGGCGCGGCGACCGTGACGGGGTCACCCGCCTCCGCGAGGTCCCCCCGGACGACCTGCAGCGCGCCCTGCTGCGCCGTGGGCCCCGACCACACCCCACCGAACCGGTCGACGGTCGGGGCCAGGAGGTCCTCCCCGGTCAGGAGCGGGACCTCGGGCAGGTTCTTCGTCGCGAGCCGCACGAGGCTGCCCGTCCCGTCGCGGACCACGAGCGGACGCGCGTCGCTGCCCTGCGCCAGGGCGGTCGCCGTGGTCCCGGCGAGCGAGACGGCAGGGGACAACGACACCGCCTCGTCCGCTCCGCTGTCGAGCACCTTGACCTCGCCCTGAGCTGCGACGACCTCGCTCCCCTCCGTCACGGCCTTGATGGGCACGGCCCCGCCTGTCGGGGTGCTCAGCAGGTCCTCCCCGCGATAGAGGTTGACGGTGAGCGGCAACGCGTCGAAGAGCGTCGCCTCGAGCTGTGCCTTGAGCAGCGCACGGTCCTCGGGGGGCGCGAGCGAGATGGTGTCCGTCAGCCGGACCTCGGAGACTCCGCCCTCGCTCGGTACCGCGTCGATGCTCAGGCGCGTCCCCTCGGGAACCACGGGCGCGGTCGCCCCCCGGAGCCACTCGACGGGCCCGACGAGGATCTCCGTCACGGCGCTCGTCTGCCACCCCCGGTTGGGGAACCAGCGGTCGTCGGGGACCAGCACCTCGCGGTCGGCCGACGGGAAGTACAGGCGGGTCTGCCGGAAGGCGGCCTGGAAGCTGCTCTCGGAGAGCAGCAGCCCGTCCTCGGCCGTCTCGATGCGCCACTGCCCGTCGCCCTGACGCACCAGCCCGAAGGACACCGGCACGGCACCCGCCACGCCGGGGACGTCCTCGGTGTAGACGCCGCGCTTGTCCAGGGCCCCGACGACGGTGGCGCTGCCCGTGACCGTGACCTGCCCGGACTTCATGGCCTCCTTGTCCACGGTCAGGTCGAGGTCGCCGTCGAACACCAGGACCTGGGACTCCCAGCTCCAGGCGCCTGCGTCGGTGAGGAACTCCTGGGCGACGTCGAAGTCGCCCGCCGGGCCGGCCGCCTGCGCGGTCAGGAAGCCCGACACGATCCGCACCGGGTCGTCCCCCGCGACAGGTCCCCGTGCGCGCAGCCCCGGCGCGTTGTACCCCTGCACCACGTCGCTGCCGCGGATCACCGGGCCCGAGGTGGGGATCGACGCGCAGCCGGACAGCGCCAGGGCCGCCGCGACCAGCCCCGCCCCGAGAGCACCCCGGGTCCTGCCGGGTCGTCGGTCGGTCATCGTTCCTCCTCGTCGACGGTCGCGCCGGGCCGGTCCGCGACGCCGTGGCGGACGAACGTGAGGTTCTCGTCGGGCAGCACGGGCAGGGCCGAAGGGCTCGTGGTCCCCTCCGTCGGGTCCTCGACCCGCTCGATCTGCCCGGTCGGCGGGCGGAAGCCACGTCCGCGGGTCGGGTCCTGCGGGACCAACGGCAGGGGCGACGCCTCGAGCCGGATCCCCGCGCGCAGCGGGAGCGTGAGCCGGAAGGCGGCTCCCTGCCCCGGACGACCCCAGACCTCGAGCCACCCGCCGTGCAGGTGCGCGTCCTCGAGCGAGATCGCGAGGCCGAGCCCGGTCCCGCCGGTGGTGCGAGCACGTGCCGGGTCGGCCCGCCAGAAGCGGTCGAACACGTGCAGCGCCTCCTCCTGCGTCATGCCCACACCGTGGTCACGGACCACGATCGCGACCGCATAGCGGTCGTGGGCGACCGTGATCTCGACGGGCTTCTCCTCGGCGTGCTCGATCGCGTTGACCACGAGGTTGCGCACGATGCGTTCGACGCGGCGCGGGTCCACGTCCGCGGTGACGGCCCCGTCCGGGAGGTGCACCGACATCCACACGCCCTTGCGCTCCGCGAGCGGCGCGGCGAGCTCGACCGCGGCGTTGACGACGTCGCGCACGTCGCGCCGCTCGGCGTCGAGCTGGGCGGCCCCCGCGTCGAACCGGCTGATCTCCAGCAGGTCGGCCAGGAGGTCCTCGAACCTGTCGAGCTGGGTCTGGAGCAGCTCGGCCGACCGCTTGGACGCAGGGTCGAAGTCGTCGCGCGACGCGTGCAGGACCTCCCCCGCCATCCGGATCGTCGTGAGCGGGGTGCGCAGCTCGTGCGACACGTCCGACACGAAGCGGCGCTGCAGGAGCGAGAGCTCCTCCATCCGACCGATCTGGAGCTGCAGGCTCTCCGCCATCTCGTTGAACGAGCGGGCGAGCGTCGCGAGCTCGTCGTGGCCCTTGACGGGAAGCCGCTCGTTCAGGTGCCCGTCCGCGAGACGCTCGGCGACCCCCGCGGCGTTACGGACGGGCTGGACGGCCTGACGGGTCACGACCCACGTGATGAGCCCCAGGATGCCCACGACGAACACGGCACCGACGACCAGCGTGCGCTGCAGGAACGAGAGGGTCTCCTGCTCGGGCGCGAGCGTGTAGAGGAAGTACAGCTCGTAGGTGCCGACCGTGGGCACCTGGACCTTCGACCCCACGAGCACCCCGGGATCGACGGGAGAGCTCGGGTCCGACGGGTCGCGCGGGATCGCGACCGACTGGAGCTCGCGGCCGTCGCTCTCCATGACGGCGTCGCGCAGCTCGTCCGAGACGAGGCTCGCGAGCTGGTTGTCGGTGCTCACGTCGTTGAGGCGCGACGGTGCTCCCTCGGGCCGCATGAGGAAGATCTTGCGGTCGGGGCTTCCGCTCGTGCGCAGCGTGTTGTGCACGTCGAGCAGGAGCGTCTGGATCTCGGAGTCCTTGGTCTTGGACACCGAGGCCGTGAACAGGCTCTGCGCCTGCTGGATCGAGTTGGCGCTCTCGACGTTGATCTGCTCGAGCCGCTGGTCGAACAGCCCGTCCCGCATCGTGCTCGACAGGTACGCCCCGAGCGCCGCGACCGTGATGACCCCGACGACGAGCGCCGTCCCGACCACGCGCAGCTGCATCGACGACCGTGCCCGCCAGGTGAGCCGGCCGACCGCGGCGCGCACCCGTCGTCGGGCACGACGGAACGACCGCCCCACCCGCGCGCGCAGCGACGGAGCGCTCACCCGCGCGCCGCGCCCGCCTTGTACCCGACGCCGCGGACGGTCAGGACGATCTCCGGGTTCTCCGGGTCGTGCTCGACCTTCGAGCGCAGGCGCTGCACGTGGACGTTGACCAGGCGCGTGTCCGCCGCGTGACGGTAGCCCCAGACCTTCTCGAGGAGGACCTCGCGCGTGAAGACCTGCCACGGCTTGCGGGCGAGCGCGACCAGGAGGTCGAACTCGAGGGGCGTCAGCGCGATGGGGCGGCCGTCGCGCGTGACCCGGTGCCCGGTCACGTCGATCTCGACGTCGCCGATCGCCAGGTGCTCGGGGGCGGGCTCGTCCGAGCGGCGCAGGCGCGCCCGGATGCGCGCCACGAGCTCCTTGGGCTTGAACGGCTTGGAGATGTAGTCGTCGGCGCCGGACTCCAGGCCCAGGACGACGTCGACCGTGTCGCTCTTGGCCGTGAGCATGATGATGGGCACCCCCGACTCCGCACGGATCAGGCGGCACACCTCGGTGCCGTCCTTGCCCGGCAGCATGAGGTCGAGCAGGACGAGGTCCGGCTGCGTGCTGCGGAACGTCGCCAGGGCGAGGTCTCCGTCCGCACAGAACACCGGGTCGAACCCCTCGGACCGCAGCACGATGCCGATCATCTCGGCGAGAGCGGTGTCGTCGTCGACCACAAGCACACGTACCTTCATGGCCCCATTTTGCCATCGACCGCGGGGTCGTCGGTCCGACCCACCGTACGGCGTCCAGTGTTCACCCGAGCGGCCCGGCCACCGCGTCCGCCGGTCCCCCGTACTAGGGTGGTCCGCTACCGGGCCGGACACCCTCGCGGCGTCCTGCACGGCCTCACCAGGACGAGCCCACGGGCCCGACAGAACCGAGCGGGGACAGCAGAGCAGATGACGACGCCCGACGACGCCGGCACGCCAGCACCGGACGACACCCCGCGCTACGGCCAGCGCGCCCCGCAGCCGCCGGGATCGACGCCGCCCGCCGGCGGGCCGCCCGCTCAGGGCGGTCAGTACGGTCCTCCGGCGCAGCCCGGTCAGCCCGCCCCGACCCAGCCCGCGTCGAACGCGTGGGGGCAGCCGCAGTACGGCCAGCCCGGCCGGTACGGCCAGCCCTCGGGCCAGCCCGGTCAGTACGGCACCCCCCAGTACGGCCAGCACGGCCAGCCCGGTCAGCCCGGTCAGTACGGCGCCCCGCAGTACGGCGGGCCCCAGCAGCCCGGCTACGGTCCGCCGTCGTTCGCGGGCAAGCCCTACGCGCCCCCCGCGAACAAGCCCGGCATCATCCCGCTGCGCCCGCTGAGCCTCGGCGAGATCTTCGACGGCGCGTTCGGCGCGATCCGCGCCAACCCCACGGTGATGCTCGGGATGAGCGCGACCGTGATCGCGATCGCGACGGTCCTCGGGCTCGGGCTGGGCGTGCTGATCAGCGGGATCTTCTCGCCCCAGCTCGCCCAGATCGAGGCGGAGCTGAGCGTCGAGATGGGCGCCGACGCCACGGGCCTCACGGAGATGTTCCCCCTGCTCGGCGCCTCGATGGTGTCATCGGTCGTGCTGGCCCTCGCGATGCCCGTCGTCAACGGCCTGCTCATCACCTCGGTGGGCCAGTCCGTGATCGGTCGCAAGGCGAGCGCGAGCGAGGTCTGGGCCCAGGCGAAGTCGAAGATCTGGCCCCTGCTGGGCTTCTCGATCCTCTGGTCGATCGCTCTCGGGGCCGTCTGGTTCGTCTACCTGCTCCTCACGGTCCTCGCGTTCACGGCGGACGTCGGCCTCGGCATCGCCGTCGCGCTCCTCGGGCTGCTGGGTCTCGCCGTGTTCGGCGGCTGGTTCCTCGTCCGCACGCTCCTCGTCCCGCCCGCCATGGTCCTCGAGGGCCAGGGCTTCGCGAGCGGCGTGAAGCGCGGCTGGACGGTCTCTCGCGGCTCGTTCTGGCGGCTGCTCGGGATCTACCTCCTGGCCTCGGTCGCGGTCGGCACGATCACCTGGCTCGTCTCGCAGCCGTTCGGGATCATCGGCGGCATGCTCTCGATCTGGAGCATGTTCGCGATGTACGCGGTCGTGGCCGTGGGGTCGATCGTCACGGGCGTCATCAGCGCGGTGTTCCTCGCGGGCGTCGTCTCGCTGCTCTACATCGACGTCCGCATGCGCCGTGAGGGGTTGGACGTCGAGCTCACGGCCGCGGCCGAAGACCACGCGGGCCACGGCCCGGCGTGACCGGCGCGCTCCCTGCGTCGCTCGCCGCCTGGCAGGCGGCTGCTCCGGCGCGCCTCGGCCTGGGGGTCGGTGCCGACGTCCCGGTCGTGCCCGACGCCGACACCGCACGACAGTGGTTGAAGGAAGAGCTCCTCGACCCCGTGTACGTGGACCAGCCCTCGCTCCTGTCGCGCTTCGTCGACTGGCTGACCGGCCTGTTCACCGACGTCCGGGTCCTCGACGTGAACCCCGTGGTGGCCTCGCTCGTGATCGTCGGGCTGGTCCTCGTCGTGGCGGTTGTCGCCTACGTGGTCACGGGCCCGGTCCGCCTGTCCCGCAAGGCCCGTTCGTCGGTCGCGGTGTTCGACGACGACGAGCGCTCCGCCAAGGAGCTCCGGGCCGCGGCCGACGCCGCCGCCTCGACGGGCGACTGGCCGACCGCCGTCGTCGAGCGCTACCGCGCCGTCGTGCGTTCGCTCGAGGAGCGCGTGATCCTGGACCCGCGCCCCGGGCGCACGGCCCACGAGGCCGCGGACGACGCCGCCGTGCGCCTCCCTGCGCTCGCGGAGCGGCTCGCGGCCGGTGCACGCCTGTTCGACGACGTCCGCTACGGGAAGGTGTCGGTCGGGCCTGCGGCCGACCAGGCGCTGCGCGAGCTCGACGCGGCGACGCTCGCCACGACGCCGACCCCGCCCGCCCACCTGCTCGGGGCCCCGGAGCCGGACTCCCCCGCCCAGGTGCCCACCCCCTCCGGAGGCTCCCGGTGACCACTGGACTCGACGCACCGCCGCCCCCGGTCTCCGCCCCCGACACGTCCGCCCCGGCCGTCACGACCGCCTACGTCCCGGTGCGGGTGACGGGCGACGGCACCACGGCCAGGTCCCGGGCGGCGCGCCGGTGGCGTGCGGCCCGCTGGCCGCTCGCCGTGCTCCTCCTGGTGGCGATCGTGGCGGGACTCGCCGCGCTGTCGCGGCCCGCCGTCTCGAGCACCCCGCTCGCCCCGGACAACGCCGGTCCGAACGGAGCCCGGGCCCTCGCCCAGGTGCTCGGTGACCAGGGCGTCGAGGTCGCGTACGTGACCACGACGGCGGACGCCGCCTCGCGCGCCGACGCCGGGACGACGCTCCTCGTGACGTCCGACCTCAACCTGCTGCCCGAGCAGGTCGACGCACTCCTCGCGACCGAGGCCGACCTGGTGCTCCTGGAGCCCGGCTACGACCTGCTCGAGGGCGCGACCGACGGGACCGCGTCCCTGGGCGACGACTGGTCGTCGCCCGACTCCCTGCGCAGCCCGCAGTGCACGGACCCCGACGCGGTCGCCGCCGAGGAGATCCGCAGCACGGGCTTCGGCCTGACCGCGTCCGGACCAGGCTCGGTCGTCTGCTTCCCCGGTGACGACAGCCCGCCGGACACGGGCGCGTACCTGGTCCACGAGGGTCAGCGTCGCGTCGTCGCGTTCGAC